>NZ_CP043627.1:4275000-4575000 GCF_016804325.1 Methylobacterium aquaticum
TCGTGCCGTCCTTCGTCACCAATCTCTGGCAGCTGCTCGCCGGGCCGCGCTTCGGAGGCCTGCTGCGGCGGCTCTGGGCGATGATGGTCGCCATCGCGGTCGGGACCGTGGCGAGCACCGGGCTGATCGCAGGCGCCAAGGGGCCGGGACCCGCGAGCGCTCTCGGTGCGGCGCTGGTGATCTACGCGGTGATCGGCTTGGCCGGCTTCGCGGTCCGGGTGCCCGCCCGCACGGAGTCCTGGCTGTCGCCCGTCATCGGGCTCGTCACCGGCCTCGTCACGGGGGCGACCGGGGTCTTCGTGATTCCGGCGGTGCCCTACCTCCAGGCGCTGGGCCTCGACCGGGACCAGCTGATCCAGGCCCTCGGCCTGTCCTTCACGGTCTCGACCGTGGCGCTCGCCGCCGGCCTCGCGCGGGAGGGGGTGCTGCCGCTCGCGGCCGGAGCCGCCTCCCTCGTCACCCTGGCGCCGGCGCTTCTCGGCATGGCCGCGGGGCAGTGGCTGCGCGGGCGCGTCTCCGCCCCGACCTTCCGCCGCGCCTTCCTGATCGGCCTCCTGCTGCTCGGCGCGCACTTGGCCTCGCGGCCGTGGCTGTAGGCTACTCGTCCTCGTCGTCGAGGGGACGCAGGATCTGCATCCGGCGGCCCATCGGGTCCTCGAGGGTGGAGCGGCGCATGACCAGGAAGCCGCCATCCTGCGCCCGGCGGATCCGGTCGGCGCGGGAATCGACCCAGAGGTCGACGTCGCGATCGCCGGACATGTCCGGCGGGAGCGGGCGGGCGATCCGCATGGCCGGCGTCTCCGGCGGCATCCGGACGGCGAGGGACCGGCGGGCAAGGGCCTGACGGGGCGCCGCCATGACGACCGGCCGGCTGCCGGGACGCGCCGCGACCCGGTCTCGCCGCTCGGCCTTGCGCCGCGCGAGCGCCGGGCGCTCCGCCATCCGCGGCCGGGACGCGGTCCTCACGGGCTTCTTGATCGGTGATGGCGATGCCGCGCGCGGGGACGTCGCGGCGGCGTGTTCGCCGGAGGGGGCAGGCTTTCCCGCTTCCGTGCCGGCGGGCTTCGCCGGCGGGTCGCTCCACGGGCGGGACGCGGCCGGGTCCTGTGCCCGTGCCGGCGGCGCGCACAGGACACCGAGCAGGAAAGCGAGGCCGACCGAGCGGCGCATCCCGTCACGCATGATCGCACCTCCGGATCGGCAGGCACGGCCTGCCCGGCTCCTCGGTTTCCGCGGCTCGACGTGACGCCGCGCGACGGTCGTCGCAACCTGACCGTGTTAGGTGAAGGTAGCGGGGGCCAGGGGTGGCGTCCATGCGCGACGACGAGGAATCCACCAGCCTGTCGCCCGTGGCCGGATCCGGGGCCGGTATGTGGCGCGTCGTCCGAGCAGATTTCGCAGAAGGAGCTTCCGGTTTTACGACAAGAATCCGCGACGAAACAACAACCTCGGCGGAGTTGCGCTGGCCTGCCGACGCAAGTCCAATGAGGTCCCGGAAGCGCGAGGGAACTTCGTTAACCATCCCGCGTTTGTGCGCCGGCATGACGACCCGCACCCGCCGGGCCCGCCGCTTGCCACCGCAGCGGCATGATCTCTCCGGGACCTAACCCAATGATCCAGTTCGGCACGAAGGTGTCCGTGACGGCACGGGCCGCGACCGTCGCTGCGTCATACGAGGCCAAGTTGCGCCAGGCTGCGATGGTGCTCACCCTGGCGGTCGGCGTGCCGCTCGTCCTGGCCTGGTTCGGCCTGATCGGCTGGAGCGTGGTCTGGCTCGCCCGCAGCGCGCTGGACCTGTCGGTGAGCGCCCTGGCGCTCTGACCCGGCGGGACGGCTTCGGGAGCAACCCGGTCCGGCGCGGCCCGCGGGTTGCAGGGGCGCCGGAGCGATGCCAGGACATGGCATCCGCCCGCTTGCCCGGAGTGCCCGCCATGCCGTCCATCGATCTCAATTCGGACCTCGGCGAGGGTTTCGGCGATTACCGCTGCGGCGACGACGCGGCGATGCTGGAGGTCGTCACCTCGGCCAACGTCGCCTGCGGCCTGCACGCGGGCGATCCCGAGATCATGGCCCGCACCTTCGCCATCGCCCGCGAGCGCGGCGTCGCGGTCGGCGCCCATCCCGGCTATCCGGACCTCTGGGGCTTCGGCCGCCGGATCCTGCCCTTCACCCCCGGCGAGGTCGAGCGCCTGGTCGCCTTCCAGGTCGGCGCGGCGGCCGGGCTCGCGGCCTATGCCGGCCACCGCGTCACCTACGTCAAGGCGCATGGGGCGCTCGCCAATCTCGCGGCGGTGGAGCGGGAGGTGGCGGATGCCATCGCCAGGGCCGTCAAGGCGGTCGATCCGTCCCTGTCCCTGCTCGCCATCGCGCTGACGGCCCAGGTCGCGGCCGGCGAGGCGCAGGGGCTCGACGTGCACCAGGAGATCTTCGCCGACCGCGGCTACACCGAGGCCGGGTTCCTGATCCCCCGCGGCCAGCCGGGCGCCCTGATCACCGACGAGGCGGAGGCCGCCGAGCGGGTGCTCGCCATGGTGCAGGAGGGGGCGATCATCGCGGCGAGCGGCCGGCGCCTGCCGACGCCGATCCGCTCGGTCTGCGTCCACGGCGATTCCGCCCATGCGGTCGCCACCGCCCGGGCCGTGCGCGCGAGGCTCGAAGGCGCCGGCGTGCGCCTCGCGCCGTTCCGGGCCTGATCCGATGGAGAGCCCCCGCCTCCTCGATGCCGGCGAGGCCGCCCTGGTGGCGGAGTTCGGCGCCACCGTCGATCCCGCCATCCACGACCGCGTGCTCGCCCTCGACGACGCACTCCGCTCCGCGCCGCCCGAGGGACTGCGCGAGACGGTGCCGACCTACCGCTCGCTGATGATCCACTACGACCCCCTGGTCCTCGACCGCGACGACCTCGCTGCGCGGGTGCTGGCGCTGGCGGCGCAGCCCGCCTCGGCCCGGGCCGGCGCGACACTTTGGACGCTGCCCTGCTGCTACGATCCGGCCTGTGCCGAGGATATCGGTGCCGTGGCGCAGGCAACGGGCTTGAGCGTCGAGCGCGTCGCAGCGCTCCATGCCGGGGCCGAGTACCGGGTCTACATGTACGGCTTCGCCCCGGGCTTCGCCTATCTCGGCGGCCTGCCGACGGAGCTGGCCGTCTCGCGCCGCGCCACGCCGCGCCCGCCGCATCCGGCCAACGCGCTCCTGATCGGCGGGGGGCTGGCTGCCGTCGGCACCTTCCCGATGCCGACGGGCTGGTACGTGATCGGCCGCACGCCGGAGCGGCTCTACGCGCCGCACCGGCCCGATCCGTTCCCGGTCGCGGTCGGCGACACGCTCCGCTTCGAGCCCATCGACCCCGCCACCTTCGCGGATCTCGAACGCCGCGCCGCATCCGGCGAGATCGTCGCCCAGCGCCGGGAGGCCGCATGACCCCGCGTCTCAGCATCCTCTCGGCCGGTCCCGGCGTGACGCTGCAGGATGGCGGCCGCCACGGCTACCTGCGCTACGGCATCACCGCCGCCGGGCCGATGGACCCGCTGGCGCACGCCACCGCCAACCGGGCGCTCGGCAACCCGCCCGGCGCCACCGCCCTGGAAGTCTCGCTGGGCGGCGTCGAGGTGACGGCGGAGGGCGGACCGCTCGGGATCGCGCTCGCCGGCGGCGAGTTCCGGATCAGCCTCGACGGCGCGCCCCTGCCGCCGTCCTGCGCGCTGACGCTCCAGCCCGGCAGCCATCTCGTCGTGCGGGCCGGCCGGGCCGGGGCCTGGGCGTATCTCGCCGTCGCGGGCCGGTTCGACCTAGCGCCGACCCTCGGCTCGACCGCGACCCATACCCGCTCCGCCTTCGGCGGCCTCGACGGGCGGGCGCTCCGGGCCGGCGACCGGCTGACGATCGCGGAAGGCCGCCCCGGCCCGGCCGATCCCCACGCCCTGGTGGCGCCCTGGCTCGCCCGCCCGCCGGAGGAGATCCGGGTGGTGCTGGGCCCGCAGGACGATTTTTTCGGTGACGACCAGATCGCCGCCTTCCTGGCCGGGCCCTGGACGGTGACGACCAAGGGCGACCGGATGGCCTGCTTCCTCGACGGCACGCCGCTCACCCATGCCAAGGGCTACAACATCGTCTCGGACGGCATCGCCATGGGGGCGATCCAGGTGCCGGGGGAGGGCTGGCCGATCGTCCTGATGGCCGACCGGCAATCCACCGGCGGCTACCCGAAGATCGCGACCGTGATCGGCCCGGATCTCGGGCGGCTCGCTCAGGCACAGGGCGGCACGCGGATCCGCTTCCGGGCGGTGGACCGCGCCGAAGCGATCGCGGCGCGGCGGACGGAGGCGCAGGGCTTAGCCGGACCGGTGGCGATGGAGCCGCTGATCCGCACCGATTTCAGCGCCGAGTTCCTGCTCGGGCGCAACCTGATCGGCGGGGTGGTGGATGGGGCTCACGCCCCGTCGTAGATCGGGAACCGGCGGCAGAGCGCCAGGACCTCCTCGCGGATCGCCGCCAGCCCGGCCTCGTCGTGGGGCGCCGCCACCACCCGGGCGATCCAGCGGCCGACCTGCCGGAATTCCTGTGCGCCGAAACCCCGTGCCGTCCCGGCATTCGAGGACAGGCGCAGGCCCGAGGGCGCCTCGGGCGGGCGGGTGTCGAACGGGATCTGGTTCTTGTTGACCGCGAGGCCCGCCGCCTCCAGGGCCTTGGCCGCGACATCCCCGGTCACGCCCTGGGGCGAGAGGTCGACCAGCATCAGCCCGCAATCGGTGCCGCCGGCGACAAGCCGCATCCCGGATTCCGCGACGCTCTCGGCGAGCGCCCTCGCATTGTCGAGGACCGCCCGGTTGTAGGTGGCGAATTCGGGCCGCAGGGCCTCGCCGAAGCAGGCGGCCTTGGCGGCGACGCCGTGCATCATCACCGAGCCCTGCACGCCCGGGAAGATCCCGTAGTTGATCTTGTCCGACAGGGCGGGGTCGTTCCACAGGACCAGCCCGCCCCGGGCGCCGCGCAGGGACTTGTAGGTGGTCGAGGTCACCACGTGGGCGTGCGGGAAGGGGTGGGGATGGAGCCCGGTGGCGACGAGGCCGGCGAAATGCGCCATGTCGACCAGGAGCAGCGCCCCGACCTCGTCGGCGATGGCGCGCAAGCCTGCGAAATCGAGGGCGCGGGCATAGGCCGAGCCGCCGGCGACGATCATCTTAGGGCGGTGCTCGCGGGCGAGGCGGGCGACCGAGTCCAGTTCCACCCGCTCGCTGTCGCGTTCCACGCCGTAGCGCACGATGGTGTAGTCGCGCCCCGTCAGGGTCGCCGGGTGGCCGTGGCTGATATGGCCGCCGGCCTCGACGCCCATCGACAGGATCGTGTCGCCGAGTTCGAGCAGCCCGAGGAACACGCCCGCATTGGCGTTCGAGCCCGAATGGGGCTGCACGTTGGCGAAGCGGCAGCCGAACAGGCGCGTCGCCCGGGTCACTGCCAGGGCCTCGATCGCGTCGGCATGCTCGGCGCCGCCGTAATAGCGGGCGTAGGCCAGGCCCTCGACGGTCTTGTTGGTGAGGACCGAGCCCTGCGCCTCCAGCACCAGCCGCGAGACGATGTTCTCCGAGGCGATCAGCTCGATCCCGTCCCGCTGCCGCGCGAGCTCGCCGCGGATCGAGGCGGCGAGCTCGGGGTCGGCATCGAGGCCCTGGTCGAAATAGCCGTCGTGGAGGAGGCGCATGGGAGGGTGTCCGTCGGTGGCGGGAGCCCAGTGTCGGGCTTGCGGCGGCGGCCGGCAAACGGGATAAGCTTGACGTGAGGCCAAGCTTTTCTTGGTCTCGGATTGTCTTGGCCTCGACGATGTGAGCCTCGCGATGGATCCGGCCGGCCGGGCGGCTCCGCCCTCGCTCAATGCCCTGCGGGCCTTCGAGGCGGCGGCGCGCCATGGCGGCTACGCGGCGGCGGCCCGGGAACTCCACGTGACCCCGGCGGCGATCGGCGCCCAGGTGAAGGGGCTGGAGGCCTGGCTCGGCCGCCCGCTCTTCCACCGCCGGCCGAACGGCCTGTGCCTGACCGCTGAGGGGAGGGCGGTGCTGCCCTCCCTGACCGCGGCCTTCGATGCGGTGAACCATGCCGTGCGGGTGATGCGCGCGGTCGGCCGGCCGCGCAGCCTGACGCTCGCCGCCCTGCCCTGCATCGCCCAGCTCTGGCTCGCGCCCCGGTTGCCCGCCCTGCAAGCCGCCTTCGATCTCGACGTCGCGATCCTGACCCGGGACGACCCGCCGGACTATCTTCGCGAGCCGGTCGATCTCGGCCTGTATTTCGGCGAGGCCGCGCCCGCCGGCTGCACCTCCGTGGTGCTGGCCCGGGACGACCTGTTTCCGGTCTGCGCCCCCGCCCTGGCGGCGTCCTTGCGCGATCCGCGGGACCTCGCCGGGGCGACGCTGCTGCACGATTCGGTCTGGCGCGAGGACTGGCCGCGCTGGCTGAGCGCCCACGGTGCCGGCGCCCTGCGCCCGGCGCGGGAGGCGGCGTTCTCGCTCTACGGCATCGCGCTGGACGCGGCGCTCGCCGGCCACGGCGTGCTCATCGGGCACAGCGCCCTAGTGGCCGAGGCGCTGGCGGCGGGGCGGCTCGTCGCGCCGTTCGGGGAAAGGATGGTGGCGGGAGCGCCGCTGCGGCTGATCGTGCCGGAGGGCGGGGAGGGGGACGGCTGGCGGGGGTGATCCGGTGGTTGGGAGGGGAGCGGTCGGAATCCGAGCGGCCGGAGCGTGCGAGCGGCCGCTGAGGGCCGGCGAGCACAACCATGCCTAAGCGGCGAGGGACGTCGCGGAATCGTGTGCGCTTGCCATGCATGTTCTGACACAGGCACGGGCCAGTGCCTCCGTGGCATCCACCAGCACGGTGCGCAGCGCCCCCTCTTCGGCCGCAAGCGCGACGGGGATCTCGGTACAAGCCATCACGACCTGACGACAGCCGGTGGAAACCAGCGCCATGGCTTGTGCCCGCAGGATCTCCGTGGCCTCGGCGAGTTGCCCGGCCTTCACCAATCGAATCGCACGCATCACCTCGGCCTGACCGGCCGCATCGGGCATCCGGCAAGTGATGCCCCTGTGGGCCAGACGCTCCTGGTAGATGCCCGCCTCGACCGTGCCGCTGGTCGCCAGCACGCCCAGGCCGCCGCCATCGGACTCGGTGAGCATCTCGGCGACGGCGTCGACAATGTGCAGGACGCGCACAGGCGTCATGGCTTGCAGGGCGGCGTGCCAGTGATGGGCCGTGTTGCAGGGTATGGCGACGCAGGTGACGCCCGCCGCCTCCAGCCGTCGCAGGGCATCCACCATGGCGGGCAACGGATCGGGGCCCTCGCCGAGGATCGCGGCGGTGCGGTCCGGGATATTGGCGGCCGAACAAACGACCATCTGGAGGTGGTCTTGATCGCGGGCGGCTGGCGTATTCCGGACGACCTTGCCCATGAAATCGACGGTCGCCATCGGACCCATTCCACCGAGAACACCAAGCATCGCGACCTCCTGTTGCCGGGCAGGATGCGCAGCGTCCGACACCGGGTCCAATGCCATGTCAGCCTAGGTTATTCCGCTCCCGCATAGTTTCCGCGATCACGCCCGACGCCTCCCAAACCCCCGCAACCGCGGGGCGACGATGTCCGCCGTTGCGATAGAGGCGGACTTCGAGAACGGTTTCCGCGCCGGAGGCGATCAACTCGCCGGCTTCCAACTCCCGGGTCACGAGGCTGCGCGGCAACCACGCGATCCCGTGCCCTTCCAGCACCATGAACTTCAACGCCTCGGCCATGGCGTTCTCGTTGATGTGCGAGGTCGTAGGAGACGGCCCCCCTGCCTGCGCTTGCGCCAGGATCGCGATGCGCCCGAGGAACGAACTCTTGGAGTAGCTGAGCACCGGGAGCGTCGCGGGATCCTCGGTCCGCAAGGCGCTGCGCACGGCGACGAGACTGTCGTAGCCGACGACGCGATACGGGAAAATCTCGGGATCGAGCGGCAGCGGAACGCCGGGATGGTAGAACGTGAGCAGGAAATCGTAGCCGCCCTCGACGATGGCCTGGAGACAGGCATGGAAATTGTCCGGGAGCAGGCGGCTGTCGAGCGGCCCCGTAAACGCCTCGACCTGGCGAAACCAGCGCGGAAAGAATGCCAGCGCGAGCGTGTGGAGCGCGGCGACGGTCACGGTTCGGGTGCTCGGACGGTTCTTCGCTTGCAAGGACGCTCGGCTACCGTGGATCATCCTCACCGCCTCTTCGGCGGTCTCGCGGAATTCCCGGCCCTCGGGCGTCAATGTGGTCGGATAGGTGCTGCGGTCGATGAGCGCGACGCCGAGCCACGCTTCGAGGGCCTGGATGCGGCGGCTGAACGCCGACTGCGTCACGTGACGCTCCTCCGCCGAACGGGAGAAGCTGCCGGTTCGGGCGAGGGTGGCAAAGTCCTCGAGCCACTTCAGTTCCATGACCGTGCCAGCCTACCACCGCGCATCGGCCGAGTCCGGGGTCGCGCGGAACGACCGAAATGGGTCGAAGCTGTGTGAACACTCGAAAGCCATGGACGAATTTCTCCTCGGACACCCCTGGCCGATCGACGGCATCGGCACCCCGGCCGCATCGCAGCGGCCGTTCGGAACACTCGAGTGATGGTGGCGTGGAGGATTGTTCGGATTCTTCGGCGTGCGTTCGAGAGCCTGTTTGAGCGGATCGGTCTGATCAAAGCCGAAACGGATCATGGGATATCCCATCCTTCCACCTCATCCTGAGGTGTTGGCGATCAGAGATCGCACGCGATCGGAGATCGACTGACCTCGAAGGAGGCTCCCAGAAGCCTCCGCGATCCCTGGAGCCCTCCTTCGAGGTCAGCCGATTTTCAATCGGCTAACACCTCAGGATGAGGTGGAAGGGTAGGATATCTCCTGATTCCTCTGCGTTTTTGTCAAATCACTCTGCTCGAACAGGCTCTGAGATTTCACATTTTCGGTCGGAAGCAGACCCGCGCTGACCGACCGGACAGATTCAGCCGCCCGCCACCCCCACCTCCGGCAACGGCGCCTCCACCTCCGCCACGACACCCCCCGGCCGATACGCGACTTCCGCCGTGCCGCCGATCTCGGCGGCCAGCACCCGCTCGATCATCCGCGAGCCGAACCCGCGTCGGCTCGGGGCCGCGACCGGCGGGCCGCCCGTCTCCTCCCAGCGCAGCCGGAGCAGACCGTCGCCGGTCACCTCCCAGCCGAGATGCACCCGTCCCTCCTCGGTCGAGAGCGCGCCGTACTTGACCGCGTTGGTCGCCAGTTCGTGCAGGGCCATCACGAAGGCCAGCGCCAGCCGGGGCGGCAGGCGGACGGGCGGCCCGTCGATCCGGAAGCGCTGGCCGGCGCCGGTGCGGAACGGGCGCAAGGCCTCCTCGACGATCTCCGCCAGGGTGGCCCCCTCCCAACTCTCGCGGGTCAGGACGTCGTGGGCGGCGGAGAGCGATTGCAGGCGGGCGTTGAAGGCGGTGCGGGCCTCGGGCAACGAGGTCGCGTGGGTCAGGGTCTGGTTGGCGATCGACTGGATCGTCGCCATCGAGTTCTTCACCCGGTGGTTCAGCTCCTCGGCGAGCAGGGCCCGGTGCTCCTCGCCGCGCTTGCGCTCGGTCACGTCGAGGGTCACGCCGGCCATGCTCGAGGGAACGCCGTCCGCGTCGCAGAAGGACTGGCCGCGGGCCTGGATCCAGCGCACCTCGCCGTCGGGCGTGCGGATCCGGTACTCGATGTCGTAGTCGCTCCGGGTCTCGATCGACTCGTGGACCGCCGCCTGCATCCGGTCGCGGTCCTCCGGCAGGATCGCGGCGATCAGGTCGTCGTAGGTGAACGGCGCGTCCGGCTCCCGGCCGACGATGCGCTTGCAGCTCTCGGACGCCACCAGCCGCATCTCGGCGAGGTCGAGGGTCCAAGAGCCGAGGCGCGAGGCCTTGAGGATGAAGTTCAGGCGGTCCTCGCTCCGCCGCAGGGCCTGCGTGCGCTGCGCGATCTCCCGCTCCAGGGCGTCGCGGTCGCGTTGCAGGCGCACCAGCCGGTCGCGCTCCAGCGTCACGTCGAATTGCGAGGCGAAGAAATAGGTGAGCTGCCCGGCCTCGTCGAAGACCGGCGAAACCAGCAGCCGGTTCCAGAACGCCTCGCCTGTCTTCTTGTGGTTGAGGAGGTCGATCTCGATCGGTTCCCGGCGTGCGATCGCCTCGCGGATCCGCGCGACGTCGGCAGCGTCGGTTTCGGGCCCCTGGAGGAAGCGGCAGTTGCGGCCGACGATCTCGTCCCGGGCGTAGCCGGTCAGCCGGGTGAAGGCGTCGTTGACGAAGACGATCGGGTTGTCGGGCCGGTGCGGATCGGTGATCACCATCGGCATCCGCGTCGCCCGCACGGCAGCGGCGAACGGGTCGGGGCTCGCGCCGGCCCGGGTCAGCTCGGCGGCGATGCGGCGGTCGTCGCGGGGATCGGTCACGCTTTCCGTCGCCTCCTGCGCGATACCGGACGGGTGGTCTGGATATCCTACCCCCGGCGTGATCGCCAACGGCTCGGCGTCACGCAACGTCCGCTGTTGCTGCAAAAGCGCGCATCCGGTGAGCGCAGTCCTGTTGCGGGCAATTCATTGGCTCGATCGGCGATATCGGGATCCGAAGTGGCGGAGACAATAGCCCGCGGAGCATTTTCCGGCGACGGGGCTGCCGCTCCGACGCAGGACCATGCGGGGCCATCGAAAACCGAGAGTGCCGTCCGACCGTCACGCGATCGGGCCATGCGCTACGGATGCGGCTCCGGAAAGCCGTGGCGCTCGTGCAGCGCGCGCAGGATCGCGTCCTTGTCGTCGATGAAGCGCAACCTATTGTGGCGGCCGGTGGCGAGGCCGTCCGGCGCGTCGGGGGCGAGCACCAGGAGCGGCAGCGCCTGGTGCGCCTCGCCGAGGCGATCGATGAGGGCTTGGCGCGGTCGGGGCCAGGGCAGGCGGGTCACGTCGAGGCGAGCCGCGAGATCGGGAAAGCCCGCGAGCACGCCCTCGATCAGGGCGCAGTGCCAGCAATAGAACCGGCGGCCCGGAAAAGCCGGATCGGTGAAATCCGGGGCCAGCACATAAAGATGATCGCGCAAGTCTCAGGACCTGTTCGATGGGTCTCCACGGATGTCGAACCCATCCCGTCATTCCGGGTTCCGCGTACGGAGCCCGGAACGACGGGATGGGTTTCAAGCCGGCCGGCGCCGATCCGGGGTCGTTATACCAATAGCCCAAGATGCTGACGCATCGGGCCATTGAGCCATCTCGAATTTTCTATGCCAAGCCAGAGGCTTGACGAAAATTCGAGAACGGAACCAAAGGTCGTTTCCAACGACCGTTGGTATTACATCCCCGGCCCCGCCCAGCCGAACAGGCCGGCGAATACGAACCCGATCCCGACCATCGCCACGCCCCAGACCGGCGTGCGGATCCACGGGAGGCCGAGGCCGTAGATCGGCAGGTAGAGGAGCCGGGCCCAGAAATAGAGTTCCGCTCCCCACGCCACCGCGCCGCCCTGCCGGCCCGACACCGCGGCGGCCAGAACCAGGGCGGCGAAGAGCGGGAAGGTCTCGAAGAAATTGGCCGAGGCCCGCTTCAGCCGGGCGGCGGCGCCGGTGACCTCGCCCTCGCTCTCGCGGTTGCCCGCGGCCCAGGCCAGCCCGCCGCGCTGCCGGAGCCCGGCGGCGGAGGCCGCCATGACGTGGGCGAGGCCCAGCGCGGCCGAGAAGGCGAGGAGGCGGATCTCTTCGGTCATGGAACGTTGCTCCGGACGGGCAGGCCGGCGGCCGCGTTTGCCCCAGCTCTGATACTTGCCCCGGCTCAGATAGCGGCGCGGGCCCGCCTCGACACGGGGGAAGCGCGTGACTAAAGACACGCGGATGCATCCGCGGGCCGCCCGTGGTGCGCCCCGATATCCGCGCCCGCCCGGCCCGCCTTCCGCAGAGACGATTCTTCCCATGAGTGGCGTCAACGAGATCCGGTC
This sequence comes from Methylobacterium aquaticum, assembly GCF_016804325.1. NCBI lineage: Bacteria > Pseudomonadati > Pseudomonadota > Alphaproteobacteria > Hyphomicrobiales > Methylobacteriaceae > Methylobacterium > Methylobacterium aquaticum. The sequence goes on from NZ_CP043627.1 coordinate 4,286,991, forward strand.
CACCTTCCTGGACTACTTCGCCAAGCACGGCCACGAAGCGGTGCCGTCCTCGCCGCTGGTGCCGCGCAACGACCCGACGTTGATGTTCACCAACGCCGGCATGGTACAGTTCAAGAACGTCTTCACCGGCGTCGAGAAGCGGCCCTACCAGCGCGCCGTCACGGCCCAGAAATGCGTGCGCGCCGGCGGCAAGCACAACGACCTCGACAATGTCGGGTACACCGCGCGCCACCACACCTTCTTCGAGATGCTGGGCAACTTCTCGTTCGGCGACTATTTCAAGCCGCTGGCGATCGAGCTGGCCTGGAACCTCGTCACCAAGGAATTCGGGCTCTCGCCCGAGAAGCTGCTGGTCACGGTCTACGCCGACGACGAGGATGCCGCCACCCTGTGGCGCAAGATCGCCGGCTTCTCCGACGACCGCATCATCCGCATCGGCACCTCCGACAATTTCTGGCAGATGGGCGATACCGGCCCCTGCGGGCCGTGCTCCGAGATCTTCATCGACCAGGGCCCGGAGCTGTGGGGCGGCCCGCCCGGCAGCCCGGAGGAGGACGGCGACCGCTTCCTCGAATTCTGGAACCTCGTGTTCATGCAGTACGAGCAGATCGAGCCGGGCAACCGGGTCGACCTGCCGCGGCCCTCGATCGATACCGGCATGGGCCTCGAGCGCATGGCGGCGATCCTGCAGGGCGTGAAGAGCAACTACGACACGGATCTGTTCCGCAGCCTGATCGACGCCGTGGCGCACCAGGTCGGCCGGGCGCCCGAGGGCAAGCAGACGGCATCCTACCGGGTGATCGCCGATCACCTGCGCGCCTCGTCCTTCCTCGTCGCCGACGGCGTGCTGCCGAGCAACGAGGGCCGCGGCTACGTGCTGCGCCGGATCATGCGCCGCGCGATGCGCCACGCCCAGCTCCTCGGCTCCCGCGACCCGATGATGTACCGGCTGGTTCCGACGCTGGTGCGCGAGATGGGCCAGGCCTATCCCGAGCTTGCCCGGGCCGAGAGCCTGATCGCCGAGACCCTGCGCCTCGAGGAGACCCGCTTCCGCCGCACCCTGGAGCGCGGCCTGTCGATCCTCGACGCCGAGACCCGCGACCTGTCGGAAGGCGGGAGCCTGTCGGGCGAGACCGCCTTCACCCTCTACGACACCTACGGCTTCCCCCTCGACCTGACCCAGGACGCGCTCAAGTCCCGCGGCATCACGGTCGACACCGACGGCTTCACGGCCGCGATGCAGCGCCAGCGCGAGGCGGCACGGGCGGCCTGGACCGGCTCGGGCGAGGCCGCCACCGAGACCCTGTGGTACGGCTTGCGTGAGCGCACCGGCGCCACCGAGTTCCTCGGCTACGATACCGAAGAGGCCGAGGCGGTCGTCACCGCGCTGGTGCGCGGCGGCGCCGAGGTCGAGGCGATCCGGGCCGGCGAGGAGGGTCTCCTCGTCGTCACCCAGACGCCGTTCTACGGCGAATCCGGCGGCCAGGTCGGCGATACCGGTGCCATTACGGGCCAGGGCCTCAAGGCGCGCGTCACCGCGACCGAGAAGAAGCTCGGCGACCTCTTCGTCCACCACGTCGCGGTGGAGGAGGGGAGCCTGACCCTCAATCAGCCGGTCGAGCTGAAGGTCGATCACGGGCGCCGCTCCGCGATCCGCGCCAACCACTCGGCCACCCACCTGCTGCACGAGGCCCTGCGCCAGGTGCTCGGCGACCACGTCGCCCAGAAGGGCTCCCTCGTCGCCCCCGAGCGCCTGCGCTTCGACATCAGCCACCCGAAGCCGATCGAGGCCGAGGAGCTGGCCCGGGTCGAGGAGATCGCCAACCGGGTGCTGCTCCAGAACGAGCCGGTGGTGACGAAGCTGATGGCGGTCGACGACGCCATCGCGTCGGGCGCCCGCGCGCTGTTCGGCGAAAAGTACGGCGAGGAGGTGCGGGTCGTCTCGATGGGCCGCGACCGGGCCGCCGACGGCCGGGCCAAGACCTTCTCGGTCGAGTTGTGCGGCGGCACCCATGTCGGGCGCACCGGGGATATCGGCCTGGTGACGGTGCTGGCCGAGAGCGCGGTCGGCGCCGGGGTGCGCCGGATCGAGGCGATGACGGGTGACGCCGCCCGCCGCCACCTCGCCGGGGAGAGCCGCCAGCTCGCGGCGATCGCCGCCCTGCTCAAGGCGCCGGTGTCCGAGGCGCCCGAGCGCCTGGCCACCCTCCTCGACGAACGCCGCCGGATGGAACGGGAGCTCTCCGACGCCCGCCGCAAGATCGCCATGGGCGGGGCTGCGGCCGGCGGCGGCGACGACGGCGTGCGCGAGGTCGCCGGCACCAAGCTGATGGCCCGCGTCGTGCAAGGGGTCGAGATGCGCGACCTCAAGAGCCTCGCCGACGAGGGCAAGAAGCGGCTCGGCTCCGGGATCGTGGCGATCGTCGGGGTGGCGCCGGACGGCAAGGCCGGCCTCGTCGTCGGCGTGACCGAGGACCTGACCGGCCGCTTCGACGCCGTCGCCCTGGTGCGGGCGGGGTCGGAGCGGCTCGGCGGCAAGGGCGGCGGCGGACGCCGCGACATGGCCCAGGCGGGCGGCCCCGACGGAGCGGCCGCCGAGGCCGCCCTGGAGGCGATCGCGGCATCCCTCGCGGCCGTGTGAGGCTGAAGAAGGGTCGGGCCTGCGAGCAGGCCCGGCCGCGGCCGGCGAGGGTCCGCGCGGCCTCCCGCGCCAACGTATAGGGCGACCTGTCGGGACATCGTTTCGAAGGTCTGCCCGTCCGTCCGAAAATTCCGTCGCGCGCCGACCGATGCGATGCCCCCGTTTGTGCAGGGCTGTACGCACGCCTATTGCCCATCGCCGGATCCAGTCTGCGGCCGATCTTGCTCACCTCGCGCCGGCGAAGTAGAGCCTGCGGGGATGCGGCCCGCGGCAGGTCCGGCCGACGCCGTTGTGCCATGTTTGCCGGGCAAGAGCCCCGCATCGATCAGGCGCGCGTTATCGGAAGGTGGGCAGGATGCAGGTCATCGATCAGGCGATCCCGGCGGTGAAGCTGGTGATCCCGAAGCGGCACGGCGATGCCCGCGGCTGGTTCTCGGAGACCTATCGCGCCGACATCCTGGCCGCCCACGGCGTCGAGGACCACTTCATCCAGGACAACCAGTCCTTCTCGGCGCAACAGGGCACCGTCCGCGGCCTGCACTTCCAGCGCCATCCCTTCGCCCAGGCCAAGCTGATCCGGGTGCTGTCCGGCGCGATCCTCGACGTCGCGGTCGACCTGCGCCGGGACTCTCCCACCTACGGCAAGCACGTCGCCGCCCGCCTCGATGCTTCGAGCGGCCACCAGCTCTACGTCCCGATCGGTTTCGGGCACGGTTTCTGCACCCTCGAGCCGGACACGATGGTGGCCTACAAGGTCGCCGGCGGCGTCTACAGCCCGGAGCACGACGGCGCCGTGCTTTGGAACGACCCCGATCTCGGCATCGACTGGCCGGTGAGCGAGGCGGAGGCCCAGCTCTCGGCCAAGGACAAGGTCGCGCCCCGCTTCGCCGACCTGCCCTCGATCTTCTGAGGGCAGCGCCGGCGTATTTCCATGAGGCCGGCATTCAGATTTACAATCAGAGCGCGAGTCGATTCGCCTCGACCCGCCTCGCGCCGACGAGCGCCATCCTCTCAGGAGATCATTCAACCCATGCGCATCCTCGTCACGGGCGGCTGCGGCTTCATCGGCTCGGCCCTGGTCCTGCACCTCGTCCAGGAACTCGGCCACGAGGTCCTGACCCTCGACGCGCTCACCTACGCGGCGAACCCGATCTCGCTGATGCCGCTCAAGGGCGACAACCGGCACCGCTTCGCCGAAGCCGACATCTGCGACCACGAGAAGGTGTCCAGCCTGTTCGAGGAGTTCCGGCCGCAGGCCGTGATGCACCTCGCCGCCGAGAGCCACGTCGACCGCTCGATCACCGGGCCGGGCGCCTTCATCCGCACCAACGTGGTCGGCACCCAGGTGATGCTGGAGGCGGCCCGCGCCTACTACAACACGCTTCAAGGCGCGGAGCGCGACGGCTTCCGGTTCCTCCACGTCTCGACCGACGAGGTCTACGGCTCGCTGCCCCCGGGCGGCTTCTTCACCGAGGACAGCCGCTACGATCCGCGCTCGCCCTACTCGGCCTCCAAGGCGGCCTCCGACCACCTGGCGCGGGCCTGGCACGAGACCTACGGCCTGCCGGTGCTGGTGACCAACTGCTCGAACAATTACGGGCCGCGGCACTTCCCCGAGAAGCTGATCCCGCTGATGATCCTCAACGCGCTGGAGGGCAAGAACCTCCCCGTCTACGGCGACGGCCAGAACGAGCGCGACTGGATCCACGTCGAGGACCATGCCCGCGGCCTCGTCGCGGTGCTGGAGAAGGGCCGGGTCGGCGAGACCTACCTCCTCGGCGGCCGCTCGGTGCGCAACAACCTCGACGTGGTGAAGACGCTCTGCGCGATCTTCGACCGTCTCCGTCCCGAGGCCGGCCCGCACGAGCGCCTGATCCAGTTCGTCACCGACCGTCCCGGCCACGACCGGCGCTACGCCATCGACCCGAGCAAGGCGGAGGCCGAGGTCGGCTACAAGCCCAGCCGCACCTTCGAGCAGGCACTGGAGGACACGGTGCGCTGGTACCTCGACAACGAGTCGTGGTGGCGCCCGATCCGCGAGGGCCGCTATTCCGGCGAGCGCCTCGGCCTGAGCGCGGAGTGAAGCCATGACGCGGGAGATCCTCGTCCTCGGCGGCGGCGGCCAGGTCGGCACCGAGTTGCAGCGGCAATCCTTCGGGAGGGCGTGGTGATCCACGCCCCCACCCGGGAGGCGCTGGACATCACCGACGAGGCGGCGGTCGCCCGCGCGGTCGCCGCGCGTCCCTACGCGGCGGTGATCAACACCGCCGCCTACACGGCAGTCGACAAGGCCGAGAGCGACGTGGCGGCGGCCTGGCGGCTCAACGCCCTGGCGCCCGCCTACCTGGCGGCGGAGACGGCGAAGGCCGGCATCCCGCTCATCCACGTCTCGACCGACTACGTCTTCGACGGCACCGGCACCGGGGCCTACGCGGCCGGTGCCCCGATAAACCCGGTCAGCGTCTACGGCGCCAGCAAGGCCGCCGGCGAGATGGCGGTGCGCACCGGCAACCCGCGCCACGCGGTGGTCCGCACGGCCTGGGTGGTGAGCCCGCACCGGGCGAACTTCGTCAAGACGATGCTGCGGTTGGCCGCCGAACGCGACAAGCTGACGGTGGTCGACGACCAGCGCGGCTGCCCGACCTCGGCCGGCGACCTCGCGGCGGCGCTCGTCGCCATCGCGCGCCGGCTCATCGAGGACGAGGCGGCGCCCGCCGGCACCTATCACTGCGTCAATGCCGGGGCGACGACCTGGTACGACTTTGCCCGTGCCATCATGGCCGGCGCGGCGGCCCGTGGCGCCCGCTCGGTCCCGGTCGAGCCGATCCCGAGCACGGCCTTCAAGACCCCGGTCACCCGGCCGGCCAATTCCGAACTCTCGACCGAGACCCTGACCCGCGCCTTCGGCCTCGTGCCGCGCCCGTGGAATGAGGCCCTCGACGACATCCTGGACCAGCTGATCGGTCCCGCGGCGAACCGCGCCTGAAGGAGATTTGTACCATGAAGGGCATCGTGCTCGCCGGCGGATCCGGCACGCGGCTGCACCCGGCGACGCTGGCGATCAACAAGCAGCTGCTGCCGGTCTACGACAAGCCGATGATCTACTATCCGGTCTCGGTGCTGATGCTGGCCGGCATTCGCGACATCCTGCTGATCTCGTCGCCGGAGCACATCGACAACTACAAGCGCCTGTTCGGCACCGGCGAGCAGTTCGGGATCAACATCTCGTACGCGCTGCAGCCGAAGCCGGAAGGCCTGGCCCAGGCCTTCATCATCGGCCGTGAATTCGTCGGCGACGATTCGGTCGCCTTGGTGCTCGGCGACAACCTGTTCTTCGGTGCCGGCATGCGCCAGCTCCTGGCCAAGGCCAAGGCGCGGGAGACCGGCGCGACGGTGTTCGCCTACCACGTCGATCAGCCCGAGGCCTACGGCGTGGTCACCCTCGACAAGCAGGGCCGGGCGACCAAGCTCGTCGAGAAGCCGAAGAATCCGGAATCGCCCTGGGCGGTGACCGGCCTCTACTTCTACGACAACCAGGTGCTCGACATCGCCGCCGCGGTGAAGCCCTCGCCCCGCGGCGAGCTCGAGATCACCGACGTCAACCAGGCCTATCTCGACCGCGGCCAGCTCCACGTCGAGTGCATGTCGCGCGGCTATGCCTGGCTCGACACCGGCACCCACGACAACCTCCTGGAAGCCGGCGAGTTCGTCCGCGTCATCCAGCACCGCCAGGGCATGCAGGTCGCCTGCCTGGAGGAGATCGCCTACCTCCAGGGCTTCATCACCCGCGAGCAGGTGGTGGCCCGCGGCCAGCTCTTCGCGAAGACCAATTACGGCCAGAGCCTGCTCCGCCTCGCGCGCGAGGAGGAGCCGGGTCAGGGCCTCTGATCCCATCCACCCACCGTCGTATCGAGGGCCGCGCCACCCCCGCGAGGGGAGGGCGCGGCCCTTTGCGTTCCGGGCCGTGCCGGCCCCGGGCCTCGCCCAAAAAGACCGAGTTTTCGCCGTGCCCCGGCGCATGCTAAGGCCGCTGCACGGCCAAGTCTGGTTCGGGGTGTTAAGTCCGGTGCGGGACTTGTCCCGCACCGGGCGCCTCCCGGCGGGCGCGCGACTTTTCTTCAGGAATGGGCGACAGCATGAAGGATATCCTCGAACGGCTCGACCAGCGGCGCGCGCAGGCCCGGGTCGGCGGCGGCGAGAGCCGGGTGGCGGCGCAGCACAAGCGCGGCAAGCTCACGGCGCGCGAGCGCATCGAGCTCCTCCTCGACTCCGGGTCGTTCGAGGAATTCGACATGTTCGTGCAGCACCGCTCGAACGATTTCGGGATGGAGAAGCAGAAGATCCCGGGCGACGGGGTCATCACCGGCTGGGGCACCATCAACGGCCGCGCCGTCTTCGTGTTCTCGAAGGACTTCACGGTCTTCGGCGGTTCGCTCTCCGAGGCGCACGCCCAGAAGATCATCAAGGTCCAGGACATGGCGCTCAAGATGCGCGCTCCGATCATCGGCCTGTTCGATGCCGGCGGCGCCCGCATCCAGGAGGGCGTGGCAGCGCTCGGCGGCTACGGCGAGGTGTTCAAGCGCAACGTTCTGGCCTCGGGCGTCATCCCGCAGATCTCGGTCATCATGGGACCGTGTGCCGGCGGCGACGTCTACTCGCCGGCGATGACCGACTTCATCTTCATGGTGCGCGACACGAGCTACATGTTCGTGACCGGGCCGGACGTGGTGAAGACCGTGACCAACGAGGTGGTGACGGCCGAGGAACTCGGCGGCGCCAAGGTTCACACCTCGAAGTCGTCGATCGCCGACGGCTCCTACGAGAACGACGTCGAGGCGCTCCTGCAGATCCGGCGCCTGATGGACTTCCTGCCGGCCAACAACCAGGCCGGCGTGCCGGAGCTGGAGAGCTTCGACGATCCCTCCCGCCTCGACCGCAGCCTCGACACCCTGATCCCCGACAACCCGAACAAGCCCTACGACATGGGCGAGCTGATCCGCCGGGTCGTGGACGAGGGCGACTTCTTCGAGATCCAGTCGGCGTATGCCCGCAACATCATCACGGGCTTTGCCCGGATCGAGGGCCGCACCGTCGGGATCGTCGCCAACCAGCCGATGGTGCTGGCCGGCGTGCTCGACTCGGATGCCTCGCGCAAGGCCGCCCGCTTCGTGCGCTTCTGCGACGCCTTCTCGATCCCGATCGTCACCTTCGTCGACGTGCCGGGCTTCCTGCCGGGCACGGCGCAGGAATATGGCGGCCTGATCAAGCACGGCGCCAAGCTGCTCTTCGCCTTCAGCCAGGCGACGGTGCCGCTCGTCACCGTCATCACCCGCAAGGCCTTCGGCGGCGCCTACGACGTGATGGCCTCCAAGCACGTGGGCGGCGACGTGAACTACGCCTGGCCCACCGCCCAGATCGCCGTGATGGGCGCCAAGGGCGCGGTCGAGATCATCTTCCGCCAGGATCTCGGCGATCCGGAGAAGATCGCGGCGCGCACGGCCGAATACGAGGAGCGCTTCATGTCGCCGTTCGTGGCCGCCGAGCGCGGCTACATCGACGAGGTGATCATGCCCCACTCGACGCGCCGCCGCGTCGCCCGGGCGCTCGCCATGCTGCGCACCAAGGAGAGCGAGCAGCCCTGGAAGAAGCACGACAACATTCCGTTGTGAGGGCCACCCAAGTCCCTCAGCGAAACTGACACCCTCCATCGTCATCCCGGGGCCGCGACAGCGGAACCCGGGATCCATAACCGCCGACGATGCAGGGTGAGGCGGACGGTACTCCGCCTTGTCCTGAACTGTCAGCGGTCATGGATCCCGGGTTCTCGCCTTCGGCGAGCCCCAGGATGACGCGGAGGGTGAGAGGGAAGGGGAGTTGGTTCCTCGCCCGCTCCCGTGATCGACCAACCCTCATCCCGCCTTCAGGAACTTCTCCACGCTCCCGGTCAGCCCGCTCGAATGCCCGGCGAGGCTCTCCGACACCGCCCGGACGCTCTCGGCGATCCGGCCGGTGGCGTTCGCGGCGTCCGACACCGCCAGGATGTTCGACGACACCTCCTGCGTCGAGGCGGCCTGCTGCTCGACGGCGCTGGCGATGGCCAGCGTCAGCCGCGACAGTTCCGCCACCGCGTTGCTGATCGTGGCGATCGCCGCCACCGCCTCGCCGGTCGCGCCCTGGATGTCGCCGATCCGCTGGGTGATCTCGCCGGTCGCCTTGGCGGTCTGGCCCGCCAGCTCCTTGACTTCCGCCGCGACGACCGCGAAGCCGCGCCCCGCCGCCCCCGCCCGGGCCGCCTCGATCGTCGCGTTGAGCGCCAGCAGGTTGGTCTGGTCGGCGATCGTCGAGATCATGCCGACGACCGAATCGACCTCCCGCGCCTTGGCCGAGAGGCTGCGCACCGTGGCATCGGTCGCCTCGGCCTGGGCGGCGATCTGCTGGGCGCGCTCGGAGACGCGGCCGACCTGGCCGGAAATCTCCTGGATCGAGGCGGTCATTTCCTCCGAGCCCGCCGCCACCGTGGCGGCGCGGTCGCGCGCCTCATCGGCCGAGCGGCCGAGGCCGTTGGCGGAACGCTGCATCTCCTCGACCGCGCCGCTCATGGCGGTCACGACCTGCGAGACGTCGGACGCCATGGTCGCCTGCGCGGTCACCACGGCCCAGGTCAGCATCGGCCCGAGATAGGTGCCGTCCGGCCCCATGATCGCCGAGACCTGAAGGTCCAGCAATTCCGGCCCGAGCTTGATCCGGGTCCGGTGCGGCAGGCGGCTCGCATCGGCCAGCATCCGGCGCTGATGCGACGGGTCCTTGTGGAAGACGTCGATCGAGGTGCCGATCATCAGGTCCGTCGCGACCGGCAGGTACTGGCCCAGCGGGCCGAGGGTCCGGCGCGAGGCGTCGTTCATGTAGTCGATGCGGAAGTCGTTGTGCGGGTCGGCGGTCATCACCGCGACCGGCATCCCCTCGATCATCGTCAGGAGACGGCTGATCTCGTTCTTCTTCTTGGTGATGTCGGCGGCGAGCTTGACCACCTTGACCGGCTTGCCGCCGGCGTCGAGAATCGGGTTGTAGGTCGCCTCCAGCCAGACGCGCTTGTGGTTCTTGCCGAAGCGCAGGAACTCGTCGGCGAAGTACTCGCCCGCGCGCAGCTTGTCCCAGAACGCGGCGTAATCCGGTGAGGCCGCCGCCTCCTTGTCGAGGAACATGCGGTGATGCTGGCCGACGATCTCGTCGAGCCGGTAATCGAGCAGGTCGAGGAAGTTGGTGTTGGCCTGGATCACCGTGCCGTCGAGGTTGAACTCGATGATGGCAAGAGACTTGTTGAGGGCCTGCAATGTCGCTTCCGACAAGCTCTCCCGATGCTTCCAGAACATGCCGCCGTGTCCCCTCTGGGCGAATTCCGCTCAAAGTTGGGCGGGTATTATTAAAAAAATTTGAAAACCTGACCGAATTTCAGTTACCAACGCGGGCTTCAAGGTCTAACAGGCCCGTCCAGGCCACGTTCGGTACCGCGACCTGCCGCTCGAACTCGCTAAAGGTGATGTCGGGACAGGCAGTTAGTCTCATCGACCCGATCTTCGGCGCGTGCGGCGCCCCGCACCACGTAACGGTAATTTTCCGAATGCTGAACGGGCACTGTTCGACGACGGGGATCGCCGGCAGCATAGTCTAACCCAGCGTCACCGATGGCGCCCGGTTGCTCGATTGTCGGTCTCCGGCAGGCCACCGGTCCGGACCGGTCGGTCGAGGCCGCCGGATGGCGGCCTCTCCCTGCGGCTGAGCGTGGTCTACGCGGCGGTCAGGCCCTGCTCGCGAATCCAGGCCTGGGTGCGGTCGAGGGCGGTGCCGAGCCGGTCGAACAGGGTGTCGATCTCGTCCGGGCGGATCACCAGGGGCGGGCAGACCGCGACGCGGTCGCCGGTGAGGAAGCGGACGATCAGGCCCTCCTCCTGGGCGAAGGCGACGCAGCGGGCGGCGACGCCGGCCTTCGGGTCGTATTGGCGCTTCGTCGCCTTGTCGGCGACGATCTCGAGGCCGCCGATCAGGCCGAGGCCCTTCGCCTCGCCGACGAGCGGGTGCTCCTCCAGGGCCGAGAGCCGGCGCTGGAAGTGCGGCGCCTTCTCGGCCACGCCCTCGATGATCTTGTCGCGCTTGTAGATCTCGATGGTCTTGAGCGCCACCGCGCTCGCCACCGGATGGCCCGAATAGGTGGTGCCGTGGCCGAAGGTGCCGATCTTGCGGCTCTGGTCCTGCATCGCCTGATACAACGTCTCGTCGACCGTGACGCCGCCGAGCGGCATGTAGGCTGAGGTCAGCGCCTTGGCGAAGGACAGGCTGTGGGGCTTCATCCCCATGGCCTCGGAGCCGAACCAGGTGCCGAGCCGGCCAAAGCCGCAGATCACCTCGTCGGCGATGAACCGCACGTCGTAGCGGGCGAGCACCGGCTCGATCGCTGCGAAGTACCCCTTCGGCGGCACGATGGCGCCGCCGGCGCCCATCACCGGCTCGGCGATGAAGGCCGCCACCGTCTCCGGGCCCTCGCGCAGGATCATCTCCTCGAGTTCCGCGGCGAGGCGCGCCGAATAGGCCTCCTCGGTCTCGCCGGGTTCGGCGCCGCGGTAATGGTGCGGGCAGGCGGCGTGCAGGAAGCCCGGCAGCGGCAGGTCCCAGTCGGCATGGTTGGCGGTGAGCCCGGTGAGCGAGGCCGAGGCGACGGTGACGCCGTGATAGCCCTTGTGCCGGCCGATGATCTTCTTCTTCTGCGGCCGGCCGAGCGCGTTGTTGAGGTACCAGGTCAGCTTGACCTGGGTATCGTTGGCCTCCGAGCCGGACGAGGTGAAGAACACCTTCGAGACCGGGATCGGCGCCAGCTCCTTCAGGGTCTCGGCGAGCTCGATCGCCGGGTCGTGGCTGCGGCCGGAGAACAGGTGGGTGAAGGGCAGGCGCGCCATCTGCTCGCGGGCGGCCTCGACCAGCTCCTCGTTGGAATAGCCGAGCGACGTGCACCACAGGCCGGCCATGCCCTCGAGATAGGGCCGCCCGTCGGTGTCGTAGACCCAGACGCCGTGGCCGCGCTCCAGCACCAGCGGCCCGGTCTGCCGGAAGGCCGCCAAGTTGGTGTAGGGGTGGATCAGGGTTTCGACGTCGCGGGTGGCGAGGTTCGAGAGCATCGTCTCTGTCGCTTTCTTTCTCGGGGGAGCCCGTCGGGCTCCCGACTCGCGGAGCAGAATTCGCTTGCGCCGTCACACTAGCGGCGCGATGCCGACGCACAACCCGGGCCGCCCTCGCGGCACCCCCGCACAATCCTGGTCAGACCGACGCGCATGCTCGACCCCGCCCAACTCGTCTCGACGCCCGCGCCCGGCCGGGCCTGCGGCGCCTGCACCCTGTGCTGCAAGGTCTACGACGTGCCGGCGGTGGAGAGCGTGGCCGGGAAGTGGTGCCGCCACGCCAAGCCCGGCCGCGGCTGCGGCATCCACGAGACCCGGCCCGGTCATTGCCGCGCCTTCTTCTGCCTGTGGATGACGGAAGCCTGGCTCGGCCCGGAATGGAAGCCCGACAAGGCCAAGATGGTGCTGAGCCTCGACCCGACGACGCGCTTCCTGCACGTCCAGGTCGATCCGAGCCAGCCCACGGTCTGGAAGCGCGAGCCGTATTACGGCCAGCTCAAGCGCTGGGCGGTGTCCTCGATCCCGCAGCGCCGGCACGTTCTGGTCTTCGTCAACTACAGCGCCACCGTCGTGCTGCCGGACCGGGACGTGCCGCTCGGCGTGTTCCTGCCCGGCGACCGGCTCGTCGCCCGCGAGCGGATGACGCCGAACGGCGTGGTCCTCGACGTGGAGAAGCGGACGGTGACGTGAGCGCCGGGTTGAGCGGTATTTCCCGCTCAAGACTGGCGGCCATCGGGCTCTCCCACCATTCACCTCATCCTGAGGCGTCAGTCCATCAACGATGGACGGACCTCGAAGGAGGTCTCCAGAAGTCTCCGAGATCCCTGGAACCCTCCTTCGAGGTCAGTCGATCTGCGATCGACTGACACCTCAGGATGAGGTGGGGGATGGGATATCTCGTCGCTGCTTCCGGTATTAAAAAGATCAGTCCGCTCAGGCAGGTTAAGAGCGTAGCACCGTCTTGAAGACGGGTCAGCCGCCATCCGCCCTCGCGGCGTCGCGCCAGGCCAGCACCACCCGCTCCAGCTCGGCCACGTCGCCCGGCGGCAGACGGCCGAGGGTCCGGGCGACGTAGGCGGTCTGTGCGCTGATCCCGGTGCGGGCGAGCGCCAGCCCCGCTTCCGTCAGGTGCAGGGCGTGGGAGCGCCGGTCGCCCGGGATCGGCCGGCGCTCGACGAGGCCGGCCTCGACCAGCCGGTCGATCAGCCCCGAGACGTTGCCCTTGGTCACGTAGAGCCGCTCGGCGAGGTCCTGCTGGGTCAGGCCCTCGCGCTCGGACAGGGTCGAGAGCACGTCGAATTGCGGGATCGACAGCCCGACCGCCTTCAGCTCCGCCGCCACCGCGGCCACGACGCGCCGGTGCAGGCGGATGAAGCGGAACCAGACCCGCAGCGGATCGGCCTCGGCCGGGGCGTCTGTGGGGTGGGGGCGCGAGGATGCCGTCATCGGGATAGTTTACATCAGAACCATCTCGGCGCCACGCCCGGCCGCGCGCGATCCCCGCTCTTCGATCCCGGTTCCGCGTGCCCGGCTGCGCGGCGGCGCCGCTCTAGCCACCCCGGGGCCGGTGCCATAGCTTGAGACCCTGAGACCGCGGGCCCACGAGGCCCCGGCGACCGAGGGCGCGCGGCCAAGCGCGCTCCATCAAGGGAAGGACGACACGCCATGCTCGGCCTGATGCAGGACTGGCCCCTGCTGATCCACCGCGTCATCGACTACGCCGCCGTGCAGCACGGCGCCCGCCCGGTGATCTCGCGCTCGGTCGAGGGGCCGATGCACCGGACCACCTATGCCGAGGTGCGCCAGCGCTCGTTGCGCCTGTCGAAGCGGCTGGCCGCCGACGGCATCCGTCTCGGCGACCGGATCGCGACGCTGGCCTGGAACACCTGGCGCCATCTCGAGGCCTGGTACGGCATCACCGGCATCGGGGCGATCTATCACACGGTCAACCCGCGGCTGTTCGACGACCAGATCGCCTATATCATCAACCACGCCGAGGACCGGATCCTCTTCCTCGACCTGACCTTCGTTCCACTGGTCGAGCGCCTCGCCGACAAGCTGCCGACGATCGAGCGCTACGTCATCCTGACCGACGGCGCCCACATGCCGCAGACATCCCTGCGCAACGCCGTCGCCTACGAGGACTGGCTGGCCGAGGCCAACGACGACTTCGCCTGGGCCTCCTTCGAGGAGAACACCGCGGCGGGCCTCTGCTACACCTCCGGCACCACCGGCCTGCCGAAGGGCGTGCTCTACTCGCACCGCTCGAACGTGCTGCTGGCCCTGATGGTCAACAACCCGGCCTTCATCGCGCTTTCGCCGACCGACATGGCGATGCCGGTGGTGCCTTTGTTCCACGCCAATGCCTGGGGCTTCTGCTTCGCGGCGCCGATGTCGGGCGCCGGCCTCGTCATGCCGGGGCCGAAGCTCGACGGCGCCTCGGTGCACGAGATCCTGGAGACCACCGGCGTCACCGTGACGGCGGCGGTGCCGACGGTCTGGCTCGGCCTGCTGCAATACCTCGACACGACGGGGAAGCGCCTGAGCCACCTGAAGCGCGTCGTGATCGGCGGCTCGGCCTGCCCGCGGGCGATGACCGAGCGGTTCGAGCGCGAATACGGCGTCACGGTGGATCACGCCTGGGGCATGACCGAGATGAGCCCGATCGGCTCCTATTGCTCGCTCAAGCCCGAGGTCGCCCATCTCGAAGGCGAGGCCCGCCTCGACCTCAAGATGAAGCAGGGCTACGCCCCGTTCGGCGTCGATTTCCGGCTGACCGACGACGAGGGCCGCGACCTGCCCTGGGACGGCACCACCTTCGGCCGGCTCAAGGTCTCAGGGTTCGCGGTGGCCAAGGCCTATTTCCGCTCGGACGAGCCGATCCTCGACGATCGCGGCTTCTTCGACACCGGCGACGTCGCCACCATCGACGAGCACGGCTACATGGCGATCACCGACCGCTCGAAGGACGTGATCAAGTCCGGCGGCGAGTGGATCTCCTCGATCGACCTCGAGAACCTGGCAATCGGCCATCCGGACGTGGCCGAGGCCGCGGTGATCGGCGTGCAGCACCCGAAATGGGACGAGCGCCCGCTCCTCATCGTGGTCCCGAAGGAAGGCCGCACCCCCGACAAGGCCGACATCCTCGCCTACATGGCGCCGCGCATCGCCAAGTGGTGGATGCCCGACGACGTGGTGGTGGTCCAGGCCATCCCCCACACCGCCACCGGGAAGATCCAGAAGACGGCCTTGCGGGATCAGTTCCGGGATTACCGGTTGCCCGGGGCGGCGTGAGGCGCCGGTCGTCCAGGCGGTCCCGGGCTCGTCCGAGATCGCTCGGGAGGAGCGACGGCCGAGAGCACGGACCCTCCCCCCACGGAACTCGGGCTTGCCCGAATTCCGCATCCCTGTGCCCAAGTCGGGCATGCCCGACTTGGGATGGGGGAGGGTGCCCCGCGGATGCGGGGCGGGAGAGGGGACGCCGCGTCCGGAGATGACTGAACTGTTCTGAAGGGCGCCCCCTGGATCGGTGTCGCGCTGCCCCTCTCCCGGCTCACTGCGTTCGCCACCCTCCCCCGCAAAGGGGGGAGGGTTCTCGCGCGGCTCCGGAATGCTGGGTTGAATTGGGTCGGCCGACTCGAACAAGACCTCACGGCGCCGCCGCCTCCGCCCGGCAATCCGCCACCGTCGCCCGCGCCGTCTCGATGGCGATCGACACCGCGGCCAGCGTCCGCGCATCGAGTTCCCGCCGGCGGATGTCGCGCACCACCTCGATGGCGAGCTTGTCGATCTCGACGGAGAGGCGGGCGATCGCGTCCGGGTCGCGCAGGGAGCGCGCCTGATCGGTGATGTCGAGCAGCCGGTCGGTCACCTCGTCGATCCGCTCGCGGCGCAGGCTCGCGAGGCGCTGGCGCAGCCAGGCCACCGCCGAGGCGAGGCCGCCCGCCAGCGCCGCGAGCAGGTAGAGCGTGTCGCCGTAGCGCTCGACGAAGCCGTGCTGCTCGCGCTCGAAATAATCGATCGCGCCGGGATGGATCGGAATGCGGGCGCTCGTCGCCGCCACCGTGGTCTCGTAGGCCGGCGCCTGGACGTATTCCGCCGCGTCGGTCGCTTCCGCCGCGGCGGTGCGCATCTCGAACAGGTGCTGGGTCACGTCCGCCGCCACCGCCCGGCTCATCGAGGCGCGGGCCATCAGCCGGTAGGAGGCGCCGACGGTCTTCACGTCCTCGCCCGGCAGCTTGGGCCGGCCGCCGAACAGGCCGGCCGGGACGGTGACCGCCTGGAGGCGGGGAAAGCGCTCGATCACCGCGTCGCTGTCCGGCACGTCGACGAGGTCGAGCTTGCCGGTGCGGCCGATGCCGCGCACCGCCTCGACCAGCGCCCGCGCCTTCGGGGCCGAGGCGGCGATGATGCTGACATAGGCGTCGATGCGCTTGTCGCGGATCGCCGGGGCCGCCTCCGCCCCGTCGATGGCCACCAGGCGCACCGCGTTGGCCGGCACCGGTACGGTCGCGGCCTCGGTCTCCAGCACCAGGTTGTAATAGGCGAGGATGTTCTTGAGCAGCCAGAAATCGGCGCTGCGATGGGCCGCGATGCCCAGGCGCTTGCCGGCGAGCTTCGGGAAGCCGGTGATGCCGGAGCCGTCGGGCGAGACGATCAGCATCGCCTGGTCGCGCAGGATCGCCAGGGTCAGGCCGTTCTTCGGCAGGAGCACGTCGGGCCGCACCACCGCGAGGTCGGCCCGGCCGTCCTGGAGCGCGGCCGCGCTCTCGCGCACGTCCTCGAAGGACAGGATCTTGAGCCGGATGTTGGCGCGGTTCTGGTCGAGAGCGTCGGCATAGGCCTTGATCAGGGCCGGCTCGGTCCCGTCCCGCGGGGCGACCGCGATGGTCAGCGTCGTCGCCTGGCTGAGATAGAGCGCGACCCCGATCGCGGCGGCGAGGCCGACCACGATCAGGGCCGCGAAGGTCTCGCGCCGCAGGACCCAGTCCGGGAGCGTGGGCATGGGGCCTCGTGCGATCCCGCGTCAGAACACCGAGATCAGCACGATCCCGCCGACCATCAGCGCGGCTCCGAGCAGCCGCGGCGGGCCGGCCTTGACCTGGCGCATGCCGAGCCAGCCGAAATGGTCGAGCGCGACCGAGGTCAGGAGGTTGGCGGTGATCAAAAGGCCGTTCAGGGCGCCTGCCCCGACCTTGTCGACGAAGAGCAGGCCGGCGAACACCGCCACCGCCCCGGTGAGGCCGGCGAGCGGCATCCACCAGCGCACGCCCGCCAGATCCTTGCGGGTCGGCAGCGGCGTGGGCTTCAGCAGGACCATCAGCGCGAAGGCGAAGACGACCGGCACGAACGACACCGTGGCGGCGAGCCACGGATTCACCAGCGCCCCGCGCAGCTGCGAATTCCACACCACGCCGATCGCCATCAGGGCGCCGGCCACCAGGATGAACGGGTAGAGCAGCTTGCCGCTCATGCCGTGGCTCTCGCCCTCGTCCTTCTTGCCCGCGGTCTTGGCGATGAACACCACGCCGGCCGCCATCATGAGCCCGCCGAGCCAGGGCAGCGGCTTGAAGCCGGCGGCCTGGAGCCCGAACAGCCCGAACGCGTCGAGGGCGAGCGAGGTGATGATGTTGGCGGTGAGCGTCAGGCCGTTGAAGGGTCCTGCCCCGACCTTGTCGATGAAGGCGAGCCCGCCGAACACCGCGACCGCCCCGGCCAGGCCCCCGAGGGGGGCGTACCACGGCATCTTTCCCAGGGTCTCGAGGCTCGGCAGCGGCGTCGGCATCACCAGGAACAGGGTGGTGAAGACGAACACGATCGGCAGGAACGACACCGTGGCGGCGAGCCACGGATTGACCATGTGCCCGCGCAGCTGCGCGTTCATCGCGTTGCCGAGCGCCTGCAGCACGCCGGCCAGCAGGATGAAGGGATAGAGGAGCGCGGCGATCGACAAGGGGGAGCCTTCCTGTGCGGGGCTGAGGGGCAGACGAGGCGGAGCGGTCAGACGAGCAGGAGGCCGGCCAGCGCCAGCGCGAGGGCCGGCGGCATCACCAGGGCGCCGAGCTTGAGGAAGCTCCAGAAGCTCACGTCCTGGCCCTCGCGGCGGATGGCGGTGAGCCACAGGATGGTGGCGAGCGAGCCGGTGACCGAGAGGTTCGGCCCGAGGTCGACGCCGATCAGCACCGCGCCCGCCACCTTCTCGGGCACGTGGGCGGCCTGGACCGCCGCCCCGGCGATCAGGCCGGCCGGCAGGTTGTTGACGAGGTTGCAGGCGAAGGCGATCAGTGCGCCCGCCCCCCAGGCGGTCTCGGTGGGGGCGGCCGTCGCGGCCTGCTTCAGGGCGTCGGCGACCATCGCCAGCACGCCGGTCTTCTCCAGCGCCTCGACCAGCACGAACAGGCCGGCGACGAGCGGCAGCACGCTCCAGGACACGTCCTTGATCACCTCGACGGTGCCGCTCCCCTTGCGCAGCGCCAGCACGATCAGGGTGGTGGCGAGGCCTGCGACGAAGGTCGGCAGGCCGAGATCGCGCCCCAGCGCCGAGGCGCCGATCAGCACCGCGCCCGTCGCCACGATGCCGAGGCCCGCGACGATTCCCGTGCGCGAGAGCGCCTTCGCCTCGACGTCGGTCGCGACCGATTGCTGCCTGAGGGTCCCGTTCTGGGTGAGCCGCAGGACGAGGTAGGTCGTCCCGATGGCGAGCAGCGACGGCAGGCCGAACAGGGCGAGCCACCGGGTCAGCGGCGGCATGTGCTCGGCGAACACCACGAGGTTCGCCGGGTTCGAGATCGGCAGCACGAACGAGGCGGCGTTGGCGATGAAGGCGCAGATGAACAGGTAGGGCAGCGGATTGTCGACCTTCGCCGCGCGGGTCGCGGCGTAGACCGCCGGCGTCAGCACCACCGCGCAGGCATCGTTCGACAGGAAGACCGTGACCACCGTGCCGACGAGGTAGACCAGGGTGAAGAGCCGCGTCGCCGAGCCCTTGGCGGTGCGCACGGCGATGCCGGCGAGCCAGTCGAACAGGCCCTCCTTCCGGGCCACCTCCGACATCAGCATCATGCCGACGAGGAACAGGTAGACGTCGGTGCCCTTGAGTACGCCCTCCCAGGCGGTTCCGGCCGGGAGCAGGCCGAGCAGAACCAGGGCGAGGGCGCCGGCCACCGCCCAGATCGCCTCCGGCCAGGAGAACGGGCGCACGATCACACCGAGCGTGGCGAGGGCGGCGATCGCCCAGGTCGCGAGGTTGGGGCTTAGCGTCAGCGCGGCCATGGGGGAGGGGTCCTGTCGTCACGGTCGGGAGTAGGGGGAGGGTGTTCGGCTGAGCGGATGGGTCATTCAACCCTCCCCGTCATTCCGGGGCCGCGCAGCGGAGCCCGGAATCCAGAAACTCAGATGGTATCGAACGAGGCGAAGGTCGTTCCGATCCATTCTGAATACCCAGCGGTTCTGGATTCCGGGTTCCGCTGCGCGGCCCCGGAATGACGCGGAGGGTGACAGTCAGGACAGGTGTCAAACAGTTCCGGAGATTTGGGGGACCGTCCCTCACCACTGCCGCCCATTCCGGTTCGGCCCGAGCTGCGTCCCCAGCAAGCCCCGGCCCGGCCAGGCCCCGAGGGCGTCGGCATCGCTGCCGATGCCGCAGGAGGTCGGCAGGCCGTCCGCGTCGGTCGCCGGCTCGATCGTGTCGGTATCTTCGGCACCCGCGCCGACCGCCCGCACGGCGACCGTCCGGGCACCCGCCGGCCAAACGACCTCCGCGGCGTGGCAGCGGGCGCCGTCCTCCCGCGCCATCGCCTGCCAGGGCCCGTCATCGATCCGGAACTCCACCCGCTCCGCCGGCCCGAGCACGAGGGCGCGCAAGGTGAAGCGCTCGCCGATCGCGTGGCCGGCATCATGGGCGAGGCGCCGGTCGGCCGGGGCAGTGACGAGCACGAACGGCCAGGGCCGGGCCAGTTCCTTGAAGCGCCAGCTCACCACGCCGCCGTCGATCGCCGCGACCGCGTAGCCGACCGGGCCCTCCTCGATCTGGCCGGTGGAGCGGGCCGCCGCGTAGACCGTGCGACCGTCATTGGCGAGCTCGTTGTAATGGGTGTGCCCCATCTCGACGAGGCGGACCGGCCCGCGATGGACGAGGTCGGCGACGCGGGCCGCCTCGCCGTCGCCCTTCAGGTCGGCGGGGTAGCTGTGCATGAACAGGGCGCAGTCCCGCCCCCGCGCGGCCTCGAGTTCCGCCGCGAGCCAGGCGACCTGATCAGGCCCGAGGCGGAAATCCGGCCCGCCCGAGCCCGGCCCGCACAGGTCGAGGAACAGGCAGCGCACGCCCCGGACATCGACGGCGTAGGGCAGGCGCGGCACCCCGAGCCCCGTATAGAAGGCGTCGAGGCTGCCGCCCTCCATGTCGTGGTCGCCGGTGATGACGTGGACCGGAAGGCGCAAGCCATCCAGGCCCGCCCGCACCAGGGCATATTGCGCGAGGGTGCCGTTGTCGGCGTTGTCCCGGGCACGAAGACGAAGTCGAGCCCGTCGACCTCGTTCAGCTGGGCGACGATCGCCGCGAAGTCGCGGGCATTCCCGGCGTCGGCCCGGGTCAGGTGAAGGTCGCCGATATGCGCGAAGGCGAGCGGGGCGGGCATCGTCCGGCCTTCTAGGCGGTGGCCAGGGCCGGGCGGCCGGTCGGGTCGGAGGGCGTGCCGGCCTGGGCCGGCTCGAAGCCGCGGGTCTCCGGCATCACCATGAGGTAGAGGGCAAAGCCCAGGCCGGCGATGGCCGCGAGCGTCAGGAAGGCCGCCGAGTAGCCCGCCGAGACGATGATGAGGCCGGCGAGCGTGGCGCTCAACGAGGCGCCGAGCCCCTGCGCGGTCGCGACGGCACCCTGGCTGACGTTGAACCGGCCGGTGCCGCGGGTGAGGTCGGCGACCACGATCGGGAACAGCGCGCCGTAGACGCCAGCGCCGATGCCGTCGAGGAGCTGCACCGCGACGAGGTAGAACGGATTGTTCGAGAAGGTGTAGAGCACGCCGCGCAGGGCCAGCACGCCGAAGGCGGCGAGGAAGATGGGCTTGCGGCCGATCGCATCGGCCTTGTGGCCGACGAACATCGCCACCGGCACCATCACGCATTGCGCCGCCACGATGCAGATCGCGATGAGCGAGGTGGCGTTGTCCTTGCCCGACAGGTGGGTGAGGAGCTGGCCGACCGAGGTCAGCATCGCGGCATTCGAGAGGTGGAAGATCGCAGCCAGCAGCGCGAACAGCATCAGGTACTTGTTCTGGAGCAGCACGGCGAGGCCGGAGGGCTGCTCCTCGCAGGACTGGTCCTCGGCGCAGTCGAGGCCGCGGGCGAGGTCGTTGTCGATCGCCTCGTCCGGCACCATCAGCATCGCGCCGATCGACAGGGCGGCGAGCACGCCCATCAGCCAGAACACCACGATCGGGCCGAACAGGTAGGCCAGGCCCCCGCGAGCGCCGCCGAGACGGCGTTGCCGGCATGGTTGAAGCCCTCGTTGCGGCCGATGCGCTTGGAGAACAGTTTGGGCCCCACCACCCCCAGGGTGATGGCGGCGAGCGCCGGCGGAAAGATCGCCCCGGCGATGCCGGCGAGCGACTGGGTGGCGGCGACCGCGTAGAAGTTCGAGATGAAGGGCAAGGCCAGGCAGCTCAAGGTCACGGCGAGCGCCGCCGCGATCACGATCATGCGCTTGTGCCGCGAGCGGTCGATGAGGGCGCCGGCCGGCGTCTGGGCGATCAGGCCGGCGATGCCGGCGATGGTCATGACCATGCCGGTGGTCGCCTCGTTCCAGCCCTGGTCCGGGCCGCGCACGGCGATGAGGTAGATCGCCAGATAGGGTCCGAGGCCGTCGCGCACGTCCGCCAGGGTGAAGTTGAGCGCGTCGAGCCCACGCAGCGCCCGGGAGGACGGCTGCCGGTCCGGCGCTACGGACGCAGGGACAGGAGTGGGGTTTGCCGTGCTCACCGTGATGTCTCCGGGGGAAGGACTGCCGGGTCCGGAGCCGAGAACCGGCGGGACCACGAAAAGTTGCAATGCCATCGGGATTAGGCTCCTGCGTGGCGCGTGGGCACCACGCAGGTCATCTGGGGAAGGTTCGGATCAGAACCGCCGGGGCGGCGGGGGCGGGGCAGCCCCGGGCGGCGGCGGGGGTGGGGCCGCACCGGGGCCCGGCGGAGGCGGCGCGTCCGGGCCGCCGGGCGGACCGGCCTCGGCCCGCGGACCCCGCGGACGGGGCGGCGGTCCGCCGACCTCGACCAGGTTGTCCGGGCTCGTGCCGAGCGCCCGCACCTCCACCACCGTGCCGAGCGGGCTCTTCGCCACGCTGCCGCGGAGGCTGACGCCCTGGCCGGCCCGCAGGGTCGTAGTCAGGCGCGCGGCCTCGTGCGGAGGCAGCCGCAGGGTGGTGCCGTCGTCGAGGAGCGCCCCGTTCACCTCGCCCCGGCGGCCGTGCAGCAGGGCGGCGATGCGCCCGCTCAGCACCGTCTCGTCGGCGGCGGGCTCCGGGGGGCCGAGGGTGACGAGGGTGGCCCCGGTTGCCTCGTTGCGGATCGAGGCCCCGTCGACGAGCGGCAGGGCCCGGGCGCGCATGCCGCGCACCGAGACCGCGTCGCCCGGCTTCACCGTGAACACGACGGCGCCGGAGAGCCGCGGCGGCAGCTTCACCTCGGTCCCGTCGGTGAGGATCAGGCCGTCGACGTCGCCGCGGGGGGTGAGCGTGTACTGCTTCACCGTGCCCTTGGTCTCCGGCAGGGTGCCGGGATCCCAGACCGAGTTGTCCTGCGCCACGGCCGGTCCGGCCGCCAGGATCACGGCCGCGAGGCCCGCGGCCCGCAAGCCGGGCTTTCCTGTCGTCATCAGCGTCGCTCGTCAGCGCCGGCGGGCGGCCGGCTCGAGGCCTCCCCAGTCAACTCTCGTGCCAGACGCCAATCCCTTGAAGATCCTCGACAATCCGCATCAGTCCAGCGGGCGGGCGTCGGGATTCGGGACATCCTCCGTCGGGTTTTCCGACAGTGCCGGATCGCGCAGGCCGTAGCGCTCGATCTTGGCGTAGAGAAGCTGGCGCTGGATGCCGAGGTGCTTGGCCGCCCGGGCGCGGTTGCCGCCGGTCGCGTGCAGGGCCCGGCGGATCATCGCCTCCTCGAGGCGCGCCACCGCCCCGGGCAGGTCGCCGTCGAGCCAGGCCGGCACGACCCCCGGCGCCTCGCCCGACGCGCCGGTTTCCGGGAGGCCGAGATCCTCCGCGCCGATCACCGCCCCGCGGGCCAGCACCGCCGCCCGCTCGATCACGTTGCGCAACTCGCGCACGTTGCCGGGCCAGGGATGGCGCATCAGCGCGGCGGCGGCCTCCGCACCGAGGCGCTTCTGTCCGGCGCCGTTCGAGGACAGGAAATGCTCGGCCAGCGGCAGGATGTCGGCCAGGCGCTCGCGCAGGGGCGGCAGGGTGATCGGCACCACGTTGAGGCGGTAGAACAGGTCCTGCCGGAAGCCGCCCTCCGCCACGAGGCGCGGCAGGTCGCGATGGGTCGCGGCCACCACCCGGACGGTCACCGGGGCGGGCCGGCCGCCGACCGGCGTCACCACCCGCTCCTGGAGCACCCGCAGGATCTTGGCCTGCATGGCGGGCGGCATGTCGCCGATCTCGTCGAGGAAGAGCGTGCCGCCATCCGCCTCCCGGAAGGCGCCGGGCCGGTCGCTCGTCGCCCCCGTGAAGGCGCCGCGCAGATGGCCGAACAGCTCGCTTTCCAGAAGGTCGGCGGGGATCGCCGCGCAGTTCACCGGCACGAACGGCCCGCCTTGCCGGCGGCCGAAGGCGTGGAGGGCCCGGGCCGCGACCTCCTTGCCGGTGCCGGTCTCGCCCTGGAGCAGCACCGTCGCGTCGCTGTCGGCAGCCAGGCCGACCGCCTTCTGCACCCGCCGCATCGCCTCGCTGGAGCCGATCAGGGCCGAGGCCGGCGCCGGGCCTGGAGCCTCCGGCACGGTGGAGGCCGACAGGCTCAGCATGCCGCGGAGCAGTTCCGTCAGCTCCGCCCGGCCGACCGGCTTCGTCAGGTGGTCGTAGGCGCCGAGCCGCATCGCCTCGATGGTGTTCTCGGCGCTGGCATAGGCGGTCAGCACCGCCACGGGCGGCGGCTGCGCCCCGGCGCGCAGGCGCTGGAGCACCGCCATCCCGTCGATCCCGCCCGGCATGCGCAGGTCGAGGAGCACCGCGGCGATCGCCGGATCGGCCGCGACACGCGCCAGCGCCTCCGCCCCGGAGGCGGCGAGGACGGGCTCGTGGCCGAGATCGCACACCGTCTCGGCCAGGCCCTCGCGCAGGGCCGGCTCGTCGTCGACGATCAGGATGCGGGCGCGCGCGGGACCGGTGACTGAGCGGGCCATGGCAGATCGAGCTCGAAGGTCGCGCCGGGACCCGTCGCCTCGGTGCCTGTCCTGCGGGGAGGTGGGGCGCCGAGCCGCGCCTGTCCACCATGGGCGCGGGCGATCTCGCGCACGATCGCGAGGCCGAGCCCGGTCCCGTCCGGGCGGCCGGTGACGAAGGGCTCGAACAGGCGGCCCCGCACCGCCTCCGGCACGCCGGGGCCCTCGTCCGTCACCCGGATCCGCAGGCGCTCGCCCTCCCGCCCGCTCGAGAGCAGCACCGTGCCGCCCGGCGGGCTGTGCTGGATCGCGTTGAGCACGAGGTTGTCGAGGGCGCGGCGCAGCTGCCCCTCGTCGAGGGGCGCCCGCTCGGGCGACGCTGCCTCCACCACGATCCGCACGCCGTGGGCCCGGGCGAGGTCGTCGTGGAGATCGGCGCAGTCGCGAAGGATCCGGCCGAGATCGGTCGGCGCCGGGACCGGCGGGCGCGGCTGGGTCAGGCTCAGGAGGTCGCGCAGCAGGCGGTCGAGGCGGGCGACCTGATCGAGCACGAGGTCGAGGGCGGCCCGGGCCCGCGCCGGGTCGGGGCTCGCCAGCGCGTTCTCGGCCTTCAGTCGGATCGCCGCCAGGGGGTTGCGGATCTCGTGGGCGATGCCGGCCGCGAGCTGCCCGATGGCCGCCAGCCGCTCGGCCTCCGCGGCGCGGCGGCGGGCGGCGGCGAGGCGGGTGCCCGCCGCGTTCAGCGCCTCCACCAGCCGGTCGAGCTCGCGCAGGCCGGTTTCCGCCAGGCGCGGCAACGCGCCCTCGTCGGACCCGCGCCCGAGCTGGCCTTCGAGCCGGGCGATGCGCCGGCCGAGCACGACGAGCAGCCGCCCGAGAAGCAGGGCCGAGCCCAGCACGGTGGCGGCCAGGAAGCCGAATCCGGCCAGCAACTGGCCGTAGGCCCGGCCCTCGTCGGTATGGACCCGCGCCATGGTCCAGGCCGTCGCCCCCTGGATCGGACCGCGCAAGGGGCAGCCCTGCACCACCAGGGTCTGGGTGCGGGAGGCCCGCCGCGTCGCGACCGGCCGCTCGGCGCTCGAGGCCTCGGCGTTGATGCGCCGGATCGTGTCGATCTCGGCCGAGGGCAGGTCGGTCTTCGGCCCGGTCCCCTCGTAGGTCGGGAAGGCATAGGCCGCCGAACCGCCGGCGGCGGTCCAGATCCCGCCCTCCACCCCCGGATGGCTGGCGAGCGCCGTCACAACTACATCGGTGAGCTGGCGCTTCAGCGGCTCGTCGGGCTCGGCGACCGTGCCGCTCCAGCCGGTGCCGAAGAAGGCGAACCGGTCGCCGATCTCGCGGCAGGCGCGGGCGACCTGCAGCTCGGCCTGGGCGACCTGCACGGCCGCCGACTGGGTGTAGAACTCGTAGAGCAGGTAGGCCGTGGCCGCCGCCGAGGCGAGAATCAGGACCCAGAGGGCGAGGAGGTGGGCGCGGAGCGAGCGGGGCGGCATGGCGGAGAGCATGGCAGAGAGCACGGGACGAGTGTGGGCGGGCGCGGGCCATGCCGCAAATCCGTCGTCGCGTCCCTGCGCCGAATCGTCGGTGCTTGCCAGCTCGGCCGTATGAAGGCAGGGTCTGCGCGGAACAGACGCTCCGCTTGTGGATGCCCGAGACATCCCTCGCCGGACGACACGGCACGGGACTTCGAACCATGATTGTCGAGAGCGGACATGCCGGGACCGACGGCGCCTCGCCGGGACGCCGACTTCACCGTCGCTCCTTCCTGCTCGGCGCGGCGAGCCTCGGCGGGCTCGGGCTCGCCGGCTGCGCGACCTCCGACGGCCTGAGCCTGGCCGAGGTCTCAGCCCTCTACGGGCCGGTGCCTTCGGAAAAGTTCCCGATCCCGGCGGTCGACGTCAGCAAGGTCAACCCGAAATACTACCGCCGCACGGTGCAATACGCCTCCAAGGAGGCGCCCGGGACGATCATCGTCGATCCGGCCAACTACTACGTCTACCGGATCGAGGAAGGCGGGACCGCGACCCGCTACGGCGCCAATGTCGGCCGCGACGGGTTCCGCTGGAGCGGCGACGCCTATGTCGGGCGCAAGAGCGAATGGGCGACCTGGACCCCGCCCCGGGAGATGATCAAGCGCCAGCCCGAGGCCGCCAAATGGGCCCGCGGCATGCCGGGCGGCCTCGACAACCCGCTCGGCGCCCGCACCCTGCACCTCTACCAGAACGGCGCCTACACGCTCTACACGATCTATGCCAGCAGCGACCCGGAATCGATCGGCTCAGGGATCACCAGCGGCTGCGTCGGCCTGCTGAGCCAGGACATGATCCATCTGTATTCGCGGACTCCGGTGAAAACGAAGGTGGTGGTTCTGCCGGCCTAGGATCTTTTGCGGCAAGACAGGCACGGCTTTGTCGCGCAAAAGGCGGCACGGTCCAGTGATGGCGCATGTCGGTCCGGTCCGCCTCTGCGCGGCAGAGACGCTGCCGAATCCATCAGGTCGGCGCTGCGCATCTCCAGCATCGTGGCGACCAGCAAAGGCAAGGTTGTCGTGCTGGGTCTTGCGCTGCTGCGGATGACGGCGCTTCAACTCATCGACCGGCCCGTCCGCGACTGCTCTTAGATGTTTGGTCCCGGAATTTGGTGGTGCGGGTCATTCGTGAACCTGGTCGGGTCGTCTGTCCAGGCTTTGCAGATGGCCTCGTAGGGTGTGAGGCCGCGTAAGCTCTTGAGGCGACGTGCGAAGTTGTAGGCTGTGACAAAGTCGGCGAGGTGCTGTCGAAGTTGATCGTGGCTGTCGTAATGGAAGCGTTTCACGGTCGCTTCCTTGATCGTCCGGTTCATCCGTTCGACCTGCCCGTTCGTCCAGGGATGACGAGGCTTGGTCAAGCGGTGCTCGATGTCGAGATCAGCGCAAGCTCCCTCGAAAGCATGGCAGCGAAACGGCACCTTCTCCGCCCGCATCGCTTTGATGTCTTCGGGCGTCCAACCATCGCCGGTAGGATCGGTGAAGTGTGTGCCATTGTCGGTGAGCACAATCTGGATTTTGTAGGGAACAGCGCTGGCAAGCGCTCTCAGAAAGTCTCCTGCAACGCGGCGGTTCGCTTGCTCATGCAACTCGACGAAGGCGAACTTGGACGTTCGGTCGATGGCCACGAACAGATAGAGTTTGCCTTCCTGTGTTCTGACTTCGGCGATATCGATGTGGAAGTAGCCGATCGGATAGCGTTTGAACTTGGAACGCTTCGGCTGCTCATCGCTCGTGTCTGGCAACCGTGAGATACCATGGCGCTGCAAGCAACGATGCAAGGACGAGCGCGTCAGATGCGGGATTGTTGCCTGGAGAGCGTAGAGGCAATCATCCAGCGGAAGGAGAGTGTGGCGTCGGAACGCCACGATGACCGCCTCGTCCTCGCTCGACAGCACCGTGGATTTCGGTTCGCTCGGTCCTGTCCTGCAGTCTGCGGTCGAGCTCCGCTTCTTCCATTTGGCGACGGTCTTGGGATTGATGCCATAGCGTGTCGCGAGCTGCCTCAAGCTGTCTTGACTATGCTGGATCGCTCGACGGATTGCCGCAGTCGTTGTGGCGCAGCCGTGGTGAACCTGGCCCATAGCGCATCCTTCCACTCGCGCGTGAAATGTGCACCATCAAACCCTGGGATCAAACACTAAACAGCGTCGCCATGACCCATACTCCGCCATCACGATCCTACACGTCGGCCGGATGCACCAGAGTGTGCATCAGCAGGCCTTGCGTATCGACGAGGAGATGGCGCTTCTTACCCTTGATCTTCTTGCCGGCATCGTAGCCGGACGGGTCGATCGTGCGCCCCCTTTTTCTGCGCTCTTGACGCTCTGGCTGTCGATGATCGCTGCCTTTGGGCTGGCCTCACGTCCTGCCTGTTCGCGGCAAAGAACGTAGAGGGTGTGATGGATGCGCAGGAGAGTTCCGTCGTAATCCCATAGATCGAAGTAGCCATACACCGTCGAGCAAGGTGGCAGATCTTTTGGAATGGCACGCCATTGGCACCTTGTTCCAAGGACATACATCAAGCCGTTGACCACCTCGCGCAGATCAACCGTTCGTTTGTTTCCTCCGTGTCGGGCCGGCGGGAGAAGGGGAGCAACAAGCGCCCATTCCTCATCCGTCAAATCAGTGGGATAGCGAAGCTTGCTGCGGCCGTACCGCTGGCGGCTCTCAAGCGTCCACATCGCTCAAGCATACGCCTGTCGGCATGAACCGCAACGCTCTCCGAAAAAACAACTTCTTCCCGGACAGACTCTTGGGCTTGGCCAAGACCTACCGATTTGGCCAGTTTGGAGCGCTGGGCGGCGTCGGGTGGCGGGAACGTCGCGGGGCGCACCGAGCCCCGGGACCCTCTCTCCAGCCGGTCCGTCCGACCCGGTGCCGCGTCAGCGACGCGGCGTGGAGGTTCAGAACAGGTGAAATCCCTGCTCAATCTTGCCCGCCAAATGCGTGACCGCCTCGCCGCTCTGGATGATCTGCGCCGTCACCTGGGCTCGCGACTGGGTGGTGAGGGCGGTAGTCCACATCGCCATGTCATCGGCACCCGCTGCATGGCCTGTCACGTTCTCGTAGATACCGCTGACGAACTGAGCATCCGTCTGTCCAGTCGGGTGCAGCTTTGCATATTCGTCGGAATATAGAAAACCGCCAACGGTTCCCACGAGGGTCGATCGGTTCTGGTCCAGGCCAGAAACCCAGTTCGCTAGGCCATTCGCATCGGGGGCACGATCCAGCAATCCGTAATATAGCCGCGACACCATCGCGCTCGTTAGTTGCGGAACATCTACTCCCTGTCTGAACGATTGACCAACCTGTCCCTGGTTTTCGGCCGACAGGGCGAACCCGTAGGCTACCTCCCCGCGGGACGCGCCGGCCTGAAGCGCCACGACCCAGCCTTCAACCTCCTGGGACGTGCCCGTGCGACCGAGTGCGCCCTGATACATCATCCGCACAAAGTCGCTGTCGCTCAGCCGGTTCGGATCACCGAAGCGTAATGCGAATTCGGGCGAGTCCAGAATGCTTTTCGCGAGGTCGACGAGCGAAGAGCCGCCCTGCCGCGACCTGATGAAGGCCTCCCAGCCGCTCACGTCGGGTGCGCGCTGCAGGATGCCGTCGAACAGGGAGTAGACCTCAAGTTGTACCTGGCTCGGAGCGATGACGTGGGTGAGGAACAGAGAGCGGTTCGGTGTGAAGTCGAAAGTGTAGCTCAGGCTCGTTTCGGCCGTCCGGCTGTCCGGTAGGGTGGTCGTCGCGACAAAATCGAGGGTTGGGTCGGCTCCCTGCAGCCCGTCCAAGATTGTCCGGGGCAGGGCGAGGCTGAAGCCGCCATCGGACCCGGGGATGGTGCCCAGGACCGTGGTGCCACTGCGGATGGTGACCGAGGCGCCGGGGGCAGCACCGAAGACGGTGCCGTAGAGGCTGCGGCCGCCGACATGGTTGGCTACACCACCGACGCCGAGCAGGCTCAGGGACGAGCCCGTCACCTTCGTGCCAAGATAGACTGAGATCGTATCCCGCGCCGTCACGCCGACGAGATCGGTCACGCCGTCCCTGTTGACGTCCGCAGCGGCGAAGGCGTTGGTCGGAGTGGTGACGAGGTTCCTTTCCGCCGCGAAGCTCCCGTTGCCGAGCCCTGCCAGCACGGAGATGCCAGCGTTGCCGGCGACGAGCAGGTCCGCCGCGCCGTCGCCGTCGAGATCTCGCGCCGAGACCGACGCCGCGCCGGCGCTGATAGAAAATTCTCGCACAGGTTCGAACGAGCCGTCGCCGCGTCCAAGCAGGACGGAGACCACGTTCTTCCGGTTGTTCACCACGGCGAGGTCGGCCTTGCCGTCGCCGTTGAAGTCAGCAGTCGCCATCGGCTCCGCGCCGAAGACGTCTCCCAGATAATCCCTCGGGTTGAGGTCGACCTTGTTCCGAAAGGTCCCGTCGCCGTTACCCAAAAGCAAGGAAACGACCGAGCCGTCGCCGTCGGCCACGAACAGATCGAGGTTGCCATCGTTGTTCACGTCGGAGGCGACGACCGCCGTGACGGTGCTGCCGGCAGGGGCTTGGCGCGCGGCAGCGAAGGTGCCGTCCCCGTTGCCGATCAGGATGAAGACGCCGTTTGCAGGGTTGATGACCGGGACGATCAGGTCGACCCGCGCGTCGTTGTTGACGTCGGCGGCGAGGATGCCCCGCGGGCCGCCGGCGGGCAGGCGATAGGCCGCCCCGGCGGAAAAGCTGCCGCCCCCGGTGCCGAGGGACGCAGACACCACACCGATGAAGCTCGACGATAGGATGTCGTTGATCCCGTCGCGATTGACGTCCGCAATCGTGACGCCGTCCGTATAGGTGCCCGCCGCAAGATCCTGCTTCGGCAGAAAGGTGCCGTCGCCCCGACCGAGCAGAATGGAAACAGAATTGTTGTCGTAGCTCGGTGCGATCAGGTCGATAATGCCATCGTTGTTAGCGTCGGCAAGTTCGATATTAAACATAAGCGGCGACGCATTAAAATCTTTCTTATCGAGATAAACCGTTGCCATGACAATCTAATCCAACGTGATTACGTTTCTGGACATTACCCCGGAATTTATCGCGGGACAATAGACGATGCTTCTCCAGTCCGTTGCGGGTGCCGCCCGTCGTCCCGGGGCAGCAGATCGTCGAACCCAACAAGGGGCAGACGGGCTTTGCGGTGCAGCCGAGGCGTTGGGTGATCGAGCGCGCCCTGGGTTGGATCAGTCGCTGCCGCAGGCAGCCTCGGCGACGGACGGAATGCAGACCTCGAACACCATGAAACCGGGCGGCGCCGGGACGATCGTCCCGCACGGCATGTCTAGGTCGGCGACCGGAAGGAGGAGCCGTTCCTTCCGGCCGGCCGTGAACGTCACCGAGAAGCCGATGCCGGCGCGCGGCTCGCCGGTGGCGTTCAGGAAGCGCAGGGCGCGAACGTGAGGCGTGTCCGGCCGTTTGGCGAAAGCGCCGTGGATCGCGTCCCACTCCTCGGCTTTGTGCGGCCGCGTGTCGGCAGGCGCCGGGTTGCCCGATGGCTGCGCCGGCCGGGCGCCCGATCCGCTACTGCTCACCCGTCTCATGCTGCCCGTCCGGCGGAAGTTGCGATGTCGCGAATGGTGCGCTCGCTGGCCGGGGGTTGATGAACAAGCGCATGGCGGTTGATCCCGTACCGGTGTCAGCAGCAAGGTGATCTTGAAATGTCGGCTGCTCCACTCCAACAGCTCCGCTAAGAACGGGATCTCCCAAATAGGGGTAAGACCAGCGCATGTTTTGCATCTGGCACGAGATGTGCTCTCGCTGCGCGATGTGCTGATGTCTGACTGCTGCATGGGGTAGCAGCTAATTTCATGTGGCGTTGCCGCCCCTGCGACCCTGCCCCTCGGCAGAGCTTGCGACGGCTCCATGGCCTTGCCGATCACAAGCCTACCCCTCGTCGTAGTCGCGCAATCGCTTCCTCAAGGGGTGAAGCTGAATGCGAAACCGTTTCGCATCTTGAGCGCTCGCCCATAATCACCCCCTTTCCGGGGAAGTTTGCTTTTGGGCGAGTTGGGGGCGGGTATAGCCCTGGGGGCGGCGGCGTTGGGCGCTGGCGCCCGCTGCGGCTCGGGGCGCGGGATTGGGCGCCTTGCTGGCGCAGGGGCTCCACGAGCCGCCTGAGCGCGGGCATTCGCTGCGGTGAAAGCTACGGCGTACTCCTCGCCGAACCGATGCAAGATCGCCCGGCGCTGAAGGCCGCCCTCCGTGCGCTGGTACTTCTTGCCGGGGTCGGGCTCGTATCGAGCGAGGAAGCCGATCTCGACGAGGAACGCGAGGGAGCCGCGCACCCGGGCTTCGGTGAGCCCAAGGTCGTCCCGATCGGCAAGGCGCGCCATCTCGTCCAGGCCTGTCTGAACAACGATAGTTTTTACGCGCGCCTCGTGGCGCGTCCGATGTCGCTCCGTCCACATCTGCTCTTGCCTCCGCCCGGCCAGGCGGGTCCCAGGTTCGTCTAACAAGACAGATGGGGATGGACGACGGAGGCGCTCAAACAGGCTCTGAGCTTGAGGCGCGTTTTTCCATTAACCTCTGTTTAATGTTTTAAATTAGATCGGGCATTCAGCCAATCGGCATGTGCTAGATCGATCAGGTAGTGATAATATCCGTTTGGCTCAGGTTGAGCGTATTTAATTCCACCCTCATTCACACAATATTGATCTATCGGATATCGGCCGGGCAACTCTGCAAAATTATTGTCATTTCGAAGAAAATCTAATCTTCGTTCGATAAAGCCATTGCCAAAAATAATGTTTGCCATCTGCCGAACTACGGAAACAAAAATCTCATCAGACGGGTGATTTTGAACTAAAAACAGCTCATTATTTTTATAATTTTCTGCAATGTACTCGGATATTGAAATGTTAGTTTCTTTTTCGCGCTCACGAAGTAGCTCAAGACTCCTTTTAGTACGATTTATCATATCAAAAAACATATCGCCACGTTCATAAATAATTTTGGCATCCTGCAAGGTTGCGCCATTGTCAAACAAACGGGTAAATGGTTCAGAGTTCCTGGTCGTACCCTCATGGTAAAATGGCCACAAGCCATCATTATAAAGATAAGGAAAAGAAATTTTGAGGCAATTAGGGCGAAGCTCCGACATTATAGTTTCTTCATTACCGTGTGTCGAGAGCCAGCCGTGGCCGATGCCAATAGGTTGGTAAATGAAAACATCAGCTTCTTGAGCAGATTTCTTTAAACCTTCTCTTGAATCTCCACCAATTAATTTATAATTTTCGAAGTTCTTTATTTCCAATTCATCTCCGCGCTGCGGCAGAAATTGTAAGAACTTTGAGACGCCAATGCCCTGACAATTGGCATAGATGCATACTTTCATGACACTCGCGCCACAATAGAGACAAGAGCTACGCCTTGCTGCGTATCATGCAGAGAAGGCAGCAGAAACGTCGATTTTCCAAAAAGCGACATCGATCTGATCCGCTAGTCTGCGTTCGCAATCGCGGCAAAGAGGCTATGGATGTGCTACCACGCACTCAGCTGTACGCCAACCTCAATCTTCGCGCGAACCATTGGCTAGCAGGTTGCGCACGATTTTATCAATCACGCAGGATTTATACTGTTGCCCCTGGGTAATTTTTCTTAGCTTAAGTGCATCAAAATTTGGCGAGCTATATTGTATGTTGAGGTATCGAAAATTGGCATGAGCAATTAATCTTCGAACACAATATATAAAATAATGCATACAATTCCCTCAAAAAAATCTACAAATACAGTTTTCTATGATGTTAGCTCATAGGTCTGCGACAGATGTGCCGAATTATTACAATAAACAACCAGCGTCAAAGTATCTAAATTTTTATCTTTCTCGGATACTATGAGATATGTCAGCAGTAATAATTTTATAATTGTAAGTTTTGAATTTAGTACACACATTTTTTGCTGCCGTTTGACTATTAGATATATTACTAAATTACAAATAATCCAAATCTTGTTCTATTTCAAACTTCGCACTTTCATTTAACAGCTTGTCGGCATAGTGCCCGAGCACCGCCCCAATTGCCGCGCTTGCATCGCTTCTATAGGTGTCACCCATTTTTTCTCGCGATATTATCTCCCAATTTGCCCCTGCGTCGCCTGTCATTTGTAGGCGCCTGCATTGATTTACATAAAGAGCCTTAGCCGCAATCTCGATTATTTCTTTAGTAATCATTCAGCATTGCCCCTTCAATTCCGTTGGTGTTGTCCAGTTAACGACAAGGCTTGCAGCTCATGCTGCGCGCGCTTTGTGGCGATCGAGCTGGTGCTCAAACATCGCCTCGCCGCTTATAACGATGAAGTAGTGCTCGTACAGCCTGCGGGCGATGATACCGATTGGCTCGGGGGTGGTCAGCCCCCATCGGAGTGGTCCGCCCTGAAATATGGCTTTGAGCCGACGGAGGACGGACGCGATGGGAACGAAGAAGCACAAGCCGGAAGAGGTCGTGGCCAAGCTGCGGCAGGTGGACGTGCTGGTCTCGCAGGGGCAGAGCGTGGCTGATGCGATCCGGGGTATCGGCGTGGCCGAGGTCACGTGTTACCGCTGGCGCAAGGAGTTCGGCGGGCTGAAGTCCGACCAGGTGCGCCGGATGAAGGAGCTGGAGACCGAGAACTAGCGACTGCGCAAGGCGATAGCGGATCTCACCTGAGATCATGAATGCAGCTTTCATGGGGTCACTGTAAGAAAGTGACATCTGCGTACGCTAAGGCCGAACGGAGCGAGACCGGCCGGCTGAATCAGTAGAGTCGCGCGATGAGAGCTTTGCCCTTGGCGGTCAGTTGCCATCCGGCACCGCCGCGCGGACCAGGCGAGGGCTCTGCCAGCCCGAGCGCCACCATCTTCGTCATGTCCCGTCGCACGAGTTGGGCCGTGTAGGGGGCGCTGTTCAATCCAGGGCAACCCTTCCGCGATCGCACCGGCGGCATAGCGGACGCCCACTTCGGAGCCGAGATATCGCTCCAGCAGGATAGCCGTTTCCCGCTTCTGCCGGCTGAGGAGCTTATGTTTCGCGGGAACCTTTTGCATGGGCGCTACCGGGGGAGGCGCCGCGACTTGAGCGTCAGTTTCATCCTCGGCCTCTGTCGCCTTAAGCTAGGCGTAGAGCGCCGTCTTGCCCACCTTCAGCCGAGCGGCCACCTCCACCACGGTTAGGTGTATGGTCCCGGAAAGAGGTGGTGCGGATCGATCTTGAACCGGTCCGGATCTTTGGTCCAGGCCTGACAGATGGTTTGGAACGGGGTTTTCCAGCGCAGCGCCTTGAGGTGCTTGGCGAAGTTGTAAGCTGTGACGAAGGCCAGCACGTGCGCCTTCAAGCTCTGCAGGTCATCGCAGTGGAAGACCTTGACGGTCGCATTCTTGATCGTCCGGTTCATGCGTTCAGCCTGACCATTGGTCCAAGGATGGTACGGTTTGGTCAGGCGATGTTCGATCCCATGCTCGATACAGACGCGATCGAAGATATGCGGACCTAGAAAACGTCGGCTCGGCCCTGTCCTGTTTTTCGGCAGATCAGCGAAGGCCATGCCATTGTCGGTCAGGACGGTGTAGATCTTATAGGGAAATGTTGACACAACGTTCCGGAGAAACGCCGACCCTTCCATCTTGCCGGCACTCTCGTGGAACTCGACGTAGGTGAACTTCGAAACTCGGTCGATCGCCAGGAACATGATCAGCTTGCCCTGGGCATGGCGCAACTCGCAGCTGTCGATATGCACTTAGCCGATCTCGTACGTCTTGAACCGCTTGCGCGTCTGCGCCGTCTCGGCTGCCGGAAGACGAGAGATGCTGTGCCGTTGCAAACAACGATGCAGGGCGGAGCGACTGAGGCTTGGGATCGTGTCACGCAGGCAGCCTAGAACATCGTCGAGTGGTAGAAGCGTCCGCCGCCGGAACTCAACCACAATCGCTTCTTCGGCCGGTGTCAGGACCGTGCTCCTCGGCGACTTCGGTCCCATCGGTGCATCCGTCGTCACCGTCCGTTTGCGCCATTTCGCGACTGTCTTGGGGTTCAGTCCGTACTGGGGCAGCAAGGGCACGGCTACTTTCTTGCGACGCTTGGAGCTCGGCTCGAATACGCGCCGTCGTGCGGGCGCAGCCGTGAAGAACTCCTGCCATAGTGCATCCCCCGCCTGACGCGCCAGCGCAGATAATGCACCATCACACTCCGGGACTGCACATCTAGGGTATATCCATTAAACACAATTCGCCTTGCACGGCAGCCTGAGACCAGATTTGGACTAACCGCGGGTCCAGGCGGTGAACACCCGGATCACCTCAGCGCGCACCTCCTTGGCCTTTGAGGTCTTGGACAGGATGCAGATGAGGAGGGCCTGTTCGCGGTTGAGGTAGAAGGCCCGGCCGGGGCGACCCCGATTGCCGGTATTAATCGCGCGAACCGCGATTATTCCGAACGCCTCCAATTCCTCCCGGTTGGCTTCGATGGTGCGCCGAACGTCCTCCGGCTTCGCCATCCCAAGCTGCTCCGCAAGGGCCGTGTCCAGCACCCGGGGCTCCCCCTCCATGACTGTGACGGGGAGGATGGACGATGGGAGCCATGGTCGTCATAGACCCCACTTCCTGAGCACCCCTTCGGCCCACACAGGGTTCATCCGGATATGCTTTACAACTTATATACTCAAGTTGAGCGCCTTCGCTATATTGTTGGATGTCATTCCTTTCTTGGAGAGTGTGAGCACGGCTGAGACATCATCGCGCACGAACGTGGGCTTGCGCCCAAGCCTACCCATCTCCGGCCAGCCCTGATCTTCCTCGATAGTGACTTCTGGTGCCGTCCTCTTTTTCGCCGTAGCAGGTTTGATTGATCGGGATGACTCCGGCGACCTTTGCGTCTTGGCTGGAGCCTGCTGAAGCTGAGCGGTATTCAACTGGACCAGCGTCTGAAGCATCTGAGACATGGCCGCCAAGGGTGCCATGATCGGCGCAAGAAGCTGCTCTGTTTGCGGAGGTGGCGGAGGTGCTGCCTGAAGCTTCGCCTCCAACTCTGCCCAACGGTCCACCACAGCGGCCCTCATCGGGACAGAGTAGCCCGTCATGAGGATCATGGTTTCCCGCTTGGGGAGGTGGGCACAGGTTCTCACCTCGCCCTTCTCATCTCTGTAACGGGCTGAGAAGTCAGCCGGTTGAAGGCCAAGCTCGGCGAGCATCCGCCTGATGTCAGCGAGGACGTTTTTGTGAAGCTTGCCGGTCAGTTCGGCAATCTCAAGACTGCTCATCCTTGCTTCAGGGGCGCTTAGTACCATGCCTTTTAAGGTGCCTTCTTGGCCATTAGCTTAGCCTTTTCGAGCACCCTGGCGGTGGATACGTGCTCCCGGGCCACGGTCGCGGCCACGTAGGGCTTGTCGACCTTGCGCTTGGGACCACGCGGACTGGTTGCAATCCGCCCAACGTCGACCCGCTCCGCCAACGCCAGCAAGCGGGCTGCGACGCCGGCTGCATCCTCCCGCCCCGTCAACACGGCGCCGTGACCCAGCGCCACCATCAGGCCCTCGTAGCCAGCACTGATCTGGCGGCCCAGGTGGAACACCGAGACCCGCGGCTCGGACCCGTGCACCTGCTCGATGCAGGCGCTCAGCAGGCTCAGCACGGTGTGAGCCAGAACCGCAGACGCAAATCCCAGAAGCGCCGCCCGCGGCCGACCCAGGCGGCCGGCCTCGCTGTGCAGCACCCGCTCCAGGCGCTAAGAACAGTCCCTCGACCCGCCAGCGTCGCCGATACACCTGCGCGATCTGCGCCGCGCTGACGCTGGCGGGCAGGTTGCTCCACAGCCAGATCGTCCGATCGCCCTCCGTGGTCGGCTCCGTCAGGCTGAGCGCGATGCGTCGCCAGGGGACCTGGCTTCCCTCCAGGGTGATGCTCTGCTCGCGCAGCGTGCCGGTCTCGCAGGCCCCGCTCTCCTGCCATTCCCCTTGTTCGCCCAGGCGGGGATGGTTGCCGTGCTGGCGCACCACGAAGGAACTGCCCGCCGCGACCAGACCCTCCAGCCACGGCCGGACGCAGAAGTGCCGGTCGGCGACCCAGACCTGACCGGGCGCGGCGCCCTCCAGAAGAGCCCGGGCCAGCGTCCGTTCGTCGGCATAGGCATCTTCGGCCGCCACCAGGTCGACGGCCAGGCCGGTATCGGGATCGTAGACGACCAGGGTCAGCCCCGGCAGGGCGGCACCGCGAAGCGCCCGCTGAGGCTTCAGGCGCTTGTCGCTGCCGGGCAGATGGTTGCCGTCCAGCACGCGCAGAGCGTAGCCCGGCAGGCTCGGATGGCCAGTGCCCGCGGCCGTCATCACCGGGGCCAGCCGGGCCGCGCTGCCGCGCACGAGGGCGCGCAGCAGCGCGGGTTCGGTGCGGTTGACCTTGTCGTAGAGGGCGGGAAGCGAGACGGTCAGGTCTTCGGCTTCGCGGGCCGCCGCATGCAGGGAGGAGCGCAGGCCGAGAGCGACCAGCATCATCAGCCTGACGACGGTGGAGAACAGCAACTCCCGCGTGTATTGCCACTGTCGATGCTGCTCGAACACCTCGTCGACCCAGCCGGCCGGCAGCGCGTGTTCCAGGGCCGTGCGGGCCATCAGGCTCGTCGGTGCATACTTCTCGAACCGCTCGATGACCACAGACCAGAGCGGGTCGGATCCTTGCGATGCTTCAATCATCACAAGGATATAGTTACGATAATCGTACCTTAAAAGGCATGGTGCTTAGTGCAAGGCCCGGAAAAATAATATCCTCACCAGACACAACGCAACCCTTCTGAGATGGAGGATAAAAAGATGGGGTGGTGCGGACATCTATCTTGGATGCCTGTTTCTTTGTGTGCGGTACTGACCGTCAGCGGTCGCTTGGATAAACCGGGGAGTCAGGGTGCTGCGGAGGTAAACGGCCGCTAGTGAGCGCCTTCCTGATATCTTCCCAGAGCCACCACCGCTCACAGTGTCTCGTCTCAAAGAACACGCCGCCTTGGTAAGGTCCCGCGCCCCAAAGGAGGGTGAGCCTCCATGCTCCTATGCGAAGCTCGAAGTCGCCTCGGGATAGCGTCAGGTGAGAGTTGCCACCGCTGAAGGCGAGCCCTGGCGCTTGCATTTCAATCATCGTCGTTATTCTCGGGGGATCATTGCCGGCTGACAACGAGAGTGTTTATCGAGCTACAATGAATGATCGTCAATAGGCTTGATGAATAGTTGCAGGGGTGGATAGATCAGCAGCGGACATATAATCCAGCGCGTCTACCAATCCCGCTACATCGTAAGATGTTGGGCTTTCACTGATTTTAGAGCGAATGTGGAATCGCGAGGGCTTGAGGTGGCTCCGGCGTGTGGGTTGCTCAAAAAGCATATCCACCGCAGCCATCGGCTCGAGGACCGCGACACGCTCCTGAGCGATGAGCTTCAGGGACGCCTCTCCAGCGGCCTTCGCCTCAGCGGCCTTCCGGCCCCGATACTCCACAAGGAACGCCATGCACGCCGCTTCGGGGTCCATGAAGTTCGGGATGGTGGGCGCCTGCTGAGCCTCAAGCTCCTGCCAGCGGTCCACGATGGCGGCACGAAGGGGCACCGAATAGCCCGAGACGAGAATCAGACTCTCCCGCTTGGGGAGGTGGAAGCAGGGGAGGGAACGGCCGGTGCTGTCCCGGTAGCTGGACGCAAAACTGCGTTCAGCGGCCCCAAGCTCGTGCAGCATCACGCGAATGTCGCGCATCACGTCAGCGTGGCGCTTCCCGGTGCGCTCAGCGATTTCCAGGCTGGACATCGTGAGGGCGGCGGTCGCGAGGGTGGCGAGGGTCGTGGTTCTCCTT
Organism: Methylobacterium aquaticum; assembly: GCF_016804325.1. Lineage (NCBI taxonomy): Bacteria > Pseudomonadati > Pseudomonadota > Alphaproteobacteria > Hyphomicrobiales > Methylobacteriaceae > Methylobacterium > Methylobacterium aquaticum. The sequence continues at coordinate 4,326,519 of NZ_CP043627.1, forward strand.
GAGCAGGAGGAAAGCGCCCTCATCTCCATCATCGTGCGATGCAAATCCGGCGAGAAACCCCACATAGCAGGAAACCGTTTCGTTACTGACCAGAACTTAATTACCGGAGGAATTATGGTATCCCTACCCCTGCGTTATTATTCGAGCGCCAGAAGCGATTTTCAATCCTCACAGATAAACATTATGTATATAGAGAAAAACGGAGACCCCTACCGCTACAAATCTGTGGCATTCCTAGCGGGGTTCGCTATAGAGCTTTATTTGAAAGCTTGGCTCAGCGCTGACGGGGTAGAAGAGAAAGGTTTATCTTCACACAATGTCAGACACGATCTCGCCGAACTTCTGAAGATGGCAATTGCTCGTGGCTACTCTCCGAGTTCTAAAAAAATTGATGAGCTGATTGATACGCTTAGAAAACTCCATCGCAAGTTCGAAACGCGGTATTTAAAAGACGACACAGAAATCCAGAAGCTGACTTTAGGTGGCTACTCAGCAGAAATGGAAATGCTAGATGCCGATGTCAGAACTAAGATCAGCGTTCCACCGTCCAGTTGAGCGCACTGGCGCTCCGGCGAGGGTGGGAAAGGTAGTGTGGACTCTTGAGGAGCTTGCGGCTGAGCCTGTTGCTGTCCCTGCATCCACCTCTGCATTACCTGCATCAGGCTCGTCTGCGTCTGAGCCATGATCGTAAGGGCTGCGATCAGGGCGTCATCACGAGAGCCGGAAGAGGGATTAGCGTGGCGCTCCCGGCTCTCGGCCTCAAGCTCGTTGAAGCGTTTGAGCCAAGCGAGTTTAAAGGGAGGCACCTCCGGCCCGGTGAAGCTCATTGCCAGGAGGGCGAAGCCGTCCCGGGTCATTGTGTAGGAGAGAACCATGCGGTTAGCGGCTGGATCAAAGGCGCTAACCTCTTGAAACATAAGGTCCCGCAATTCTGCGGGGCCGTCCCGTAGGAGGTCGCGAATCTTCCGATTCACCTCCTGAGGTTCATTCTTGAACTCACGCGCTACGTCCTTGCTTGTGGTACGCGGCGTGCCGGCATCATCGAGATAGACGGGCAGAGTGGTGGGCTTGGGTACGTTCACGGTGTCAGCCTCTAGGCTCATCAGCACGGGCCTCTACTCGTGGACAGGACAGTCAGCGGCCAACCTGAGGGCTTCGGGGTGCGTGGGGATGCGAGGGTGGTCGTCATGGTCATCGCAGCGTTGAGACACATATACTCCCATTCCCAACTTGTTGCCCTCTAAGGTCGGATCGCCGCCCTTGTCTAGATCGCCAACGGAAATGAACCTCACTGATAGAAAAATCGATTTGATTCTCAAAATGTATGTCGGTCCAGCAGACGAGAATTATATTACAGCCCGCTCATCTTATAGCAATGGATTATTTCATGTATTCTATTGGTGCGCCGCTCAATCTTGCGAAAAATATCTGAAAGCGATACTTTTACTACAAGGGCAACATGCTCAAGGATATGGCCACGATCTAGCAAAACTGTTTCAGGACGCCCGCCGAAACGACCCTGGCAATATCATTCCCGATTTTCTCAACATACCCAAAACTACAGCTATGGGTTACGAGAGTTGGCAAGGCAAACGGACATCCCTCTATATCGACTACCTCGCCACATATGGAGCACCGGACAATTGATATGCGGTTGAAGGCACTTGTGTGAATGGACCGGTGCTGCACGCACTCGACATTCTGTGCCATGCGTTTCGCTGTCTCATGCGAGATGTGAATTTATCCGGTGGCGATTTATTTGCTTATCAGAACTACAACCTCATGACTCACGATCGAATCACTGACAGCCAGAGTTGGATGATTGATCCTTCGCGGCTTCTGGAACGTTTGTTCGTTGGGCGCTATAGCGTAGGACAGAGCCGTACGCTTCGCGACACGTTCTCCAACATGAACTGCGCATTCTTTCAGACCCGCACTGAAGGTGAGAAAAGCTTTGGGGGACAACACTTTCATGGCTCGCCACTTCATAATCATCTAGTTAGGATTGGCGAAATCGAAGCGACACCCTTGAACTTGGAGATTGTCAAACAACTTCGGGATTGGGCTTCCGATAGCATTCATATGAATGAAGATGTGCGATCAGAGCTTGGATTGCCAAAGGCACCGAAGGGCCGCCGCAACGCAAAATAACATTTTCTCTTTGCTAGCGCCGCATCATTCACAAGCTTGTGTCAGGGTGTAGAATGACTGCCTGAAGATGAAAGTGGCATGGTGAGGGTCTGGGTCGCATCTAGTCCCGTCGCCTTGGGGCGCTCCAGCTTAGGCGTTGATTGATCCACCGCACCCACCTTGACCGAACCAACCGCCCCGTGGCGTGTTCACTCTTCGTTCTCAACGATTCGGACGGAGGGCACACGATGCTGGCGAGACACACCGCACCCGCTGAAGGCCCGTCCTCCGCCTCCGCTCATACCGGCACCTCGTGCCCCGTCGAAGCCATCGCAGCGGCCTACCTCTCGCAGACCTCCGGTGACCCCGCGCTTGCCCTCCGGTGCGCCATCACGGACGCCTTAGCGGACCTCTTGGAAGCCGAACGCCGCACCCGTGAGCGTTCCCGCCTCATCTCCCGGGGCTACGTCCGTGGCCGCCTGGACGACACCGGCGATGCGCTTTGACGATCCACCACCCCGGCCGACCAACCTCGCCGCCTATCCCTACGTGGTGGTACGGGTCGCGTGCCCCCAATGCCGGGACAGACAGGGCAGCTACAGGCTCGCAAGGTTGGCCGCGAAGTTCGGCCCTGAGACCCCGCTAGACGAGGTGCTGGACAGGATCGCGATGGACTGCCCGTGGAGGGACCCACCGCGAGGCAGGATCAAGAGCCAGTATGTACCGAAGTGCAGGGCGCATTTCGTGGACCTTGAGCGGCCTGGACGACCCCCGGACTTGCCTCCGGGGTTGATGAAGCTGCGCGTGATCGGGGGCGGGAAGGGGTGAGGATGCACCACCACTGCTGACCAGTCGCCACATAGCGAATGCGAAGGTTGACGGACCTACCAGAAGGCCCGATTCATCATATGAGCCAAAGAGAAGGCTGAGTGCCCATGGGCTGTGGGTAGCCATACGCCACCCCTGCCAACGTTCGCGCCTCTCGTTTGACAGTCGGCTGATTGACTGTAAATCTTTAGCGAGGTGTATCAAGGCAGTCCTTCATGCGTCGCTTCGCGTTTGCTCTCATTGCCGGCTTGGCTGTTCACCCGGCAATCGCTCAGGTGCGGACGCCAGAGTTCACAAGGGCTGAGTACGTCTTCAACGAAGAGCATAGCTTTCGCTCCCGTGTGCTCTCCCAAATCCTACTGATAGCGACCGGACATCAAACCTCTGTTCCGACAGAGAGCCTTGGCCTGCGTACCTTCGAGGCAATCAAGCGGTTTCAGCAAGAGAAAGGCATTCGGTCGGACGGGGCCTTGAGCAAGTCAACGGTTGATCTGCTAATATCGTCTGCTGTGCCGATGCTGAGCATGTGGAACTTCAAGCTGCTTGAGCACCCGTGGCGCGGTCGTCCAATCTGGATACCTCAAGGCTTGTCGCTGCGTCCGTCCGCGAATAAGAGCGGCCTTGCGTTTGAGGACGCCCTTGACCGATTAAGTGTGAAATATAACTATTTCCCATCAATCAACATCGATCTCGTCTACTCCGACACCCTTGAACGAAAGCGACGCAATCGATACGTTATTAATTATAGCGTCATCAAAGATGGGTGGTTCGTTATCTCTGCTACATCTGCAACCGGCAAGGATGAGTACCTTCGCTATCATCAGGACGGTGATGGGGTTCTTGGCTTCTCATTGTTTTGGGACAACGCGAAGGGGAACGTCAGCGGCGAACGTGTCGCAATCCTAATGTCGGCTTCGCTTGGCTCTGTGATGAACGGAAGGCCGATGATCGATCCGCCCGGAGCGTCACAGCCGGCCCCTCAGGTCGCCACGACACCTCCCTTGCGGGTGCCTCTCCCTGCTCAGCCTGTGGCACGGGAGAACCCATCTCTCCCTTCGGCTCTACCTCCGGTGGCTGCTACACCTCCCGCTTCTCCGACCCCGCCAAAGGCTGAGGAAAAGGGTATCTCGACAGGCTCAGGCTTCTTTGTAGACGCAAGCGGCAACTTCGTCACCAACGCCCACGTCATCAAGGATTGCAAGTTCGTTGCAGTCAAGCTCAACGACAACAAGGCAGCGCATAAGGCGCGTGTCGTGGCAACGGACAACAGCAACGATCTTGCTCTTCTGGCAATTGATGATGCCAAGGGTGGGAAGTTTGCCTCTGTGAGAATGGGGACGAGGCTCGGAGAGAGTGTTGCTGCGTTCGGATATCCTCATTCGGACATCCTAGCGAGTTCGGGCAACTTCACACTCGGGAACGTGACTGCCCTATCGGGCTTGGGCGATGACAGCCGGTATTACCAGATTTCGACACCCGTTCAGCAGGGCAACTCAGGTGGCCCTCTGCTGGATAGCTACGGGAACGCTGTCGGGGTTGTCGCTGCGAAGCTGAACGTACTCAAAGTGGCACTCGCCTCCGGTGACTTCCCGCAGAATATCAACTTCGCCATTAAGAGCACGATGCTCGCGACATTCTTAGAGTCGAATCAGGTTACGATACAGCCGGGTATGACCACAGGAACCAAGCTTGATCCCGCTGACCTTGCGGACGCAGCTAAGGCAATGAGTGGGTTTGTTGCCTGTCAGTGATGTTGGTGGCGATCAAGGGCGTCTAATGTGGGGGTATAAGTTGGGAAATGTGGTGGATGGTGGGGGCTGAAGCCATAAGGGCTACCTCATCCAACATCACCCCCGCTCACTCGCCCATCTCTCACTCTTAAGAACCACCTAAATACCATATACAGGAACCGTAAGGCTCGCGGCAGCTTTCGGCATCTACGACAGCACCCGCCTGCCTGCCTCTCGGCACAGCCTCCCTTGGCCTCATTACGCGAGGCCGGAGCAGAGCCACACAGCGAGTCACTGACGGCGTTCTCAGGCTTGGCAGCGGTAGCCTGCCTGAACTCAGCGATGCCGCTGTACGGACTCACGGTGCCTTCTTAGAGCGCCCCTGAGTCACCCTGCGTGGCAACGAACAGCGGCAGCTTCATCATCTCTTTCGCCATATCCTCAACCGTAGGAGTCTCGTACTCATCGCCCACATCGGACGACGTGTGACCACAGAAGGCAAACCGGATACGCTTTTCAATCCCTGCCCGTACTGCCCTACGCTTGAAGGTGTGGCGCCAAGCGTGGTTCGGGCTAATGTTGGTGTCTGTCACCCCTAGGTCTCTCACCCATTCCGCAAGCTTGTTCCGCTGTTTCACCCACGGTGCCTGAACGGGGTTGGTGGGATCATCACGCTTCACACGCTGCCCGTTCGGGTCATAGAACAGCGGACCCTTCCCGACACTCTGAACGAACTCGACAAAGCCTTGCTCGATAACGTGCGGGTGGATGGGGACCGTGCGAGCCTGACCGCCTTTCACAGCGCCAGCCTCTGGGCTGATCTTCATGACCCAAAAGCCCGCCTTGTGGTGCTGAATATCCTCAGCGCGAAGCTGCGTGACTTCCCCCGGGCGTGAGCCTGTGTAAGCGCAGAGCCACGGCACCCACCTACGGGCAGCGGCGTTGTGAGCGGCGATGCGCCCCGGCTGAGGCCCGGTGGTCGCCTTCAGGATGATAGACCACTCGGCTTCCTCGAACTCCCGTTCACGGACCTTCGGAGCAGCCTTACCGACTGCGACTGAGACGCCTTCAAACGGGTTTGAGGCGATGCGCTTATTGTCCAGCGCCCACCCGAAGTTCACCCGGGCTGCTCTCAGCCACACGTCATTGACCACGCCTGCCGATCGCTCCGGGGTGACGAGGGTATCCTTCCACGCAAGGGCGTCCTCAGCGGTGATCGCTGCGATGTCGCGTCCCTCAAAGAAGGCGTCCAAGCCCCGCATTACGGCCCGCCATCGGTTGACGGTGGCATCCCCGGGCTTCCGCTCCTTCACCCACGCCTCAAACAGGGACCAGGGCGACAGGCCCGCGCGCTTCTCCGGGGCAGCCTTACGGAACTCAGGGTGGCGCTCAACGCGGACATCGGGGCTGTAGTCGCCTTCAGCCCTGCGGCCCAACGTTGTCAGGGCAGGACCAAGCTCGCGCTCAACAAGGTCCAGGAATGTGGCTGTCGCCTCATCGGTGAGCCTTAGCCCCTGTTCTCCGAGGAAGCTCGCCACCTGACCAAGCTCAGTGACCACCTGTCGGATATGACGGCGTGCCGCGGGGCTCTCCGCCTCGTCAGCAGGGTCCTCGTCAGGCCCGCCCAACGACCGCCCAAACTTGCTGTGGGCGTCCACAAGCTGGCCGTAATGCAGGCCCCATTGGGTGGGCTGCCCCAGGGTCCTGCTCATGCTTGGCAACGAACCACGCATACCACTGCCCCGCCAGTCCATGAGCCTCACGATGCGTCAGCCCGCGACCCTCGCCCCTGGCGGCAGCCCTTAGGGTCTCGATGCGGCCGGTGACCGTCGCGTCCCAATCGCGAAGCTCGGCCTTCGCGGTGCCTGCGGACAGGCTCTTGGGACGCCTGAACCGCTCCTCCTGAGACACGCCGTAGGCTCGCTTGTAAGCCTCGCGAACGTCCTTCGGGATGCCTTTGCGAGCGAACCAATCGCCGTTCGGGGCACGGCTCAGGGAGGTCATGGGGATTGCCACTTTGTAGCGCCCTTTGTAGCGGTGGGCGCCTAAAAACATCACAGTGGCAGTATGTTGCTGACGATACTGACGATTTCAAGACTTTGGTGCGGACGGCGGGACTCGAACCCGCACGACCAGAGGTCGCAAGATTTTAAGTCTCGTGCGTCTACCGATTCCGCCACGTCCGCTAAGGGCGCTCAAGCCCAGCCCGTCCGGGTTAGCCGGGGCTGAGGCGCAGATCAAGGCCCGTCAGCCCGAACCGACCGGGCGCCAGCCGTAGAGCCAGGCGTAGCGCTCGGTCATCTGGGCAGGACCCAGGCGGCCCATCACCACGTCGCGGGCGGCCGCGACCAGGGGGCCGGCGTGGTAGATCCGGCCGTTGCGGCGGGCATGGGCCTGGATGGTGGCGACCCGCTCGGCCCGGGCCTTGGCGTAGCGAGCGAGCGCCGCCGGCACCGGCTGGCCGGGATCGAGGCAGGCGGCGAGCACCGCGGCATCCTCGATCGCCAGGGCCGCGCCCTGCGCCAGGAACGGCAGCACCGGATGGGCGGCGTCGCCGAGCAGCGCGATCCGGCAGCGTGCCATCGGGCGGGCCGCCGGGCGGTCGACCAGGGACCAGACCAGCCAGGTTTCGGGCCGGGCGAGCAGGCCGGCGAGCGGCGGGGCGGCATCGGCAAAGGCGGCGCGCAGGCGGGCGGGCTCGCCGCGGGCGCCCCACTCCTCGCTGCGCTCCTTGTCCGGCACGACCGCCACGAGGTTGAGCCGGCGCCCGCCATTGATCGGGTAATGCACCACGTGCCGGCCGGGGCCGAGCCACAGGCCGGTCTCGTCGGCCAGGAACTCGGGCGGCACCGCCTCGCGGGGCAGGGTGGCGCGCCAGGCCGACTCGCCGCGGGGGCGCAACGGGCGCCGGTCGAGCCGGGCCCTCAAGGTCGAGCGTACCCCGTCGGCCGCCACCACGAGGTCGGCGTCGAGGGTCTCGGTGCGGCCGCCGTCGCTGGCGAGCGTCAGGGTGGTGGCGGAGGCGCTCTCCTGCACCGCGGTGACGGCGCGGCCGATCAGGAGCCGGATGCCCGGCCGGCCGCGGGCGGCCTCGAGCAGGATGGTCTGGAGGTCGGCCCGGTGCACCACCCAGTAGGGCGCGCCGAAGCGCTCGCGCATCGCCTCGCCGAGCGCGATCTCGCCGATCGCGCGGGCGGTGGCGAGGCTCCGGATCCGCACCCGGGCCGGCTCGCCGGCGACGCGGCGCAGGGGCAGCGCGAGGCCGAGCTCGGTCAGGATCCGGCTGGCATTGGGCGAGAGCTGCAAGCCGGCTCCGACCTCGCTGAAGGCGGTGCGGCGCTCGATCAGCGTCACGTCGTGCCCGCGGGCGCTCAAGGCGAGGGCCGCCGTGAGCCCGCCGATGCCGGCCCCGACGATCGCGACGCGCAGGCCCGGCCGGTCCGGGACCGGCCGGTTCCCCGGCAGAGGGCCCGGTGCCAAGGGACTTGGGGGCAAGGTCTACTCGGCGGCGAGGCGGGCGCGATCGTCCCAGACGCTCGCGGCCGGCTCCGCCGTGCCGGCCTTCAGGGCCGGGTTGTAGCGGTACAGGGTCGAGCAATACTGGCAGATGATCTCGTGGTCGGCGCCCATGTCGAGGAAGACGTGGGGATGGTCGAACGGCGGCAGCGCGCCGATGCACATGAACTCCTTCGAGCCGACCTGGATGACCGGAACGCCGTCCTGGTTGTGGAAGTGCGGGACCGCCTTGTCTGCCATCGCCTCAGAGTTCCTGGCTGTGCGGGGCAAGATGCCCCCGGAAGATCGGGTTCTCCTAGCCCCTCGGCAGCGCCGCGCCTAGGGGGCGGCGCATGCGCCGCGGTTTGGTCCCTAGGCGGCGCCTGCGCCGCCGTTTCGACCGTAGGCGGCGCCTGCGCCGCCGTTTCGACAATGTCTTGCGACATCGGGGCGCCGATGAGCGTCACCGACACGAGAGGATCGCCCGTGACCCGCTTCCTGCCGAGGCTCGCCCTCCTCGCCGCCCTGAGCGGCGCGACCGTTCTCGGCGCCTCCGCCGCCCAGGCCCAGAGCCGCACGATGGTCGGCGTCGGCGCCGGCGCGGTGGCGGGCGCCCTCGTCGCCGGGCCGATCGGCGCGGTGGTGGGCGGGGTCGTCGGCGCCGCCTGGGGCGAGTCCGGGCGGGGCCACCGCCGGGCCGGCCGCCGGGTGCGGCGCCACCATGCGGTGCGGCAGCCCTCCGCCCGGCCGGTGCGGGTCGCGCAGCGGGCGCCTGCCGCGGCGCCGGCCCGGCCGCGCGCCTGGGTCGATCCGCGCTGAGGCACCCGTTCCTCCTCGCCTTCCTCCTTGGCTTCGGGCCGGAAGCGCCTACATCGACAAGTATCCAGAGCGCCGCCAGCATCCATTTCCGGGCCCCGATGAGTCGTGACGAGCAGAGTGCGGTCAAGGATGGCCGCCGGCAGGAGCCGCCGATCCACGGCCCCGAGGCCTTCGCGGCGATGCGCAAGGCCGGCCGGCTCACCGCCGAGGCCCTCGACCTGCTGATGGAGGCGGTGGCGCCGGGCGTCACCACCGAGGCGCTGGACCGCCTCGCCTACACCTTCGCGATGGATCACGGCGCGTTTCCGGCCTCGCTGCATTACCGCGGCTACCCGAAATCGATCTGCACCTCGATCAACCACGTCGTCTGCCACGGCATCCCGAACGACAAGCCCCTGCGCGAGGGCGACATCGTCAACCTCGACATCTGCCTGATCGTCGATGGCTGGCACGGCGATTCGAGCCGCATGGCCTATGTCGGCGAGGTGCCGCGCAAGGCGGCGCGCCTGTGCGAGATCACCCACGAGGCGATGATGCGCGGCATCGCGGCGATCAAGCCCGGCGGCACCACCAACGACATCGGCGCGGCGATCCAGGCCTTCGCGGAAGGCGAGCGCTGCTCGGTGGTGCGCGATTTCTGCGGCCACGGCCTCGGCCGCACCTATCACGACGCGCCGACGATCCTGCACTACGTCGAGCCGAGCTACAGCGTCGCCCTGAAGCCCGGGCAGTTCTTCACCGTGGAGCCGATGATCAATCTCGGCCGCCCGGCCGTGAAGGTGCTGGCCGACGGCTGGACCGCCGTGACCCGCGACCGCTCGCTCTCGGCTCAGTTCGAGCACACGGTGGCGGTGACCGAGACCGGCGTCGAGATCTTCACCCTCTCGCCCAAGGGGCTGGACAAGCCGCGCGACACCGTCGCCGCCTGACGGCCATGGCCCGCCGCACCACCCCCGGTTTCGCGGAGGCCGGCGGGCCGGAACCCGGCCTCAAGGCGCAAGGTGGCAAGGTCCACGAGACCAAAGCGGAAGAGCCGCATTACCACGGCCACCGCGACCGCCTGCGCGCCCGCTTCGCGCAGGGCGACACGCTGCCGGATTACGAGTTTCTGGAACTGGTGCTGTTTCGCGCCATCCCGCGCCGGGACGTGAAGCCGATCGCCAAGGCGCTGATCGCCCGCTTCGGCAGCTTCGCCGAGGTGATCAGCGCTCCGGCCGAACGCTTGCTGGAGATCGACGGCATCGGGCCGTCTGTGGTCACCGACCTCAAGATCATGGAGGCGGCCGGGCGGCGGCTCGCCCGCGGCGCGGTGGCCGAGCGCACCCTGCTGTCGTCCTGGGCCGCCGTGATCGACTATTGCCGCGCCGCCATGGCGTTCGCGCAGCGGGAAGAATTCCGCCTGCTCTTCCTCGACAAGCGCAACCGCCTGATCGCCGACGAGGTGCAGGGCCGCGGCACCGTCGATCACACCCCGGTCTATCCGCGCGAGGTGGTGCGCCGGGCGCTCGAACTCTCCGCCACGGCGCTGATCCTGGTCCACAACCACCCGTCCGGCGATCCGACCCCGTCCCAGGCCGACATCAAGATGACCCGCGACATCATCGCGGTCGCCGGCCCCCTCGGCATCGTGGTCCACGACCACATCATCGTCGGCCGCGACGGCCATGCGAGCTTCCGCGGGTTGAAGCTGATCTGAGTGGCTGTTTGACTGCCCAATCTTTTCAAAGGCTGGAAATGAGCCTGCGATACCCCACCCGCACCCTCATCCTGAGGTGCGCCCGCCAGGGAGCCTCGAAGGAGGGCTCCAGAAGTCGCTGCGATCCCTGGAGCCCTCCTTCGAGGCCAACCGATCTTCGATCGGCCGGCACCTCAGGATGAGGTGGAAGGTGGGAGAGAGCCGCCGATTCAATCAAACGCAGGCCCTGAAGCGGTCTTCTCCGCGCGGGGTGGCCTGGTTAACGAAATCCACGCCATCCTAGGGCAGGACAGGTCCCGATTCGCGCCGGCCGTCAGGCCCGCCCTCGCTTCCCGCGTTAAGAGCGTCCATGCCCCCCACCCGCGACACCGCCCTCGACGACCTCGACCCGAAGGCCGCGCAGAGCCTCCACGCCGCCCTCTCGGCGGAGATCGCGGAGCATGACCGGCGCTATCACGGCGAGGATGCGCCGACGATCTCGGATGCCGAGTACGACGCCCTGCGTCGCCGGCTCGAGACGATCGAGGCGCGCTTCCCCGATCTCGCCGGCACCGGCGAGGCCTCGGCCAGCGTCGGCGCGAAGGCGTCGGACAAGTTCGCCAAGGTGCGGCACGCGGTGCCGATGCTGTCGCTCGGCAACGCCTTCTCGGACGAGGAGATCGGCGATTTCGTCGAGCGCGTGCGCCGCTTCCTCGGCCTTTCGGGCGATGAGCCGGTCGCCTTCACGGCCGAGCCGAAGATCGACGGTCTGTCCCTGTCCCTGCGCTACGAGGGCGGCCGCCTCGTCACCGCGGCGACCCGGGGCGACGGCGAGGTCGGCGAGGACGTGACCGCCAACGTGCGGACGATCAAGGAGATTCCCGAGCAGCTCGGGGGCGAGGGCTGGCCCGACGTGTGCGAGATCCGCGGCGAGGTCTACCTGTCGCACGCCGATTTCGCCGGGATCAATGCCCGCCAGGAGGCGGCCGGCAAGCCGCTCTTCGCCAATCCGCGCAACGCCGCCGCCGGCTCGCTGCGCCAGCTCGATTCCAGCATCACCGCCTCGCGGCCGTTGCGGTTCTTCGCCTACGCGGCCGGCGAGATGTCGGACCAGCCGGCCGATTCGCAGTTCGAGATGATCGAGGCGTTCCGCGACTGGGGCCTGCCGGTGAATCCGCTCACCGTCCTGTGCCAGGACGCGCCGGCGATGCTGGCGCATTACCGGATGATCGAGGCGCGTCGCGCCGATCTCGGCTACGACATCGACGGCGTCGTCTACAAGGTCGACGCCTTCGCGCTCCAGCGCCGCCTCGGCTTCGTCGCCCGCGCGCCGCGCTGGGCGCTCGCCCACAAGTTCCCGGCCCAGCGCGCCACCACGGTGGTCGAGGCGATCGACATCAATGTCGGGCGCACCGGCTCGCTCAACCCGCTGGCGCGGCTGAAGCCGGTCACGGTCGGCGGCGTGGTGGTGTCGAACGCGACGCTCCACAACGAGGATTACGTCCACGGCGTCGATGCCGACGGCCATCCGATCCGCAGCGGTGTGGCGATCTGGAAGGGCCAATCCCTGCGCGACGACGTCGATCTGGCGCAAGGGTCGGACGTGCGCGTCGGCGACACGGTGGTGGTCCTGCGCGCCGGCGACGTGATCCCGAAGGTCGCCGACGTGGTGCTGGCGCAGCGGCCCAAGGACGCCGTGCCCTACCGCTTCCGCGAGACCTGCCCGGCTTGCGGCAGCCATGCGGTCCGCGGCCTCAACCCGCGTACGGGCAAGCTCGACGCGGTGCGCCGCTGCACCGGCGGGCTGATCTGCCCGGCGCAAGGCCAGGAGCGGCTGAAGCACTTCGTGTCGCGCAACGCCTTCGACATAGAGGGCTTCGGCGAGACCTATATCGAGACCCTGTTCGAGGCCGGCCTGGTGCGCCAGCCCGCCGACCTGTTCCGCCTCGATTTCGAGCCCCTGAAGGAAGCGGTGGTGGCGCGGCGCCAGGCGCTCTCGGCGGAGCGGGCGCTCGCGGCCGGCAAGGAGATCAAGAAGGCGGCCAAGAAGAAGGACGACGAGGACAAAGCGATCAAGAACCTGCTCGCCGGGGTCGAGGCGCGCAGACGAATTCCGCTGAACCGGTTCATCTTCGCCCTCGGCATCGAGCAGGTCGGCGAGGCCACCGCCAAGGCGCTGGCCAAGCATTTTTCGGACATGCCGGCCCTGATGGCGGGGGTCGCGGCGGCGGCCGGGTGCCAGCCGGGGCCGGACTGGATCGCGCTCGCCAGCCTCGACCGCGTCGGCGCCACCACCCGCGACCGGCTGCTCGACGCGGCCAAGGACCCCGATGTCGATCTCCTGGCCGGCGGCGCGGTGGCCCGCCTGTCGGCGCCGCAGCGCGAGTCCCTGGTCGGGGCCTACGGCGATTCCGCCGGCGTGCGCGCGGCGGTGGAGCGGGCGGTGGCGCAGGTCCCCGGCGACGCCTACCGGGCGCTCGCCGATGACGGCGAGATCGGCACGGTGACTACCGCCTCGCTGATCCAGTTTTTTTCCGAGGCGCACAACGTCGCGGCGGTGCAGGCGCTGTTGGCCGAGGTCGAGACCGAGCGGGCGGCGCCGGTCGCGCAAGCCGCGGCGTTCAGCGGCAAGACCGTGGTGTTCACCGGCACGCTCGAAAAGATGACTCGCAGCGAGGCCAAGGCGACGGCCGAGCGCCTGGGCGCCAAGGTCTCGGGCTCGGTCTCGGCCAAGACCGATCTGGTGGTGGCCGGGCCGGGGGCGGGCAGCAAGCTGAAGGATGCCGAGAAGCACGGGGTCAAGGTGGTCTCGGAGGACGAGTGGCTGGCGATGGTGGCGAGCGCCTGAAATTCGGCGCCTTCGCGGGGGAGAGCGCGGGCATGACCTTCCCCCGTACCCTCGCGATCGACTTCGAGACCGCCAACGAGCGCCGCGACAGCCCCTGCGCCGTCGGCCTCGCCTGGATCGAGGACGGCCGGGTGGTGCGGCGGGAATCGCGGCTGATCCGCCCGGCGGAGATGCGCTTCTCCCCCGGCAACATCCGGGTCCACGGCATCCGGCCGCGGGACGTGGCGAGCGCACCGTCCTTCCCGGAGGCGATGGCGCCGTTCCTGCCGGAGATCGCCGGCAGCCTGGTGCTCGCCCACAATGCCAGCTTCGATGTCGGGGTGCTCGCGGCGACGCTCCAGGCCTACGGGCTGGAGCAGCCGGTCTACACCTCGCTCTGCACGGTGCAGCTCGCCCGCCGGCACTGGCCGGGGAGGGGGACAGGGGCAGGGAACCTACCGGCTCTCGGCGCTCGCCGCCCGGGTCGGCGTGACCTTTCGCCACCACGATGCCGGCGAGGACGCCTATGCCTGCGCGGAGATCGCGCTCGCGGTGATGCGGGAGGCCGGCGCACCGGACATCGCGAGCCTCGCCCGCCGCATGAATCTCACCCGCGAGCGGGCCGGGCAGGAGGCGCGCTCGCCCGACGGCATCGCCGCCCGGGCCCTGCGCGGGGTTGCCCCGAGCCGCCCCCGCGTGCCGCTGCTGCATTTCGTCGTCCGCGGCAGCTCGGGCACGCCCTACGACGTGCGGCTGGTGGAGACCCGCGACGGCCCGCGCCTGCGCTGCACCTGCGCCGGGGCGCGGTTCCGGCCCGATTGCCGGCACGTCCGGGCCCTGGCGAACGGCGAGATCGACGCGCTCCTGTCGGACAATCCGGGGGATGTGGCGGCGTTGGCGGGGTTGTTGCAGACGGGGTGAGCGGCGGCCCACCATGAAGGGCGGCGGCCCGGCGCCTGCCGGCGCTGGGTTCTCCCGCCTCCAACGGCATCCTTGAGAGCCTGTTCGAGTTGGCCGTCCGGATTGACACCGTCGAGGCCGTCCCGGGCGCCGATCGCGGCTTCCCGCGCGAGGTGGCCGGTCCGTCACTCCGGGTGTTCCCGCACCGCCCGACGTATCGTTCGACGAAGCGGATGTCGATCGATCGAAGACAAGTGAGCGAAGTCGGGATCCTGGACCGATCCTCGATGGCCATGCGATCGGGCGTAGCTCTCACGGCCGCAGACCCTGTTCAGCCGATCCCGATCGCCGTGCCTGTGAAGGTTGTGCCGGCGGATGTGCTGCTTAGCCTTTTGGGCAGAGTTAAGTATTTGACCTAACTGCCGTGCCGTAACCCCTTCACTAAAAATTATCGCGACTCTGGTTCCGTGGCGATCAAGGAGCCTCCGCTCCAAGCCGGACAGGCCTTTGCCGGGCCCTGGAAGGCAAGCATCGCGTCGCGAGCTGGATCACTGCATGTTCATCCTGTCCAAGCTGGCCGTCCGGCTGCCCTCGACCATCGTCGGCCTCGCGCTCGTCAGCGCGACGGTGATGGGTGGCCTGAGTTGGTATTCCGCCAAGAACAGCCTCGTCTCGGCCGTCGAGGACCGTCTGGCGCTCGCCGCGACGGCGACCGGCCACGGCATCGCCATCGTCGCCGATCAGGCCAGGGTCGACTTCGCCGCCGCCGCCGGTCACCCCCAGGTGGCCTCGAACTTCACCGACCTGATCGAGAACCTCGATCCGGGCAAGCCGGACTATGCCGGGCTCCTGGCGGCCTTCCGCGCCCCGCCGACCCTCGAGGCACGGCTCGCCTTCGACGGCACCACCACCAACACCATGTATGGCCGCCGGCACGTCAAGGTGCAGGAGGTGGCCCGCAAGCTCCTGAGCCAGCCCGGCTACGCCGACCTGCTGTTCCTCGATCCGAACGGACGGATCGTCTACACGGCGACGAAGGGCGACGACTTCGCCGCCTCGGTCACCGACCCGGCCCTGCGCGACACCGGCCTCGCCCGCCTGTTCGAGCAGATGAAGGGCGCCGCCCCCGACGCCGTCTCGTTCGCGGATTTCTCCGCCTATCCGGTCGGCGGCGCCCCCGCGGCCTTCCTCGGCAAGGCGATGAGCCGTCGGGCCAACGTCGCCATGGGCACCGCGCAGGCGGTGGAGCGCGCCGGCTACATCGTGATGCGGGTCACGCCGTCCCTGTTCGACGCGACCCTGGTGCAGCGCGCCGGCCTCGGCGAGACCGGGCAGACCCTGATCGTCGGCGCCGACGGGCTGTTGCGCGGCAAGCCCCCGCTCTCGGCGGGGATCGCGGCCGGCGCGCCGGTGAGCGAGATCGGCATTTCCCCCGACCGGCTCGCCGCGAAGGCGCCGTTCACCTACGAGGCGCCCGACGGCCGCCACCGGGCGGTCAGCGCCACCGTGCCGGTGCTCGGGGCCCACTGGACCATGCTGGCGGAGCAGTCGGACGCCGAGGCGCTCCAGGCCGTCAACGCCCTGTCCCGCATCCTCGTGATGATCGGCCTCGCGGTTCTCGCCGGCACGGCCGTGCTCGGGCTCCTGATGTCGCGGGCGATCGTGCGTCCCCTCGGCGCGCTCACGACGGCCCTCAAGGCCCTGGCCGCCCGCCAGGTCCTCGACGAGGTGCCCGGCCAGCGGCGGCGCGACGAGATCGGCGACATCGCCCGCGCCGTGGTGATGATCCGCGACGTGTCTCTCGAGGAGGCGGCCCAGCAGCTCCGGACCACCGAGGCGGCGCGGATGCGCGAGGAGCAGGCCCGCCGCAGCATGCTGCGCGACCTCGCCGACCGGTTCGAGGTCTCGGTCGGCGGCATCGTGGCGCGCGTCTCGGGCGCGGCCGAGGGCCTGAGCGGGGCCTCCGGCGCCGTGACGCAGGCGGTCGACGGGACCTCGTCCCGTTCGGTCAGCGTCGCGGCCACCGCCCGGCAGACCAGCGGCAACGTCGGCGCGGTCGCGGCGGCGGCCGAGGAACTCGGCGCGACCGTGGCGGAGATCGGCCGCCAGGTCGTGCAGGCCGCCGGCATGTCGGCCGAGGCGGTGGCCCAGGCCCAGGCCGCCGGCGGCACGATGGCGGACCTGTCCGCGGCGGCCGCCCGCATCGGCGACGTCGTCGGCCTCGTCTCGCAGATCGCCGGCCAGACCAACCTCCTGGCGCTCAACGCCACCATCGAGGCGGCCCGTGCCGGAGCGGCGGGACGTGGCTTCGCGGTCGTCGCGGCCGAGGTGAAGGAACTCGCCGGCCAGACCGCCCGCGCCACCGAGGAGATCGGCCGCCACGTCGCGGCGATCCAGTCCACCAGCCAGGGGCCGGGGATGCGATCGCCGGCGTCACCGCGCAGATCGAGGCGATGAGCCAGGTCACCACCGGCATCGCCTCGGCGATCGAGGAGCAGGGGGCGATGACCCACGAGATCGTGCGCCAGATGGCCGAGGCGACCGACGGCACCTCGGCGATGACCCGCGACATCAACGAGGTCGCCGACGCCGCCGGCACGGCGGGCCGCGCGGCGGCCGAGGTGGCGCAGGTCTCCGAGGATCTGTCGGACCAGTGCGCCCGCCTGCGCCAGGAGGTCGACGGCTTCCTGGCCAGCGTGCGGGCCGCCTGACGGGCATCCCGGCGTCGACTAGGCGCGCGGCAACCGGCCGAAGTCGGTTGCCGCGCGCCTGCGACCCGGTCGGCGTGCTCGCCTCACCCCTGCTCCAGCGGCCGCATCACGGCGTAGAGCGCCGACTTCGCCTCGAAGCCGATGCCGGGCAGGTCCGGCATCGCGACGCGGCTGTCCTGCACCGGGACCGCATCGGCGAAGCCGCCGAAGGGGGCGAAGACGTCCGGGTAGCTCTCGTTGCCGCCGAGCCCGAGGCCGACCGCGATGTTGAGGGCGAACTGGTGGCCGCCATGGGGCACGCAGCGCCGCGGCGACCAGCCATGGGCGCGCATCACGTCGAGGGTGCGCAGATACTCGACCAGCCCGTAGGACAGGGCGGGGTCGAATTGCAGGATGTCCCGGTCCGGCCGCAAGCCCCCGTGGCGGATCAGGTTGCGGGCATCCTGGTGCGAGAACAGGTTCTCGCCGGTGGCCAGCGGCCCGTCATAGGTCGTGGCGAGCGCCGCATGGGCCAGGTAGTCGAGGGGATCGACCGGCTCCTCGTACCAGCGCAGCCCGTAGGGCGCGATCGCCCGGCCGAAGCGGATCGCCTCCTCGAGGGTGAAGCGGCCGTTGACGTCGACGCAGAGGCGGGCGCCGTCGCCGCCGAGCACATCCAGCACCGCCTCGATCCGGGCGACGTCGTCCTCCAACGGCACCAGCCCGACCTTCATCTTCACGGTGCTGTAGCCGCGGTCGAGATAGGAGCGCATCTCGTCCTTGAGGGCGTCGAGGCCCTTGCCCGGATAATAGTAGCCGCCCGCGGCGTAGACCCAGGCCGCCGGATCGGCCTCGCCCCCGCGGTAGCGGTCGGCGAGCAGCCGCCAGAGCGGCACGCCCTTCGCCTTGGCGAGCGCGTCCCACAGGGCCATGTCGAGCACGCCGACCGCCACCGAGCGCTCGCCGTGGCCGCCGGGCTTCTCGTTCCTCATCATCGCCGCCCAGGCGCGGTGCGGGTCGATCAGCCCGTCCTCGCCCTGGAGATCGTCCGGGCCGGCGGCCAGCAGGCGCGGGATGAAGCGCTCGCGCAGGAGCCCCTGCGGCGCGTAGCGGCCGTTGGAGTTGAAGCCGAAGCCGACGACCGGGCGGCCGTCGACCACCCGGTCGGTCACCACCGCGACCACGCTCGCCGTCATGGTCGAGAAGTCGATCCAGGCGTTGGCGATGTCCGACTTGATCGGCGCGACGATGTCGCGGATGGCGGTGATGCGCATGGCGGATCCCTGACGAGCCTGGCCTACGAGCCTGATCGTCGTCTGGTAGGGGCGCCCGCTCGTGCTGGCAAATGCACGCTGCGTCATGCGGTTTTCGATTTGCGGTTCTCGACGTGTCCGCTCGCCGGTCGCCGCGCGATTCCTCTCGCGAGGCTGCAGACCGCGTCAGCGGGCCTGCGCCGCCTCCGCCCGCAGGGAGGCGAGATCGAGGCGGCGGGTCACCATCTGCAGGCCGCCCGCCGCGTCCCGCGGCCACTCGCCCTCGGGCCGGTCGCGGTACAATTCCACCCCGTTGCGGTCCGGGTCGTCGAGGTAGAGCGCCTCGCTGACGCCGTGGTCGCTCGCCCCGGTGAGCGGGATGCCGGCGGCGTCGAGCCGGGCCAGTGCATCGGCCAGCGCCGCCCGGGTCGGGTAGAGGATCGCCACGTGGTAGAGACCGGTGCTGCCGGGCGGCGGCGCCGAGCCGCCCGCGCTGTCCCAGGTGTTGAGCCCGATATGGTGGTGGTAGCCTCCCGCCGAGACGAAGGCGGCCTGGGTGCCGTAGCGCTGCATCAGCGTGAAGCCCAGCACCCCGCAATAGAAGCCGAGGGCCCGGTCGAGGTCGGCCACCCGCAGGTGGACGTGCCCGATGCGGGTCAGCGGGTCGATCGGTCCGGTCATGCGGCACTCCTCCGGCGGCCCGCGTCTCGCGGTCCTTCTCGCGGCCTGCGCAGAGTGCATCCTTTGCGAACGTCCGAAAATCCGGCATCTCGTGGCATCACTTCACACGCCCAGAGTGAGATCGAGCCGTGCCCGACCGGCTGACCGGAATGGAGATCTTCGTGCGCGTCGCCACCGCCGGCAGCTTCTCGGCCGCCGCGCGGGCGCTCGGCCTGTCGCAGAGCGGGGTCACCAAGCACGTGGCCGCCCTCGAGGACCGGCTCGGCGCCCGGCTCCTGCACCGCACCACCCGCCGCCTGACCCTGACCGAGGCCGGCCGGCACTACCTGGAGGCCTGCGAGCGCATCCTGGCCGAGATCGACGAGGCCGAGGCGGCGGCCGGCGCCGAGGCGGCGGAGCCCCGCGGCACCCTGCGGCTCAACGTGCCGGTCTCGTTCGGGGTGCTGCAGGTCGCCCCCGCCCTGGCGGATTTCGGGCGGGCCCACCCGTCGCTGACCGTCGAGCTCGGCCTCAACGACCGCCCGGTCGACCTGATCGAGGAGGGCTGGGATCTCGCCCTGCGCATCGGCCACCTGCGCGATTCGCGCCTGGTCGCCCGGGCGCTCGCCCCGTGCCGGATGCGGGTCTGCGCCGCCCCGTCCTATCTGGCGGCACGGGGCCGGCCGCGCCGCCCGGAGGATCTGGCGTCGCATAACTGCCTCGGCTACACCCTCGCCAGCAGTGACGGCTGGCGCTTCGAGGGGGCACGGTGACGGTGGCGGGGAGCTTGCGCGCCTCGAACGGCGACGCCCTGGTGGCCGCCGCCGCGGCCGGGCTCGGGGTGATCTACCAGCCGACCTTCCTGGTCGGCGAGGCCCTGCGCCGCGGCAGCCTGGTGGCGCTCGATCTCGGGATCATCCCGTCCCTGCCGATCCACGCGGTGATGCCCTCGCGCCGCCGGCCGCCCGCCAAGGTCCGGGCGCTGGTCGAATTCGTGGCGGCCCGCTTCGCCGATCCGCCCTGGGACCGCGACCTGCCCGCCCCGCTCGGACCGCACGATCCCCTGCCGGGGGCTTCCGATGCCCTGCCGGGGGCTTCCCATGCCCGCCAGGAGGCTTGCGAAATTCCGCGGCCGGAGACCGGCCCGGCGCCCGCGAGGCCGTCATGAGCCGGCGCCTCCCGCTGCACGACCTTCCGGTCGATCCCGATCCCTCCGACGCGCCGGCCATCCCGGACCGGGATTTCCTTCGCCTGGTCGAGGCGCACGGCCTGACCGGCAGCTGGACCTGGACCTTCTCCGACGACGAGCATCGCTGGTCCCCGGGCCTGTTCCGTCTGCTCGGCTTCGAGCCGGGGGCGGTGCGACCGGATTACGACCTGTTCCTGAGCCTCGTCCATCCGGGGGACCGGCCGGCGATCGAGAACAACGCCCAGGTGATGCGGGACGGTGCCTTCAACGACCACACCGTCCGCGTCATCCGGCCGGACGGGTCGCTGCGGCTGCTGGCCAACCGCGGCACGGCCTACTTCTTCCCCGACGGGCGGCCGCGGGGGTCGCCGGCGTGGTGCTGGACGTGACCGACACCGAGCGCCTGGCCGCCCTGCACCGCGAGGAGCAGCGCCGGCGGCGGGCGCTGTTCGAGCAGGCGCAGACCTGGATGCACGCCTCGCCCTACACGGAGACGTTCCGCATCGCCTCGTGGGAACTCCTGACCCTGACCGGCCTGACCCAGCAGGAATACCACGACGACTGGTCCCGGATCCTGGTGCCGGAGGAGCGCCTGCACGCCCGTGGCCCGCTCCGGGAGCGCATCCTGGCCGGACGGCCCTTCGTGGTCGAGCATCGCCTGGCGCTGGCCAACGGCGAGAGCGGCCGGTTCCGGGGGTGTTCGTCCCAGTGCGCGACGCCGACGGCCGGATCGAGACCTGGGCCAGCCTGAATTCCCGGGTCGACGGGATCCGGCCGGTGCCGACCGGGCTGGCGCGGCGCGGCCTGGAGCAGGCCGTCCAGGGGGCGCATCTGCGCGCCGCCCGCGGCCTCCTCGACTGGTCGATGGCCGACCTCGCGGAGGCCAGCGGCCTCTCGCTCTCGACCATCCGGCGCCTGGAGGAGGGGAGCGAGGGGCCGGCGGCCCGCAGCCGTCACGCCGCGATCGAGGCCCTGCGCCGCGCCGGCATCGGCTTCGTGCTCGTGGAGGGCGACACGATCGCGGTGGCCAAGGTGCGCTGATCTCGAGATGGCGCCGACCTCGAGATGCGCCGATCCGGGAGACGATGCGCGGGCTGCGGTGATGCGGGCCCTTTCCGGCCCCGGCAGGGCTTGCCATATCGGGGGCATGCCCGCTCCGAAGAAGCCCCGCCTGTCGACCGGCAAGGCCTCCAAGCCCGAGTTGAAGCCGCTCGACCCGTTCCTCGCCGAGCTGCTGAACCCGGCGCTGAACCGCGACCGCCTGCCCGCGGTCGAGCCGCCGCCGCCCGAACCGCCGAAGCGCGGCCGTCCGCGCAAGGACGCGGCCGAGGCCAAGGCCGCCGCGACGACCCCGTCGAAGCCCGCCCGCAAGGCCGGGCGCCAGGACGGCACGCAGGGCTTCGGCGAGGCGCCGCAGGCCGCCTTCACCCATGGCGATGCCGCCGACGTCGAGCCGGCGCTGGCCCAGGCGCTGGGCCTGCGCGAGCCGGACGGCGAGGCGGTGGAGGAGCGCGGGTCGCTGGCCGCCGAGGGCGTCTCGGCGACGGTCGACGCGCTGACCAAGCTCCTCACCGAGGGCAACCCGCTGTTCAAGAACGGCGAGCTGTGGCGCCCGCACCGCCCCGACCGGCCGCAGAAATCCGAGGGCGGCGTCCCGTTCCGCCTGAAATCCGACTTCACCCCGGCGGGCGACCAGCCCCGCGCCATCGCCGAGCTCGTCGCCGGCGTGCAGGGCCAGGAGCGCGACCAGGTCCTCCTCGGCGTCACCGGGTCGGGCAAGACCTTCACGATGGCCAAGGTCATCGAGGAGACCCAGCGCCCGGCCCTGATCCTCGCCCCCAACAAGACCCTGGCGGCGCAGCTCTACGGCGAGTTCAAGGGCTTCTTCCCCGACAACGCCGTCGAGTACTTCGTCTCCTACTACGATTATTACCAGCCCGAGGCCTATGTCGCGCGCTCCGATACCTTCATCGAGAAGGAATCGTCGATCAACGAGCAGATCGACCGGATGCGCCACTCCGCCACCCGGGCGCTCTTGGAGCGCGACGATGTCATCATCGTGGCCTCGGTCTCGTGCATCTACGGTATCGGCTCGGTCGAGACCTATACGGCGATGTCGTTCACGGTCAGCCTCGGCGAGAAGATCGAGCAGCGCCAGCTCGTCGCCGACCTGGTGGCCCTGCAATACAAGCGCATCCAGTCCGATTTCGCCCGCGGCACCTTCCGGGTCCGCGGCGACGTGATCGAGCTGTGGCCGGCCCACCTGGAGGATCGCGGCTGGCGCATCGGGTTGTTCGGCGACGAGATCGAGGCGATCTCCGAGTTCGATCCGCTCACCGGCAAGACCCTCAATACGCTCAAATTCGTCAAGGTCTACGCCAACAGCCACTACGTGACGCCGCGCCCGACCCTGCAGCAGGCGGTCAAGGGCATCAAGGACGAGCTGAAGTGGCGGGTCGAGGAGCTGACCCGGATGGGCCGGCTGATCGAGGCCCAGCGCCTGGAGCAGCGCTGCACCTTCGACCTCGAGATGATCGAGGCGACGGGCGCCTGCAACGGCATCGAGAACTATTCGCGCTACCTCACCGGCCGCAAGCCCGGCGAGCCGCCGCCGACCCTGTTCGAGTACCTGCCCGACAACGCGCTGGTCTTCACCGACGAGAGCCACGTCACGGTCTCGCAGATCGGCGGCATGTACCGCGGCGACTTCCGCCGCAAGGCGACGCTCGCCGAGTACGGGTTCCGGCTGCCCTCCTGCCTCGACAACCGTCCGTTGCGGTTCGAGGAATGGGACGCGATGCGCCCGCAATCGATCCACGTCTCGGCGACCCCGGCGAAGTGGGAGCTGGAGCAGACCGGCGGCGTCTTCGCCGAGCAGGTCATCCGCCCGACCGGCCTCGTCGACCCGGTGATCGAGGTGCGCCCGGCCCGCTCCCAGGTCGACGATCTCCTGGGCGAGGTGAAGGAGGTGGCCGCCGCCGGCTACCGCACGCTGGTGACCACGCTGACCAAGCGCATGGCCGAGGACCTGACCGAATACCTGCACGAGAACGGCGTGCGGGTGCGCTACATGCACTCGGACATCGACACGCTGGAGCGGATCGAGATCATCCGCGACCTGCGCCTCGGCGCCTTCGACGTTCTCATCGGCATCAACCTGCTGCGCGAGGGCCTCGACATCCCGGAATGCGCCCTGGTCGGCATCCTCGACGCCGACAAGGAAGGATTCCTGCGCTCCGAGACCTCGCTGATCCAGACCATCGGCCGCGCCGCCCGCAACGCCGACGCCCGCTGCATCCTGTACGCCGACCACATCACCGGCTCGATGGAGCGGGCGATGGCCGAGACCGAGCGCCGGCGCAAGAAGCAGCTCGCCTATAACGAGGAGCACGGCATCACGCCCCAGAGCGTGAAGCGCAACATCTCCGACATCCTGGAAAGCGTCTACGAGCGCGACCACGTCCAGGTCGATACCGGCCTGGCGAAATCCGCGGTCACGGTGGGCCACAACCTCAAGGCGGTGATGGCCGACCTCGAGAAGCGGATGCGGACGGCCGCCGCCGATCTCGACTTCGAGGAGGCGGCGCGGCTGCGCGACGAGCTCAAGCGGCTCCAGGCGACCGAACTCGCCATCGCCGACGACCCGATGGCCGAGCAGGCCGACGTCGAGCGCGAGGCCGGCCGCTTCGGCGCCAAGCGCAAGCGCCGCGGTGCCGAACCGCTCGGCTACGGCCCCGGCGGCAAGGGGGTCTCCGACGAGGGCACCCGCATCCGCCAGCCCGACCTCGACGACATGGGCCCGGGCACCGACCGCGAGGTGCCGTTCACCTATGCCGAGCGCCCGACCGGCCGCTCGACGCAAGGGTTCCCGGGCCAGAAGCCGAAATACAAGGGTCGCAAGGGGCGCGGCTGACACAGCGGCCCGAAGCCGGCGCGGCGGACAGTCCGCGCCGGCCGCTCGCCCCTTGCGGTCCCGGCGTCATCGCCCGAACAACGCACGGGATCCCAGTCGATCACACCCGTTGTGGTGCATGGCTCCTCGCAAGACCGATCTCTGCGCGACACCGAGCGCCTGGCTGGCGCCGGCATCGGCCCGCAGCACCGGGACCTGTACGCCTAGAGCACAACACGATCGCGTTGCAATCGCGAAGCTCTCTAGGTCGTTGATTTTGCCGCATTTTCTGCGACGAACCGGTATCCACTTCATCGGAAAATGCTCTAGTAGTTGATCGTTGCCCGCAGGCCCATCACGGTCGCATTCTTCAAGCGCCGGCCGTCATTGCCGGCGAGTCCGCCGCCGGGGCGCATGACGTATTGCAGATCCGGCTGCAGCGTGAATCCGGGCACCACCTCCGCCTGGTAGGTCGCCTCGATCACCACCTCGCTGCTGCGGAGCGGGCCGGCGCCTTGACCGGTACCTTGGCCGAACCGGTTCGTGTCGCGGTCGAAGGCCCGGGCGGCCGGGCTGATGCGCGAGTAGATCACGCCCAACGCCGCGGTATCGTTGGGGCGGCCGGGCAGCAGGCCCTTATAGGCGAGGCCGGCGTCGAGATAGACATCGATCAGGTTGCGGTCGGCCGGCACCTTGGAGAGGCGCAGGAAGGCGCTGGCGCCCTCGTCCTCGGTGTCGGGCTCGCGGTAGAGCGTCTGGTCGATGATGCCGTAGACGCCGCGGTCGCCGCGGAAGCGCCGGGCGATGCCGCTCGCCTCCGGGTCGGCGAGCAGCCGGCCGCCGACGCTGTCGAGGCGCGGGCTGTCGAAGCCGCCGAGGTGATTCCAGCCGCCGAGCGTCGCGGTGCCGTGCAGGGCCTCGCCCCAGAGGTCGAGCGTGTAGGCATACGCGACCTCGCCGATCAGCAGCGGCGGGTCGCCGGTCCGGAAGCTTGTGCCGGTGCGGTTGATCCGCTGCGGGTCGGTGTCGTCGCCCCGGCGAACGCCCGCGGGTCGCCGTTGAAGATCGCGGCCTGGACCGACAGGCGCTCGTCCGGCACGTACTTCAGCCGCACGGCCGGCGTGGCGAGGGGATAGATCGGCCCGCCGCTCGGCAGCACCACGGCGCCGATATTGGGCCAGCCGAAGCCGGCATTGAAGAACACCACGGCGGATTGGGCGATGGCGAACTCGGTATCGGCCGAGACCTGGCCCGCCTTGATCGACAGCTTGCCGTTAAAGACGCTCTGCTCGAGCCACAGCTCGAACAGCCGGGTCGCCGGCAGGGCCTCGATGCCGCTCACCGTCGTCAGGTTGTCGACGTAGGAGCGCGACATCCCGTGGCCGTGGATCTGGAAGAAGTCGGTGTGGAACCTCGCCCCGGTCCAGCCGGCGAGCCTGTCGAGGTCGATGTCCAGCGACGTATCCAGGCGCCCGCCATAGGTGACGCCGCGCCGCAATCCTCCGCGCAGGTTGGCCAACCCCTCGCCGATATAGGTGACGGTATAGGCGATGCCGCGCTCGGCGAGGACGGCGCGGGCGCCGAACGGGTCGCCGTAGGGGCCGAGCGACGACTGGATCGAGCCGCCGATCGTCACCGAGACCTGATCGGAGGTGCGCGCCTGGGCGATCGCGGTCTGCGGGTCGCCGCCGGCCCCCGTGAGGGGAACGCGGGCGAGGATCGGCAGGACGGGGGAGGGCGCGGCCTGCTGCGCCGCGGCCTCGCCCGCGGCGAGACCGAGGATGCCGAGCAACGCCGCGCGCCAGTTCCCTCCCGCCATTCCGGGCTCAGTACCGCGCCGGCACGTACATGTCGGCCGGGATCGGCCCGCGGACGTAGTCGGGATTGCGCACCCGCTCGGGGAGATGGACGGGCGGGCGCTCGACGGTGCCGTAGGGCACCTGCTCCAGGAGGTGGCTGATGCAGTTGAGGCGGGCGCGCTGCTTGTCGACGGCGTCGACCACCCACCACGGCGCCTCTGCGATATGGGTGCGGGCCAGCATGTCCTCCTTGGCCCGGGTGTAGCTCTCCCAGCGCCGGCGCGATTCGACGTCCATCGGGCTGAGCTTCCACTGCTTGAGGGGGTCGCGGATGCGCATCTCGAAGCGGTAGGACTGCTCGGCGTCGGTGATCGAGAACCAGTACTTCACCAGGACGATCCCCGAGCGCACGAGCATGCGCTCGAATTCCGGCACCGAGCGGAAGAACTCCTCGACCTCCGCCTCGGTGCAGAAGCCCATGACCCGCTCGACACCAGCCCGGTTGTACCAGGAGCGGTCGAACAGCACCATCTCGCCGCCGGTCGGCAGGTGGCTGACGTAGCGCTGGAAATACCACTGGCCGCGCTCGCGCTCGCTCGGAGCGGGGAGGGCGGCGACCCGGCAGACCCGCGGGTTGAGGCGCTGGGTGATGCGGTTGATGACGCCGCCCTTGCCGGCGGAATCGCGGCCCTCGAACAGCACCACGACCTTGAGCTTGTTGGTGTGGACCCAGTCCTGAAGCCGGACCAGCTCGTGCTGGAGGCGCAGCAGCTCGCGGAAGTAGAGCCGGCGGTCGAGGCCCGGGGTGGCGCCCTCCGGCGGCGCCACCAGCCCGGCGAGGCGTTCCTCCTCGATCTCAAGCTCCAGTTCCTCGTCGTAGGCCTCGGCGATCTCGCGCCGCAGCGCCTCGATCGTGGCCGCCTGCTGCGATGCCTCGAACGCGCTCATGACCGTCTCCGCCCCTCAGACTCGTGTCGCCCCGCCTTACAGCAGCGGTCCGTGACAGGCGTGAGAAGCGTGCGGGGGCCACGGCGCGGCGCCGTGGCCGGATCGGTCAGTGGCGGGTCGACCCGGCGGTGCCGGAGGTCCGGTCGCCGGTGCCGCTGCGTGAGGTGGTTCCGGTCGTGTCGGACTTCATTTCGTGGCCCGGCGCGTAGCCGGAGGCACCGGGGCTGCCCTTCCGGCTGCCATGGTCCTGCATCTCGTGGCCGGGCGAGCGCGCCGAGGCGCCGCTCTGCTCCGCCGCCATCGCACCACCCACCAGGGTCGTCGCGGCCACCAGGCCAATCATGATCCGCTTCATGGCTGTCTCCTCGCTGAAGGTGGCCAGGAACGGCATTCCCGGCGAAGTGGTTCCGGGGGATCGAATGGCTGTTCAGTAATGACATAGAAACAAAGTCGGTCGCGATCCGGCCGGGAGATTGCGGAACGGTTTCGGCGGCATCGCCGTTGCTGGCGTCATCCGATCCGCGATCACGCGGATCACTGGAGATGTGCCGATGCGCAGGACCCTTCTTCCTCTCGCCTTCGCCGCCATGACCGCGGCGGCCGGGCTGTTCGGGGCCACGACCGGGGCGCAGGCCGACCCGGGTTGGGTCGTGGCGATTCCTGGGGTCGTGGCGGCTATGGCGAGGTCCGCGGCGGACCGCCGGCCTGGGCCCCGGCGCATGGCTGGCGCCGCAAGATGGAGCGCTGGGGCGACGACCGTCCGTACCGGGCGATGCGCTATCGCGAGGAGCGGCGGTCCTATTATCGCTACTGAGCGAGCAGGCCCCCCGCGCAGGCTCAGCCCCGGCCACTCCCGGCCGGCTCGTCAAGCGGCGCGGGGGTGTCCGGGGCGGCGAGGGCCGGCGTCGAGGCCCCACGGCAGGGCGACGGCGCCGGAAGGCAAGCCTCCGGCCGGCCGCCGCAGCAGGCCTGCACCAGGTAGTCGGTCAGGCCGGTCAGCCCGGCGGGACGCGCGGAATAGATCATCGAGGCGCCCTGCCGGCGCGACTCGACCAGGCCGGCCTCCTGCAACTGGCGCAGATGGAAGGTCAGGGTCGAGGGAGCGCAGCCGACCGCCGCGCCGAGCCGCCCGGCCGGCATCCCGTCGGGCAGGGCGTGCAGAAGGGTCCGCAGGGCGCGCAGCCGCGTCTCCTGCGCCAGGGCGGTGAGGGCCGCGAGGGCCCCGGCTTCATCGAGCATCGGTCAAGCTTCTATTGCCATCGAAATTCGAACCGTTAAAAAGAAGGCATCCGACGGGATCAGGGGCCCTCTCCCGACAATGAAGACCAATTCGACCGCGGTGCCGCCCGCGCCGCCACCGCCCTCCGACCCATTTCCCGCCCACGTCATTCAGGATCACCTCAGACAATCTCTGCAACACTACTTCAGCCCGGTCGCCGAGACCGAGTTGCCGGCGCGCCTCGCCGAGTTGCTGGCCCGGTTCGAGGCCGCCCTGGCGGCGCGCGGGGAGGCGATCAGCTTCGACTTCCGTAACGCCCTGATGACGGCGCTGCCGGCCCTGCGCACCTTCGGCCTCTCGCTGTCGCACGACGTGGTGCGGGCCGACGACCTGGTTCAGGAGACCTGCGCCCGGGCCTGGGCCAACCAGCATCGGTTCCAGGCTGGCACGAACTTCACCGCCTGGCTGTTCACGATCATGCGCAACCAGTTCTACACGGAACTGCGGAAGGGGCGCCGGGAGGTCGAGGATGGCGACGGAATCCTCGCCGGCCAGCTCGCCGCGCCCGCCGACCAGGACCATGCCAGCACCCTGCGGGTGGTCCGGGAGCGGATGCAGGCCCTGCCCGAGGCCCAGCGCCAGGCGCTGCTGCTGATCGGCGCCGAGGGCTACACCTACGAGGAAGCCGCCGTGAAGCTCGGCTGCCAGGTCGGCACGGTGAAGAGCCGGGTGAGCCGGGCGCGCTCGTCCCTGCTGGCCGCTCTGGGGGAGGTGGTGGATCACTGATCCGAGGGCGAATCCGGTATATGGCCCGAACCGCCTGACCGAGGCGAGGCGGTGAGGTGGTGGGGGAAGTAGGACTCGAACCTACGAAGGCATAGCCAGCGGATTTACAGTCCGCCCCCTTTGCCGCTCGGGACATTCCCCCACGCTGCCGTTGCCGGCAGGGGCCGCCGCGCGAGCGGCGGGTCCGTGATGCTGGGACAGCTCGACCTTGTCACGGCAAGGCTCGGCGACCCCAACGATCCCGCATCTCCAGCGCCGGGATGGCACCTGTGACTGCGGGCAACACCTGAAAAACGAAATGGTGGGGGAAGTAGGACTCGAACCTACGAAGGCATAGCCAGCGGATTTACAGTCCGCCCCCTTTGCCGCTCGGGACATTCCCCCACGCTGCCGTTGCCGGCAGGGGCCGCCTCTCGGCGACGGGGCCCTTATGGTGGGGTGCTCGGGGGGTGTCAAGCCGCGATCGATGGCCGGCTCACCGGAGCTTTATCCGTTCGCCTCCGCCACGTCGCACAGGCGCAGCTCGACCCGGTCGGCGCCGCGCCAGCGGTCGCGGGACAGGGTGCCGGCGGCGTGGATGTCGCGGCCGATATGGGACAGCAGCAGCCGCCCGACCGGCGATTCCGCCGCCCGGAACGCGATGGCGCCGACGGCGACGCCGTCCCGGCCGCGCAGCTGCGCCTTGACGTGGCCGGTGCCGACCACCCGCGCATCGGCGACGCGGTGGCGGGCGAGCGCGAAGACCGGCTCCGGCGATCCCTGGCCGAAGGGGCCGGCCCGCTCGACGGCATCGGCCAGATCGGGCTGCACGCCGCCGGCCGAGACGAGGCCGTCGACCAGCAGGGCCTCGCCGAGGCGCGCCTCGGCCACGGAAGCCGCAAGGTCGCCCGACAGCGCCTCGCGGAATCGGTCGAGATCGAGGGCGGCGAGCGTCACGCCCGCCGCCATGGCGTGGCCGCCGCCCTTGGCGGCGAGCCCCGCCTCGACGCAGGCCCGGACCGCCCGGCCGAGATCGGCGCCGGGGATCGAGCGGCCCGAGCCAGTGGCGGTGCCGTCCTGGCGCAGCGCGAAGGCGAAGGCCGGGCGGCCGAAGCGCTCCTTGAGCCGCGCCGCGATCAGCCCGACGATGCCGGGATGCCAGTCCGGGCTGCCGGCGACGAGGACCGGCTGGTCGGGGTCGCGCTCGAGCCGCATCCCCATCTCGGCCTCGGCCTCGGCCACCGCAGCGGCCTCGATCGCCTGGCGCTCGCGGTTGAGCGCGTCGAGCCGGGCGGCGATGCCGGCGGCCTCGATCGGGTCCTCGCAGAGCAGCAGCCGGGCGCCGAGCGTCGAATCGCCGATGCGCCCGCCGGCATTGATCCGGGGGCCGAGCAGGAAGCCGAGATGCCAGGCCTGCGGCGCCTCCCCGAGGCCGGCCGCGTCGAGAAGGGCGGACAGGCCGCGCCGGCCGCGGCCGCGCATCACCGCGAGGCCCTGGCGCACGAAGGCCCGGTTGAGGCCGTGGAGCGGCACCACGTCGGCGATGGTGGCGAGCGCCACGAGGTCGAGCCCGGCCATCAGGTCGGGAATGGCGAGCCCGTCGCGGCGCAGGCGCCGGTTGAGCGCCACCAGAGTCAGGAAGACCACCCCGGCGGCGCAGAGATGGCCGAGGCCCGAGATGTCGTCGAGGCGGTTCGGGTTGACGAGGGCGCGCACCGGCGGGAGCACCTCCGGCGCACCGTGATGGTCGAGCACCACCACGTCCATGCCGAGGCGGCCGGCCTCGGCGAGGGGCTCGTGGCCGGCGGTGCCGCAATCGACGGTGACGAGAAGTGTGGCCCCCTCCTGGGCCAGCATCCTGACCGCCGCGACGTTGGGGCCGTAGCCCTCGGTGATGCGGTCGGGGATGTGGAGCCGGTAGGGCACGCCGAGGTCGCGCAGCGCACTCGCCAGCAGCGCCGCGCTCGCCGCGCCGTCGACGTCGTAGTCGCCGAAGATCGCGACCTTCTCGCGCTTCAGGATCGCCGCGGCCAGGCGGTCGGCCGCCGCCTCCATGTCGACCAGCACGGCGGGGTCGGGCATCAGGTCGCGCAGGCGCGGCTCCAGGAAGCCCGGCACCGCGTGGAGATCGACCCCGCGGCCGGCCAGCACCCGGGCCAGCACCTCCGGCAGGCCGTGGCCCTGCGCGATGGCGACCGCGAGGCTCTGCGCCGGCGCCGAGGCGCAGCGCTCGTGCCAGGGCCGCCCGAGCGCGGAGCGGTGAACGTCGAGGAGCGGGCGGGGCAGGTCGAGGAGCATGGACACGGGGCGGAGTGTAGCGGGATTCGCAGGATCGCGCTGCCGCAGCCGGGCGACAGTGGGGGGCGTTCGCTCCTAGGCGCGCGGGTGAACCGTCCCCCGCAGAGGGGGGAGGGTTCACCCGCGCTGTCCTCGAAATGAAAAAAGCGGGGCACGAGGCCCCGCTTCACCGTCCGGGGCGCAAAGCCCCGTCTCATCCACCCCTCGCGGGGCGGTCCGCATCAGAAGTTCTTGACGATCTCGTCGACCACCTTCTTGGCGTCGCCGAACAGCATCATGGTGTTGTCGCGGAAGAACACCTCGTTCTCGACGCCGGCATAGCCGGAGCCCATGCCGCGCTTGATGAACAGCACGGTCTTGGCCCGCTCCACGTCGAGGATCGGCATGCCGTAGATCGGCGATTGCGGATCGGTCTTGGCGGCCGGGTTGGTGACGTCGTTGGCGCCGATCACGAAGGCCACGTCGGCCTGCGGGAACTCGCCGTTGATGTCCTCCAGCTCGTGCACCTCGTCGTAGGGCACGTTGGCCTCGGCGAGCAGCACGTTCATGTGGCCCGGCATGCGGCCCGCCACCGGATGGATGGCGTACTTCACGTCAACGCCGGCCTTCTTGAGCTGGTCGGCCATCTCGCGGAGCGAGTGCTGGGCCTGCGCCACCGCCATGCCGTAGCCCGGCACGATGATGACCTTCTCGGCGTTCTTCATGATGAAGGCCGCGTCGTCCGCCGAACCCTGCTTGACCGGCCGGGTCTCGACCTGGCCGCCGCCGGAGGCCGCCGCGGCGTCGCCGCCGAAGCCGCCGAGGATCACCGAGATGAACGAGCGGTTCATCGCGTGGCACATGATGTAGGACAGGATCGCGCCCGAGGAGCCGACCAGCGCGCCGGTGATGATCAGCGCGAGGTTGCCCAGCGTGAAGCCGATGCCCGCGGCCGCCCAGCCCGAATACGAGTTGAGCATCGAGACCACGACCGGCATGTCCGCGCCGCCGATCGGGATGATCAGCAGGCCGCCGAGCACGAAGGACAGGATCACGATCAGCCAGAACAGCACCTTGCTGCCGCCGCCGATGAAGCCGATCAGCAGCGCGACCAGCACCACGGCCAGCACGATGTTGATGGCGTGGCGCTGCGGCAGCATGATCGGCTTGCCCGACATGCGCCCGTCGAGCTTGAGGAACGCAATCACCGAGCCGGTGAAGGTGATGGCGCCGATGGCGACGCCCAGCCCCATCTCGAACAGCGACTGCTTGTGGATGGCGCCGTTCTCGATGATGCCGAAGGCCTGCGGCGCGTAGAGCGCGCCCGCCGCCACCGCGACGGCCGCGAGGCCGACGAGGGAGTGGAAGGCCGCCACGAGCTGCGGCATCGCCGTCATCGGCACGCGCTTGGCGATCACCGCGCCGGCGCCGCCGCCGATGCCGATGCCCAGCAGCACCAGGAACCACGCCCCGACGCCGGCCGGCGGATGGCCGATCAGCGTCGTCAGGATGGCGATGCCCATGCCGATCATGCCGTACAGGTTGCCCTGCCGGGAGGTGGTCGGGTGGGACAGGCCCCGCAGCGCCAGGATGAACAGGACGCCGGAGACGAGGTAGAGGAGCGAGGAGACGTTCTCCGACATCGCCTCAGGCCTTCTTCTTGTACATGCTGAGCATGCGCTGGGTGACGAGGAAGCCGCCGAAGATGTTCACGCTGGCGAAGACCAGGCCGATGAACCCGAAGAAGCGGGCCCAGCCGGTTCCGTGCTCGAGGTAGGGCACGCCGACGGCGAGCAGCGCGCCGACCACGATCACCGAGGAGATCGCGTTGGTGACGGACATCAGCGGAGTGTGAAGGGCCGGGGTCACCGACCAGACCACGTAGTAGCCGACGAAGATCGCCAGCACGAAGATCGCGAGGCGGAACACGGTCGGGTCGATGGCGCCGTGGGTCGCGGCGGCGACGCCGTGGCCGACGCTGTCGGCGATGATCGCCGCCTGGTCGGCGGCGCGGGCGGCGATGTCGGCCGCGTTGCGGGCAGCGGCGGCGGCGGCACGTGCCTGCTCGGCCGCCTGGTCGGGGGGAAGGGTAGCCATGAGGTCTCCTCCGATTGCGGGACGAGCGGCTTTAGGCCGCCTTGGGCTGGAAGTTCGGGTGGACGACGGCGCCGTCACGGGTCAGGCAGGTCGCCTTGACGAGCTCGTCGTCCCACTTCACCGCCAGCGTCTTCGCGGCCTTGTCGACCAGGGTCTCGACGAAGGCGTAGAGGTTGCGGGCGTAGAGGCTCGACGAGGTGGCGGCGAGCCTTCCCGGCACGTTGGCGTAGCCGACGATCTTCACGCCGTTCTCGGTCTCGACGACCTCGTCGGCCTTGACGCCCTCGACGTTGCCGCCGCGCTCGACCGCGAGGTCGACGAGCACCGAGCCCGGCCGCATCGCCGCCACCATGTCGGCGGTGACGAGCTTGGGCGCCGGCCGGCCGGGGATCAGCGCGGTGGTGACCACGATGTCCTGCTTGGCGATGTGGCTCGCGACCAGCTCCGCCTGCTTCTTGCGGTACTCGGCCGACATCTCCTTGGCGTAGCCGCCGGCGGTCTCGGCCTGCTTGAACTCGTCGTCCTCGACGGCGACGAACTTGGCGCCGAGCGACTCGACCTGCTCCTTGGCGGCGGGCCGCACGTCGGTGGCGGTCACCACGGCGCCCATGCGGCGGGCGGTGGCGATGGCCTGCAGCCCGGCGACGCCGGCGCCCATCACGAAGATGCGGGCCGCCGGCACGGTGCCGGCCGCGGTCATCATCATCGGCAGGGCCCGGCCGTAGACGGCGGCGCCGTCCACCACGGCGCGGTAGCCCGCGAGGTTGGCCTGGCTGGAGAGCACGTCCATCACCTGGGCGCGGGTGATGCGGGGCATCAGCTCCATGGCGATCGCCGAGACGCCGGCATCGGCCATCGCCTTCACCTCGGCCTCGTGGCCGTAGGGGTCCATGATCGCGACCACGATCGCGCCGCGCTTCAAGGCGGGCAGCTCGTCGGCGGCGGGGCGGCGCACCTTGAGGACGATATCCGCCCCCTCGGCCGCGGCCTTGGCGTCGGGCGCGATCGAGGCGCCGGCGGCCTCGTAATCCGCATCCGGCACGCCGGCCTTCAGGCCCGCGCCGGACTGCACCGTCACCTCGGCCCCGAGAGCCTTGTATTTCTTTACCGTTTCCGGGACTGCCGCGACACGCGGCTCCGCCGGATCGGTCTCGGATAGGACCGCGATCCGCATTCAGGCTTCCTCTGGTCGATACACGGCGCGACGCGCCGATCCCCCCTCCAGGGTCGGCATGTACAAGGCCACGCCTGCCCCACAACTGTAAAGCCGCTCCCTGTCGCCAGGGAACGGCTTTCGTTACAAATCTTTAACGATTGAGTCGTGCCCAATTTATAGGCGCGACAACGGAAAGGGCGGGCAGGCCGCCCGTCCCTCAGTAGAAGGCCAGCATCAGGGCGAGGAGCGCGGCCACCACGGCCGGCGCGCGCCAGCCGATGCCGGGCGCGAGTGCCCCGATGGCCCCGGCGACGCCGCCGAGCACCACGCCGACGATGGCCGTGATCCAGGCCTCGCGCACGCCGCCGACGGCGAGCGACAGCACCCAGCAGATCACCACGCCGGTGGCGATCTCGACGAAGGTGACGAAGCCCCGATAGGTCGCCTCGTGCGACGGGCCGTCCATCTCCGGGCGGTAGGCGGCGGAGTCGGTGGCGTGAGTGATGTCGGCCATGATGCGGTAGACCCCGTCTTGTGCTCGTTGGCCGGGCTTTAGCGCATGCCCAAGCCCCCGGCAATCAGCCGCAGCAAGGCCGCGAGCGGACAGCGGATCCCGTCGGCCTTCCTGCAAATCCCTGTGGATGTTCGCGTCTTCGGCTCAAGCGGCGGCCAGAAGCGGTCCGTCGGCGCCGCGTCCGTCGAAGGTCGAAGTGCCAAACCGCACCTTTTTCCGGTTCCAGCCTGCGGGCGCGGGCCCTCAGACCGGTTGCGGCAGGCCCACCTTGTCCAGGGCCGCGTGCTGGCGCGCGGCGAGGTCGTCGAGGGAGAAGCGGTCGATCTGGGCCTCGAACAGGCGGTGGTAGTTCAGCTCCGAGCGCAGGTGCAGGAACACCGCGCCGAGGCCCACCGCCGCCCGGTCCATGAACACGAATTCCCGCGGCACGGTCACCGGCCCGCGCTCCTTGAGGGCGCGGTGGACCTCGAAGGCCTGGCGGCGGCCGTACTCGCTCGGCTTGACGCCGTCCGCCACCGTGCGGACCCGGTCCTCGAGCAGCGGCCCGTAGATGAAGCGGGCCCAGATGTTGAGGATGTCGACGAGGTCGCGGGTGAGGTTGCGGAAACCCCAGGTCTCGTAGGCGTGGACGATCCGGGCCTCGTCGCCGTGCAGAAGCCCCTTGTAGAGATCGACCACGCCGCCGACGAAGCGGGGATGGAAGATGCGGATGCAGCCGTAATCGAGCAGGTTGATGCCGGCGGGCTCGTCCCCGTCCGAGAACACCGTGTAATTGCCGAGATGGGGGTCGCCGTGGATCACCGCGGCGCGGCTGAACGGGTGCCACCAGGCCTGGAACATCGCATGCGCCAGGCGGTTGCGCACCTCCAGCGGCCCGCCGGTGAAGGTCAGGATCTTCTCGCCCTGGAGCCAGCCCTGCGTGAGCAGGCGCCGGGTCGAGAGGTCGGGATGGACGACCGGGACCCGCACCGTCTCGACGCCCTGGAGCACGTCGGCATAGAGGGCGGCGTTTCTCGCCTCGCGGGTATAATCGAGCTCCTCCCGCACCCGGTCGCCGATCTCCTTGGCGATCTCCCGGGTGTCGATCACCGAGCTGATGCGCCGGTGCAGGGCGAAGGCGATCTCGAGCTGCTTCAGGTCCGCCTCGACGGCGGATTCCATGTCCGGATATTGCAGCTTGCAGGCGAGGGCTGTGCCGTCCAGCGTCTCGGCCCGGTGGACCTGGCCGAGGGAGGCGGCCGCCGCCGGGCGCAGGTCGAAGCTGCCGAAGCGGTCCTTCCACTGGGGCCCGAGCTCGGCGGCCATGCGGCGCTTGACGAAGGCCGCGCCCATCGGCGGCGCCTCGGATTGCAGCTTCTGCAACTCGGCGGCGTATTCGGGCGGCAGCAGGTCCGGCACGGTGGCGAGCAGCTGCGCCACCTTCATGATCGGCCCTTTCAGGCCGCCGAGCGCCTGGGCGAGGGCGGCGGCGCTCGTCACGTCCTCACCCTTGCGGCCGAGGAGCCGTGCCCCTGCCATCCGGGCGGCGACGCCGCCCACATTGGCGCCCACCTTCGCGTAGCGGGCGGCGCGGGCGGAGAAGCGATTGGCTTCGCTGTCGGAGGCGGACATGCGGGATGAGGCTCGTGCGAGGATGCGCGCAGATCGCTGCGCGCCGGTCTTGGAGCCCTAGATAATCCTGGCTTCCGGGACCGCCAGGGCGACCGGACAGCGCGGGGGAGGGGCCCTCAGGTCTGCCGGAGGGCGGCGCGCAGGACCCGGATCATCTCCTCGACGGCGCCGTCGTGGTCCTTGGCGCTCACCGCGTAATCGACGGAGGCGTCGAGATGGGTGCTGATGAGCTGGAGCACCGCCTCGCGCACCGCCGCCGTGATGGCGTTCATCTGCTGCACCTCGTCGAGGCAGTAGCGGTCCTCCTGCACCATGGCCTGGAGGCCGCGCACCTGGCCCTCGATGCGCTTGAGGCGCTGGAGGATAGGCTTTTTCTCCTCCTCCGTGCGGCGAATCTGGAGGCGCCCGTCGACGTATTGGTAATCCATGATGTGCCTTCCCCGACCGGGGATCCGTCTCGTCCGGGGCGCGCGGACGGCCCGGGCGACGTCGGGTCTGGTGATCGAATGCCGCCCTGTCCCTAAGGAACGGCAATCGATCCCCCATCCGGGGCGCGCAGGTCAAGCTCAATCTTGGCGCACGGTCCGCGCGGGACGGGCCCGGCCCCGCGGGGACCGGGCCCGTCCCGCGCGGGTCTTGCGCGCTCAGGTTCCGCTCGCTGAGGTCCCGCTACCTCAGGTCTTGGTGTTGGTGACCGGGGCCGAGGTCATCTGCTCCTTCTGGGCGCCGGAATCGGGCCGGGCGGGCCCGAGCACCGGTTCCTCGCCGAGCGGTTCGAAGGCCTTGAAGTGGAACTGGCCCTTGCCGTCGATCGACGGACCTTCCGAGTAGCGGCCGGGGGGAACCGGCGTGCCGTTGCGCTCGGTGCCCATGAACATGTAGCTGAATTCCTGCGCCTCCTTCGACTGGTCGAAGCTGTTGGGCACCGGCAGCCCCTCCTTCAGCCCGCCCATGTCCTCGATGATCGCCAGCCATTGCTGCTGGTGCATCGTATCGCGGGCGATGAGGTAGCTGAGCATGTCCTGCATGCCCTTGTCATGGGTGGAGTTGTAGAGCCGCACCGCCAGGGTGCGCCCGGTCGCCTCCGCCGCCACGTTGCAGAACATGTCGCCGACGAGATTGCCGCTGGCATAGACGTGCGAGCAGTCGAACGGCGTGCCGTCGCAATCGACCGGCAGGGCCGCCAGGCCGGTGGAGAGCAGGTGGCGCTGGAGCATGCCCTCGACGACGTGCCGCGGGCGTTCGCCGCCCATCACCGCGCCGACGATCGGGTTCGCCTGGGCCGAGGTCTCCTGGAGCGTGGCCGGCGCGTCCTCGAGGTTGAGGGCCACCGCCGTCGACAGCATCTCGATGTGGCTGATCTCCTCGGTGGCGGTGTTGAGCAGCACGTCGCGGTACTTCGTGCTCGGGCCCCGGGCCCCCAGGCCTGGAAGAAATATTGCAGGCAGACGCGGATCTCGCCCTCGATGCCGCCGATCGCCTGCTGGAGCTGGCGGGCGAACAGGGGATCGGGCGTCTCGACCTTGACCGGGTACTGCAGGCGCTTGTCGTGATAGTACATCGGGGTCTCCTGACCTCTCGTCGCGGTGATCCCGGGCGCGGTGCGCCGCCGACGCCATCCCGAGTTAGATATACTCAGTATGGGTATGGGAATCGCCGACCAACGCCCTGCCGGTGGGGTGGTTCGAGCGTGGCGGACGGGTTTTTTCCTTGGTGCGGGAGTGGGGGGCCGGGGCGGAGGGGAGGGGGCTCGCGAGGGGGCGGCCGGCGGCACTCCGCTCAAGCGGAACACAGTCCACGACGCAGGAGGCAGCGCAGTGTGGGAGCGACGGTCGAGAGCATGAACCCTCCCCCCTCTGCGGCAGGGCTGTCTGAGGAAGATTATAGCGTGCCTCCCCTCTCCCACTCGGGAGAGGGGATCCCGCGCCTAATCTTGAAAGAATTGTACCCCCGGACATCCCTGCCTAGCGGGGGGCCGAGCGCGGGACGATCGTGCGCAACAACTCGAACAAACCCTCAGACCAGCATCGCGTTGAGCGCCACCGTCAGGGCCGCGCCGACGACGGCGAAGCCTAAAAGCGTGACGCTGCTGACCTGATCGACGGACTCGACGTCGTGGCCGGTGCGGTGCTCGGGGGAATTGGCGGTCATGGGAGGCTCCTGATCGACGATCCTCACCATCGAGGACTTCCGGACCAACGTCCCCCGCGCTCCGTCGATCGATCACGGCCGGGCTGCGTATCGCCGCACCGGCGGATCAGCCGACCTGGGGGTCATGCCCGTGGCTGGTGCCGATCACGCAGAGCGCCAGTCCGGCGATGCCCGCGAGGGTGCCGATCGGGGTCTGGAAGCGCCAGGAGGCGTAGTAGCCGGCAGTCCCGATCACGACGCCGAGCAGGGTGAGGACGATGCTGCGGGCCGAGGCCCCGGGCTTGTCCGGGCGGCCCCGCTTCTCGGGGTGCGGTCTGGCGGAATCATGCTGCATCGTCGGTGCCTTCGCCGCGCCGGGATCCGTCGGCCGCCCGCGGGCGGCGGGAGCAAGGGGGCGGCCGCCCTCTCCCTTCGGAGGAACGCGGCAGGCGCGGAATCGCTCACGCTTGCGGAGGTAGCTCGCCTTTTCCCTGACATGCCAGCCCGGAACCGGGCTGGTAACGTCCTGGGCGTTGCCCTCGCACTCGATCGGACGGAACCGGCCGGAGAGACCCCGACCCCGTTCCGATCACCGACCGTGGTCAGATTCTCATGGCGCAGCGCTACTTCTTCAACCTGGTCGGCCCCGCGCGCGCGATCGAGGACCCGACCGGCGTCGAGGCCGATACGCCGGACCAGGCTGAGGCCGAGGCGCGGGCGGTCATCGCCGAGATGCGCCTGAGCGGCGACCTGCCGCTCCTCGAGGAGGACTGGCAGCTCGAGATCCGCGACGGGGCTGGCCGGCTGGTGCGCTCAATTTCCCTGGAGTGAGCGACCGGAGCCCGCCTGAAGCAGGATCTGGCGCACATGCGCACGAATCCGCGCGCCCGCATCGTCCCGTCCACCCGCCTGCGGTGCCGATGCGTCCGGCGTCCGGGAGGCATTCTGCGCCGTGGGTCGAGCCTTACCGCCGAGCGACATCCTGCCTGTCTCCTGCCTGTGATCCCCAGTCCGGCTCTCCGGCCTTCCGTGCGACGGGAGGCCCGGCCCGCGCCACCTCATGGTGCGCTGCGGCACAGGCCATCCCCCTCCCACGGAGCACGACACGCCCGACTGATGAGAATCGAACCGCTTAAGGTTGTACCGTTCCTCGGCGCCGACAAACAATGAAAAAGTCGTTAAACCGTTCCCTGGCGAAGTGCTGAGGCTCTTGTGCAACGCAACTTTTGTTAGTTTCCGGACTTACCGGCCCTCGCCGCCGATGCGGGAAAAGTCCGCCACGTCCCGGGTCGCTGCCCGGAGCGCGTGGAGCAGGGCGAGGCGGTTGGCGCGTAAGAGAGCGTCGTCGGCATTCACCGTCACCTTGTCGAAGAAGGCGTCGACCGGCGCGCGCAGGCTCGAGAGCGCCCGCATCGCCCCCTCGAAATCCTCCGCCGCCACCGCCCGGCCCGCCTCGGCACCGGCATTCCGCAGAGCCTCGGCCAGGGCCGTCTCCTCGGGCAGGGTCAGGAGGGCCTGATCGGGCGCCGCGTCGTAGGCGCGGCCGTCCTTCTTCTCCTCGATGCGCAGGATGTTGGCGGCGCGGCGCGAGCCGGCGAGCAGGTTCTTGCCGTCCTCGGTGTCGAGGAAGCGACCGAGCGCCTCGACCCGGCGCACCACCATCAGCAGGTCGTCCTGGCCCGGCAGGGCGAAGACGGCGTCGATGAGGTCGTGGCGGGCGCCCTGGTCGCGGAGGTAGACCTTCAGCCGGTCGGCGAAGAAAGCCAGCAGGTCGCCCGCGAAGGCGTCCGAGGCCTGGCCGTGGCCGGCGGCGGCCGCGGCGATCTGCGCCCGCAGGGGCAGCCGCGCCTCGCTGGCGAGGATCAACCGGATGACGCCGAGCGCCGCGCGCCGCAGCGCATAGGGGTCCTTGCTCCCCGTCGGCTTCTCGTCGATCGCCCAGAAGCCGACCAGGGTGTCGAGCTTGTCGGCGAGCGCCACCGCCACCGAGACCGGCTCGGACGGCACCCGGTCGCTGGGGCCGAGCGGCTTGTAATGGTCCTCGATCGCCGCGGCGACCGCCGGGTCCTCGCCCTGCTCGGCCGCGTAGTAGCGGCCCATCAGGCCCTGCAATTCGGGGAACTCGCCGACCATCTCGGTGACGAGGTCGGCCTTGGCGAGCCGCGCGGCGCGCTCGGCGAGGACGGGATCGGCCCCGACCGACGGCGCCAGCGCCCGGGCGAGGGCGGCGATGCGCTCCATCCGCGCTCCTTGCGTGCCGAGCTTCTCGTGGAACACGATGTTCTCGAGCTTAACGAGCCGGTCTTCCAGCCGCACCTTGCGGTCGGTCTCCCAGAAGAACGCCGCGTCGGAGAGGCGGGCGCGCACCACCCGCTCGTTGCCGGCGACGATCGCCGCGCCGCCATCCGAAGCCACCAGGTTCGAGACCAGGATGAAGGCGTTGGCCAGGCGCTCGCGCCCGTCCGGGCCGGGAGCGCCCCGCAGCACGAAGCACTTCTGGTTCGCCCGGATCGTGGCGCGGATCACCTCCGGCGGGATCGCCAGGAAGCGCTCGTCGAAGGCGCCCATCAGGGTCACCGGCCACTCGACGAGGCCCGCCACCTCCTCCAGCAGGCCCTCGTCCTCGACGAGGTCGAGGCCGCGGGCGAAGGCGAGGTCGCGGGCATCGTGCAGGATGATGTCCTTGCGCCGGTCCGCATCGAGCACCACGAAGGCCCGCTCGAGGGCCGGCAGGTAATCGGCGAAGCGGCGCACCTCGATCGCCTGCGGCGCCAGGAAGCGGTGGCCGCGGGTGGTGAAGCCGACTTCGACGCCCTCGATGGCGAAGGGCACCAGCTCGGGCGTCTCGGTCTCGGGGCCGAAGCTCGCGACGATCGAGTGCAGCGGCCGCACCCAGCGGAGCGAACCGGGCTCGCGCGAGGCGGCACCCCAGCGCATCGATTTCGGCCAGGGGAAGCTCCTGACGATCGTCGGGATGATCTCGGCCAGGACTTCGATCGTCTCGCGGCCGGGCCGCTCGATCACCGCAACGTAGAACTCGCCCTTCTTCGGGTCGGAGACGATCTTCGCGTCTGCGAGGCTGGCGAGGCCGGCGCTCTTCAGGAAGCCCTGCACCGCGCCCTCGGGGGCGCCGACGCGGGGGCCTTTGCGCTCCTCGCGCACGTCCTGCCCGCGGGCCGGCAGGCCGGCGACGTGGAGGGCGAGGCGGCGGGGCGTCGCGAAGGCCTTGGCGCCCTCGTACAGGAAGCCGCGCTCGACCAGCGCGTCGGTGACGAGCTTGCGCAGGTCCTCGGCCGCGCGCCGCTGCATGCGGGCGGGGATTTCCTCGGAGAAGAGTTCGAGCAGCAGGTCGGGCATCGGGCGGCCTCAAGGCTCTCCTGGGAAGAGCCCGGAATCGGGAAAGGGGTGTTGCGGGCGGTGTAGCGCCGGGCGGCGCGGATGTCAGGCGGCGGGTGCCTCGCCCGCGAGACCGCCCGCATCGGTGCGCCGCCAGGCCTCGCCGCAGGCCTTGGCCAGCTCGCGCACCCGCAGGATGTAGCTCTGGCGCTCGGTGACCGAGATCACCCCGCGCGCGTCGAGCAGGTTGAAGACGTGGCTGGCCTTGATGCACTGGTCGTAGGCCGGCTGCGCCATGCGGTGGCGCGGATCGTTGCTCTCGGGCCCCGGCTCGCCGGCCTTCAGGTAGGTGCGGCAGGCGGTCTCGGCGTCGCGGAATTGCCGGAACAGCATCTCGGTGTCGGCGGCCTCGAAGTTGTGGCGCGAATATTCCTGCTCGGCCTGCAGGAACACGTCGCCGTAGGTGACCTTCTCGTCGCCGTCTCGGCCGTTGAAGTTGAGGTCGTAGACGTTCTCGACGCCCTGGACGTACATCGCCAGGCGCTCGAGGCCGTAGGTCAGCTCGCCGGCGACCGGCGAGCATTCGAAGCCGGCGACCTGCTGGAAATAGGTGAACTGGCTCACCTCCATCCCGTCGCACCAGCATTCCCAGCCGAGACCCCAGGCGCCGAGCGTCGGGCTCTCCCAGTCGTCCTCGACGAAGCGGATGTCGTGAAGCCCGAGATCGACGCCGATCGCCCGGAGCGAATCGAGGTAGAGTTCCTGGAGGTTCGGCGGGTTCGGCTTCAGGATCACCTGGAACTGGTAATAGTGCTGGAGCCGGTTCGGGTTCTCGCCGTAGCGCCCGTCCTTCGGCCGGCGCGAGGGCTGGACGTAGGCCGCCTTCCAGGGCTTCGGCCCCAGCGCCCGCAGGGTGGTGGCCGGATGGAACGTGCCGGCCCCGACCTCCATGTCGTAGGGCTGGAGGATCACGCAACCCTGCGCGGCCCAGAACCGCTGGAGCGTCAGGATCAGCCCCTGGAACGAGCGGGTCGGCTGGAGGTCGGCGTCGGTGGTGGTCATGGTCTCGCGGGTTCGGCTCGGGCGCTGTCGTGGCGGGGAGCCTTAGAACCGGCAGCCCCCGAGTCAAGCGAGGCGTGCGCCGCCGCACCGGTTCGCCGGGGCGGCGGAACCGGACAACGGTCAAGCTCGTTGACAATACAGATCAGACGAAGCCGCCGCATCCCGCAGTGCAAAACGCCGGTGCGGAAGATTCACCGCCCAAGACCAGAGGAGACCGACCGTGACCGAGCGCCTGACCCTGCTTGCCGCCGCCGCGCTCCTGTCCCTGGTCGCGACCCCGCTGGTGGTGCGGGCGGGCGCCGACGCCCCGAGGAGCGAGCCGGTCGCCGTCACCGCCGTCACCGCCGAGTCTACGGTGGCCGCGGAGGCTCCGGCGCCGGCGTGCCGGAGCGTGCGGGTGGTCTATGCCGGGTACGGCGCGCCGGCCTGCGGGCGGTGAGGTTTTCCGGGAGCCACCGGATGAGATGACACCCTCCGCGTCATTCCGGGGCCGCGAAAGCGGAGCCCGGAATCCAGGCAAGCAGTTTTTGGAGAATAAGCCGGCACGCTGTCTGCCTTATCCTCAACGCTCGGCGGTTCTGGATCCCGGGCTCCGCTTGCGCGGACCCGGGATGACCCTGTGAGTTGGTGGTCGTGTGCTTGCACCAAGCCCGCAAGCAACTCCGTGCCTCACAAGACCGGCATCGCTCCCGCCACCGTCACCAGCGCCCCCGACGTGTAGCTGCTCTCGTCCGAGGCCAGCATCACGTAGGCCGAGGCGAGTTCCGCCGGCTGGCCCGGGCGGCCGAACGGCACCTGGCTGCCGAAGGACTTGACGGACTCGTCCTCCATCCCGGACGGGATGAACGGCGTCCAGATCGGGCCCGGCAGCACGCCGTTCACCCGCACGCCCTTCTCGGCCAAGAGCTGGGCCAGGCTCAGCACCAGGTTGCTCAATGCCCCCTTGGTGGCGCTGTAGGCCAGCAGCGACGGCATCGGGTGCTTGGAATTCACCGAGGAGGTGAAGATCACCGAGGCGCCGGGCTTGAGATGCGCCATCGCCGCCTTCGTCACGTAGAACGAGCCGAACACGTTGGTGCGGAAATGGTCCTCGAAGACCTGGTCGTCGATCGCGTCGAGGGCCTGGTTCGGCTGCTGGAAGGCGCCGTTATTGACCACCACGTCGAGCCGCCCGAAGGTCTCGGCGGTGCGGGCGACGATCTCGCGGCCGTAAGCGCGGTCCTTGAGGTCGCCCGGCAGCAGCAGGGCGCGGCGCCCGGCCTTCTCGACCCACTGCGCCACCGCCTCGGCATCGCCCTGCTCGGAGGGCAGGTAGGAGATCGCCACGTCGGCGCCCTCGCGGGCATACGCGATGGCGACCGCCCGGCCGATGCCGGAATCGCCCCCGGTGATCAGGGCCGCCCGGCCGGTGAGCTTGCCCGCCCCCTTGTAGCTCGCCTCGCCGTGGTCGGGCTCCGGCTTCATCCGCCCGGTCAGGCCGGGAAAGCCCTGCGGCTGGCTCTCGAAGGGCGGGCGGGGATACTTGGTGAGGGGATTGGGGAAGTCGGACGACATGGGGGCTCCGGCTGTCGGTGTGTTCAGGCCGCCGTCAACCGGGGAGGCGCCCGGCCGTTCCCTGCTCTCCCGCAGTATCCCGTCACTCCTCCCGCGTGCCGTCGTCCTGGCCCAGGGCGTCGTCCTCCCGACCGGGGATCGCGTAGCGCCCGCTGAGCCAGCGCTGCAGGTCGACGTC
This sequence comes from Methylobacterium aquaticum, assembly GCF_016804325.1. Lineage (NCBI taxonomy): Bacteria > Pseudomonadati > Pseudomonadota > Alphaproteobacteria > Hyphomicrobiales > Methylobacteriaceae > Methylobacterium > Methylobacterium aquaticum. Next base: position 4,371,253 of record NZ_CP043627.1, read on the forward strand.
GGCGCAGCGCGGGGAGCAGAACGGCTTGGAGGCCCGGGTCGCCGGCTTGCCGCAGATCGGGCAGGCCGGCGAAACAATCTCGTCATCGCGCGTCATCGATCGCGCCTCCTCTCGAACCCTCTCCGACGTAAAAAATCGGTTCCATCCTACCCACGACCTCATCCTGAGGTGCGAACGAAGTGAGCCTCGAAGGAGAGCTCCAGTGACCACAGCGATCTCTGGAGCCCTCCTTCGAGGTCAGTCAATCTTCGATCGCGTGCGATCTCTGATCGCCAACACCTCAGAATGAGGTTGAGGATGGGGGAAACCGCCTCAGCGCCTCGGCAATCGAACGGGATCTCGGTGCTCAGCCCGCGTCGCGCCAGGCACCGCGGACCGGGTAGCCCTCGCCCTCGAGCAGCCCGACCGTCTCGTAGAGCGGCAGGCCGACCACCGCGCTGTAGGAGCCGACGAGCTTGACCACGAAGGACCCGGCCAGCCCCTGGATCGCGTAGCCGCCGGCCTTGCCGCGCCACTCGCCGCTGGCGAGATAGGCCTCGATCTCCTTGGCCGAGAGGCGCTTGAACCGCACCCGGGTCTCGACCAGCCGCTCCCGCGGCTTGTCCTTCGGGCCGACGACGCAGACCGCCGTGTAGACCCGATGGGCCCGGCCGGAGAGCATCCGCAGGCAATCCGCCGCCTCGTCGGTCACCTCGGCCTTCGGCAGGATGCGCCGGCCCACCGCCACCACGGTGTCGGCCGCCACGACGTAGCCCTGGCGCAGCTCCTCGGTGCCGCGCGCCGCCGCCACCGCCACGTCGAGCTTGGCCCGGGCGAGCCGGCGCACCAGGTCGCGGGGCTTCTCGGATTTCAGCGGCGCCTCGTCGAGGTCGGCCGGCAGCAGGGCGTCCGGCTCCAGCCCCGCCTGCTGGAGCAGCGCGAGGCGCCGGGGCGAGGCCGAGGCGAGGATGAGCTTCGGGCGCGCGGCCTGCGGGATCGGGGAGGTCTCGGTCATGAGGCGCCGTGTCTCGAAGGGGATGCCATGCCCGATGCCCTATCTGGCCGGCGAAATCCAGCATCGCGGGTCGTGCCGTGCGCACCGGACCCGTCCGGAGCCCGCCGCGGGCCGAAACGACGAACGGGCCGGACGCTTATCGAGCCCGGCCCGCCCCTGTCTTGCCGATCGGCCCGGGCCGCGCCCGGGCCGGTTCTCGTCAGGCCGTCGCCTCGTTGCGCAGCCGGTCGTAATCCGACTTCGGCAGCGGCACCGCGTTGGGCTGGCCGAGATCCTTCATCGGGACGCGGTAGGTCTCCCGGGCCGAGAAGGCCGCGACCGCCGAGATCGCCGTGATCGCCAGGGCGATCGAGCCGATGGTGAGCGGGATGTTCGCCGAGCCGGGAGGCGCCACGGTGGCGAACAGGGCCGGCAGCATCGCCGTGATGGCGGTGCCGACGTTCTGCGAGATCGCCATCGCGGAGACGCGGGTGCGGGTCGGGAACAGCTCGGGGTAGAAGCTCGGGAAGACCGCGTTGTAGCCCTGGTAGACGATGCCCCACATCAGCAGCGACATCGCGATGGCGAGCGGCACGTTGGCGATGCTGATCGCGTAGAGGTAGCCGAAGGACAGGAGGCCCGAGCCGAGCGCCCCGACGATGATCGGCGGGCGACGGCCGATCTTGTCCGACAGGTTGCCGACCATCGGGATCACCAGCACCGCCAGGATGTTCCCCAGCACCGGGATCCACAGGTAGACGTCCTTGTGGAAGCCGATGCCGTAGGCGGCCTGGACCGCGTAGGCCGCGCCGAAGATGGTGGTGACCACCGGGATCACGTTCATCAGCGACATGCACACCACCCGCAGCATGTCGGGCCAGGAGGTGGCGAAGGCCTCGACGACCGGGGCGCGGGCGACCTCGCCCTTCGTCTCCTCGGCGGCGAAGGCGGGGGTCTCGTCGACCTCGCGGCGGATGATGTAGCCGATGATGATGACGATGAAGCTCAGCAGGAACGGGATCCGCCAGCCCCAGGAATTGAACGCCTCGGTCGGCATGTAGGCGGCGAGCGGCAGGAACACCGCGGCGGCGAGGATCTGGCCGGCCTGCACGCCCTGGAGGGTGAAGCTGGCGAAGAAGCCGCGGCGGCCGAACGGCGCGTGCTCCATGGTCATCGAGCTCGCTCCCGAGATCTCGCCGGCCACCGCGAAGCCCTGGATCAGGCGCAGGATGACGAGCAGGATCGGGGCGAGGATGCCGACCTGGCTGTAGGTGGGCAGCAGGCCGACCGCGATGGTCGAGAAGCCCATCAGGAACATGCACAGGACAAGCACCTGCTTGCGCCCATGGGTGTCGCCCCAATGGCCGAGCACGAAGGCGCCGATCGGCCGGCTGACATAGCCGACGCCGTAGGTGGCGAGCGAGGCCACGATCGCCACGGTCGGGTTGCTGGACGGGAAGAACAGCTGCGGGAAGATCAGCGAGGCCGCCGTCGCGTAGATGAAGAAGTCGTAATATTCCAGCGCCGAGCCGATCCAGGCGCTGGCGGCGGCCTTCTTCGATTGCTGACGGTCGTGGACGTGGTCGCGGGGTACCGCACTCATCGGGTGTTCCTCCATGGTTCGACAGGATCGGTGCCGCCTTCGGGGGTCGGGCGGCATTGGGTCAGCCTGGTTTTTCTTTGTGTGTGTAAGCTGTATGGCGTAAAGTAATGATCAATTAAGGTCTGTTGCGCGCCATTCCATATCCGTTCCCGAAAAGCAAGGGCGCGGCCGCGCTTGTCCCGGGGATCAGGCGGCGAGCGGCGCCACCGCGCGGTCGAAGGCCCGCTCCATGGCGCAGGCCGGCGCCTCGCGGCCGGTGAACAGCGCGAAGGCGTCGAGGGCCTGGTGGATGGCGAGTTCGCGCCCCGTCATGGTGCGGGCGCCGATCCGGGCCGCCTCCGTCAGGAGCGGCGTCCAGAGCGGGGAATAGACCGCATCGGCCACCCACATCCCGGGGCGGAGCAGCGCGAACGGCACCGGCGTGCCGCGATCCGGCAGCATGCCGACCGGCGTGCCGTTGACGACGCCGCGCGCGCCCTCGAGCGCCTCCTCGACCCGGCGACAGACCCGCAGGGCGGCGTGCCCGTCGAGGAGCGCCGCCACCGCCTCGGCCTTGGCCGGATCGGCATCGACCAGCCGAACCTCCAGGCCGGGGAAATGGCTCAGCGCCACCGCGACCGCCTTGCCGACGCCGCCGGCGCCGATGAGCGCCACCGGGCCCTCGGGGCTCGGCCCGAAGGCCTGGGTGAGGGCGCGGGCAAAGCCGGTCGTGTCGGTGTTATGGCCGTTGAGCCGTCCGTTCCGGACGACGATCGTGTTGACCGCGCCGACGGCCCGCGCCCCCGGCGACAGGTCGTCGAGGAGGGGCAGGACCCGTTCCTTGTACGGGAAGGTGACGTTGACGCCCGCAAAGCCGATCGGGGCGAGGGACGACAGCAGGGTGCGCAGCCGCGCGTCGTCGGCCCCCGGAACGTCGACGAGCTGGTAATGGGCCGTGAGGCCGACCGCCTCGGCGGCGGCCTCGTGCATCGCCGGCGAGGCCGAATGGGCGATCGGCGAGCCGATCAGGCCGAGCAGGATGGGTCTGGCATGTCCGTGAGCCATGGGGTTCGGCCCCTCGAATTCTGGCACTCGCCCGTGGCGAGCTCTCCCTGGGCTGCACGATATCTCCACCTGGCCCGCATCCGGAGTACCAAGTTGCGCGCCGATCGTAACATCATGTTACGGTTCGCAGGTCCGGACGGCCCGCCTGGCCCGGCCGCGCCATCTCCTCGCGTAGGAGCCGCACGAAGCTTCCCGCGAACATGCTGAGCGCGGTGCCGGCCTTCATGGCAATCCAGGTCTCGAAGACCGGCGCCTCGTCGATCGGCAGCACGCGGATGCCCGGGAAGGCGTCGTACGCGATGGTGAACTGGTCGATCACCGCGATGCCGAGGCCCGCCCGCACCAGCGAGCACACCGTCGAGCCGAACCGGGCCCGGATCGTGATCCCGTAGGACAGGCCGCGTTCGCGGAAGATGTCGGACATGATCCGGCCGTAGGGGTCGTTCGGATCGATGCCGATCAGGGGGTGGCGCACGATCTCCTCGGCGGAGATCGAGGTCCGGGCGGCCAGCGGATGGTCGAGGGGCACGATGCAGAACAGGCCGCCGCGGGCGAGCGGCTCGAAGGCGAGCGCCGGGTGGTCGAGGCGGTAGCTCATCGCCACCACCTCGCCCTTGCCGAGCAGCAGGTAGTCGATCGCCTCCTCGAGCTTGAGGATGTTGATGTCGATGACGAGATGGGGATAGGCCGCCCGCACCCGCTCGATGGCGCGCGGCACCATCACGTGCGAGATCGACGGCACCGAGCCGATCAGCAGTTCCTGGCCCGCCCCGCCCTGCGTGCGCTCCAGCACGAAGCGCAGGTCCTCGATCTTGTCGAAGACGGCGTTGATCTGCTCGAAGACGTGGCGCGCCTGCTCGGACGGCACCAGCCGCCCGGCCCGCCGGTCGAACAGGCGGATGCCGAGCGAGGCTTCGGTGTACTTCATCAGCCGGCTGATGCCCGGCGCCGAGACGTTGAGGAGCCGTGCCGCGCCCGCGATGGTGCCGGTCACCATCACGGCGCGGGCGACCTCGATCTGGCGCAGGGTCAGCATCCTTCGTCCTTCGTCATTCGTCCTGGCGCGGCCTCGCCCCAGATGGGCGGAAATGCCGGCGCGAAGCAAATGCGGACCGGGTTCGTTCCGCGGCGGCCCGGGCCGGTGCTACACGGGCGCTCGCGCGAGCCCGCGCCTCCGAGAATCGACCCGAGACCCGATGCGCGTCCTCTTCGTCCACCAGAACTTCCCCGGCCAGTACCGCCACGTCGCCCCGGCCCTGGCCGCGCGGCCCGGCACCGAGGTGGTGGCGCTCGGCATCAACCCCGCGCCCGCGATGCCGGGGGTGCGCCACGTCCGCTACACGGTCGCCGGCCGCTCCACGCCCGGCATCCATCCCCCGGCGGCGGATTTCGAGACCGCGACCCTGCGGGGCGAGGCGGCGGCGCGGGCGGCGCTCGCGCTCAAGGCCGAGGGTTTCGTCCCGGACGTGATCTGCGGCCATTCCGGCTGGGGCGAGACCCTGTTCCTCAAGGATGTCTGGCCGCGGGCCCGGCTCCTGACCTTCGCGGAATTCTTCTACAGCGCGACGGGGGCCGATTCCGGCTTCGATCCGGAATTCCCGGCGCGCGAGGGCGCCGCCTTTCGCACCCGCGCCCGCAATGCCGGGCAGCTCGTCGCCTTCGAGGCCTCGGACCGGCTCGTCAGCCCCACCGCCTGGCAGGCCAGCCGCATCCCGGCGGCGTTCCGCGACCGGCTCAGCGTGATCCACGACGGCATCGACACCGACCTGCTGCGGCCCGATGCGAGCGCCCGCATCACCCTCGGCCGCGACCGGCTGTCCCTCGGGGGCAGGGACGAGGTCGTCACCTTCGTCAACCGCAACCTCGAACCCTATCGCGGCTATCACAGCTTCATGCGGGCTCTGCCCGAGATCCTGCGCCGGCGGCCGAAGGCCCGGGCGGTGATCGTCGGCGGCAGCGATACCAGCTACGGCGCCCGGCCTCCCGCGGGACGGACATGGCGCGAGATCTTCCTCGACGAGGTCAAGGCGGAGCTCGACCTGTCGCGGGTCCATTTCGTCGGCAAGATCCCGTATCGCGACTACGTCAACCTGTTGCAGGTCTCGGCGGCCCACGTCTACCTGACCTATCCGTTCGTCCTGTCCTGGTCGATGCTGGAGGCGATGGCGCTCGGCGCCTGCATCGTCGGCTCGGCGACCCCGCCGGTGCAGGAGGTGATCCGCCAGGGCGAGAACGGGCTCCTAGTCGATTTCTTCTCGCCGGCCGGGATCGCCGAGGCGGTGGTCGGCGCCCTGGCCGATCCCGCCCTCGTCGCGCCCTTGCGGGCGGCGGCCCGGCGGACCGCGCTCGCCTACGACCTCAAGCGGATCTGCCTGCCGGCCCATCTGCGCCTGATCGAGACGGTTGCCGCAGGGAACGGTGCGTGAGGCAGCCTCGCCCCGCTGCCCACCGACCGATCGTCGACCTCCTGTCGCCCGGCACTCATCGACGGCGTGCCGGCGCGGGATCACAGCACCAGGGTCTCGTCGAACCGGTCCGGCGACAGCGGCAGCCGGAACTCGACCGCGACGCCGCCCCGGAACGGGCGCACCACCCGCGCCGGCATGCGGCCGACGATCACCGCGGAATCGGGGGGAAGCGCGACGTCGCAGGCGATGGCCGCACCCGAGAGCGATACGTCGACGATGCGGGCGGCGATCTCGCGCCCGTCCGCGAGTCGCAGGGTGGTGAGGGTATGGCGCGGCACCAGACGCTCGTGACGGCGGTCCTCCGGCAGGCCGAGCGCCGCCCGGTTGGCGAGCCAGGTGAGCTGCGAGGCGATCTTGTCGCGCTTGCGCGACGTGGCCTGGATCGCCGCCGCGAGACCGTCCGGCAGGAGACGGGCGACGGTGCCCTCGATCCGCCCGACATGGTCGAGGTAGATCACGATGCGCTCGCCGATCCCGCCGCCGGCCGCGCAGGTCAGGCGCACGCCGCCCGGGGACATGTCGACGGTCTGGCACGGATATTCCTGCCGGTCGGCGAGCATGTAGCGCCCGAGCAGGGCGACCGCGACGCGGCCATGCCGGCGCCGTTCCGCCACCACCTGGAGGGGGAGGGGACGAAGCCGCAGCGACGCGGCCCGACCCGGCCCGCCCGGCCCCTCCTTCGCCACCCCGTTCGCCATCACGCCCGACCCATCACGCTCGCCCCCTCGCACCGCGGAGCGGAACGGTCCGGCGAGGGTGCCGTGGAATGGTTAAGCAATCGCGTCTCATACCAACGGTCATTGGAAACGACCTTTGGTTCCGTTCTCGAATTTTCGTCAAGCCTCTGGCTTGGCATAGAAAATTCGAGATGGCTCGATGGCCCGATGCGTCAGCATCTTGGGCCATTGGTATCAGAGTCTGCCGCCGCGATGCACCACGAAGCGCTTGCGGCGCTCCGGCCCGGGCTCGTCGTTGGCCGCGGGCGGGGGGGCGGCCAGGGGGGCGGGGGCGGCGGCGTTCGCCTCGGGGATGAGGATCCGCAGCGACACGGTGCGCAGGGCCACGATCGGGCGCAAGCCCAGCCAGGTCGGGATCACCGCCGGCGAGAGCGAGCCGATCACCCGGGCCTGGGTCTTGCCGCGGTGGCGCAGCGGCAGGAGCAGCAATTCGAGATCGATCGTCTCACCCGCCTCCGTCACTCCGACGAGGCCGACCACGACGCCCGTGGTTTCCTGGATCACCACCTCGACGAGCCGCCACGGATCGGCGGCCGGCGCCTCGCCCCACAGGGCCGCGAAGGAGAAGCCCCGCAATTCGGCCCCGAACAGGGCGCAGAGCCGGGTGCCGGCGAGCCGCACCGTGGCGGATTGCCGGGGCGCGTCGATCTCCAGGATCAGGCTGTCGGCCAGGACGTGGCGGATCTCGCCGGGCTCGATCTCGCCCCGCTCCGGCGCGGCGCGGGCGCCGCGCAGGCCGTTCCAGTAGGCGTGGAGCAGGCGGCTGGTCGGGTGCTTCATGGCGTCTCGGTCTGGCACGGTCTTGGGGTCGGGCGGTCCAGGGGCGGCCCGCCGCCGTTCCGAAGCGGGACGGCGGCCGGCTGAGCTGATTCGGTTCAGCAGACCGTATGCCGAATGGCGGGGCGGCGAGAGCGTAAGGTTTCGTTAGGGTTACCAACTCATAAATGTTGCGTTTGGCCCACACCTGCGCGATCCTCGTGGACGGCAGAGATTTCGGGCTGGCCGGGGCGTGAGGCGCGCCCTAAGCACGCTCGCATGAAAAAGGAGTGAGGGCCCCCGGGCCCGCGTCGTCACGGTCCTGGCGGCGTCCTGCACGCGATCCGCATGGCCAATCCGCGCGGCGTGGTGCGATTCACTCTCTTCGGGGAGGGCGGCAACGCTCTCCCCTTTTTTCTTGAGCGATCCGTCGCGGCCTTTTTTGGTGCGCGGGCCGGCTTTTCGCGGTGAAGCGCGCGCCCGCGTCATCCCTCGCCCTTGCGGTCGGCCCCGGGCGCCCGCAATGGTGCCTCCATGGATGCCACCCCCGACCTTCCGCGACCGCCGCGCGTGCCGGTGTTCAACATGCCCGCCGTGGTCACCGCCTCGGTCGGGATCCTGGTGCTGATCCACGCCGTGCGGCAGGTGCTGCCCGACGTCACGGACATCACGCTCCTCCTGAACCTCGCCCTGGTGCCGGCGCGCTGGACCCTCGCCCTCGACCCCGACCGGGCCGCGGACGTGCTGCGGGCCGCGGCGGCCTCGGGCGGCAGCGCCCTCGAGATCGAGGCGCGCAAGGCCTTCGCGGCCTACCTGGTGGCCGATCCGGGCGCGATGCCCTGGACCTTCGTCACTTACGCGCTGCTGCACGGCTCCTGGGCCCACGTGCTCCTCAATAGCGTCTGGCTCGCCGCCTTCGGCACGCCGGTGGCGCGGCGCTGCGGCGCCTGGCGCTACGGCCTGATCGCCCTCGTCTCGACCGCCGCGGGCGGCTTCCTGCACGTCCTCATCGATCCCCTGAGCACCGTACCGCTGATCGGCGCCTCGGCCGGCGTGTCGGGGCTGATGGCGGCGGCGGTGCGCTTCGCGTTCCAGCCGGTCGAGATGGCGGGCTCCGGGGCGGTGCCCTGGCAGCGCCCGGTGCCGACCCGGCTCCAGACCATCCCCGAGCTCCTGCGCAACCGCTCCGCGGTGGTCTTCCTCGTCATCTGGTTCGTCACCAACCTGCTGTTCGGCCTCGCCGCCATGCCGCTCGGCCTCACCGATTCCGCGGTCGCCTGGGATGCGCATCTCGGCGGGTTCATCGTCGGGTTCCTGTTGCTTCCCCTGGTCGAGCGGATCGGGCGGCGCTGACGCCGAAGGAATCGATCGCCAAAGGGATCGTCACCCAAGCGATCGATTCCATTCCGATTGTTTCCTTTGGACTTCCGGGGTGCTTGCCTCGCCCGGCGCACGGTCACACACTCGGGCTGCAAACGAGCGTCCCGCCCGGACCGCGAGGCCGGCGGGGCCCGAGCAGGGAGGTGTTGATGACCGTTGCGCGCATCCTGTCGCAGAAGGGCCGCACCGTGGTGACCGTGCAGCCCCACCGCACCCTGGCGGAGGCGGCATCCCTCCTGACCGAGAAGGGCATCGGCGCCCTGGTGGTGAGCGATGCCGGCCAGACCGTCCTCGGCATCCTGTCGGAGCGCGACATCATCCGGGCGGTGGTCCGCGGCGGCGGCGCCGCGCTCGACGCGCCGGTCTCCCGGCACATGACCGCCAAGGTGGTGTGCTGCACCCGCGGCACCGGCGTCGACGAGGTGATGGAGCTGATGACCGACGGGCGCTTCCGCCACGTCCCGGTGGTCGAGGATGGCCGCCTGGTCGGCCTCGTGTCGATCGGCGACGTGGTCAAGCACCGCATCGCCTCGGTCGAGGCCGAGCACCAGGCCCTGCGCGAATACATCGCCACGGCCTGACGGCGACCACGTCGGCCGCCGCCAGCTGGCCGCCTCACACCGGCGTGACGGCGGCCGAGATCATCTCGTGGATCTCCGGCAGCATCCGCCGCGTGGCCTGGCGGCCGAGCTCGATGCATTCCTCGGCGCGGTGGAACTCGAACAGGCCCATCTGGGCGAGCTTCGGGTTGATCATCACGTCGGGCGGGTCGCCGGCGAGCCGCGAGCGCGAGATGCGGTCCTGCGTGATGTTGAAGGCATCGACCATCACGCTGGCGATGCCGCTCGGGGCGCCGGCCTCCGGCCTGGGCTTCGGCTTGGCACGCCGGCCGCCGATCAGCGGCCAGCGCCGGGCCTCCTCCGCCGGCGCGGCGGCGGCCTCGGCCGCGGCCTCCATCACCGCATCGGCCCCTTCCGCCCCGTGCGACTGGATCACCGTGCCGCGCACCCGCATGTCGCCGTTGAGGTTGACGCAGAGCACCACGTCGGCCCCGAGGGCGCGGGCCGCCGTCACCGGCACCGGGTTGACCAGCGCCCCATCCATCAGCCAGCGCCCGGCGATCTTCACCGGATCGAAGATGCCCGGCAGCGCATAAGACGCCCGCACCGCCTCGACGAGGCCGCCGCGGGTGAGCCAGATCTCGTGCCCGGTGCCGAGTTCGGTCGCCACCGCCGCGAAGGTGAGCGGCAGTTCCTCGATGCGGGTCTGTCCGAGGTCGCGCTCGAGGAGCCGCCGCAGGCGCTCGCCGGCGATCAGCCCCGAGCCGCTGATGTGGAAATCGAGCAGGCCCATCACCCGGCGCTTGGTCAGGGTGAGGGCGAAGTCGCGCAGCTCCCCGAGCTTGCCGGCGGCGTGGCAGGCGCCGACCGCGGCGCCGATCGAGCATCCCGCCACCACGTCGATGGCGATCCCGGCCTCCCGCAGCACCTCGATCGCCCCGATGTGAGACCAGCCCCGGGCGGCGCCGCCGCCGAGGGCGAGCCCGACCTTGGCCCGCCGCGGCCGCTCGGGCTCGCGCAGGGGAGGAACACCCGCGGCACCCAGCACGCCGTCCGCTGAGCGCCGGATCGGCGCGCCGGAGAAGAGTGCGATGCCGTCCCACATCATGGCGCCTGACCTCCGCCGGGCTTGTCCCAGGACACAAGTGTGGCCTGGAACTCTCAAGCGTTCGTCAACGGTGGAGGTTGCATCGCCGATTCGTCGAAGATCGTGCGGGCCGACATCCGGGGCAGGCGCCGTCACCCGGGAACCGGCCCGCGCGGCAGCGGCAGGGCCGCCGCCTCCTTCAGCGTGTCGAGCACCACCGAGGAATGGACGTGCGCCACGCTCTCGTGAGGCAGGAGCACGTCGTTGATGACGGCCGACAGCGCCTTCAGGTCGGGCACGATCAGCTTGAGGAGGTAATCGCTGTCGCCGGTCATGACGTGGGCCTCGAGCACGCAATCGAGGCCGCGGACCAGCTCGGCGAAGCGGCGGGCATTGTCGCGGTTGTGGGTGGCGAGCGCGACCTTGGTGAACACCGTCACAGTGAGGCCGAGGGGGCCCGGCGCCAGCTCCGCCCGGTAGCCCCGCACCACGCCGCGCTCCTCCAGCCGCAGGCGGCGGCGCGAGCACTGGCTGGCCGAGAGGTGGACCCGCTCGGCCAGTTCCTGGTTGCCGAGCCGGCCATCCTCCTGGAGTGCCGCGAGGATCTTCAGGTCGAACCCGTCGAGGGGGAGGGAATCGGTCATCGCGAGCGCCATCCATGCACGAACCGTGCATGTGAGCCCGGTCGGCGCCCGGGTTTCGCACGCCCCGCGCGGGCCGTCCATGCTGTGATGCGCATCAGGAATTCAGGACACGCATTCACCAGGAGTGGAACGATGGGCCCCTATCCGCACGACGCCCCGGCCGCCCAGGTCACCGCCGCCAACCCGATGGGCACGGACGGGTTCGAGTTCGTGGAATACGCCCATCCCGAGCCCCAGGCGCTGCACGACCTCTTCCGCGCCATGGGCTTCTCGGCGGTCGCGCGCCACCGCACCAAGGCGATCACCGTCTACCGCCAGGGCGACGTGAACTATCTCGTCAACGAGGAGCCCGGCAGCCACGGCCACCGCTTCGTCGCCGCCCACGGCCCCTGCGCCCCCGCGATGGCGTTCCGGGTGGTCGATGCCGAGGCCGCCTACGATCGGGCGATCGCGCTCGGCGCCGAGCCGGCCGACGGCGAAAAGACCCTGGACGTGCCGGCGATCAAGGGCATCGGCGGCTCGCTGCTTTACTTCGTCGAGACCTACGGGGAGAAGGGCTCGCCCTACGAGGCCGAGTTCGAATGGCTGGCCGAGCGTGACCCGAGGCCGGCAGGGCTCGGCCTGTTCTACCTCGATCACCTGACCCACAACGTGCATCGCGGCCGGATGGGCGTCTGGGCCGGGTTCTACGAAAAGATCTTCAACTTCCGGCAGATCCGCTACTTCGACATCTCGGGCAAGCAGACCGGACTGTTCTCGAAGGCGCTGACCTCGCCCGACGGCAAGATCCGCATCCCGATCAACGAATCGGCTGACGAGAAGAGCCAGATCGAGGAATACCTGCACGCCTATAACGGCGAGGGCATCCAGCACATCGCCTGCGGCTGCCGCGACATCTACGCGACGATCGAGGCGTTGCGCGCGCGCGGCGTCGCCTTCATGCCCGCGCCGCCCTCGGTCTATTACCGCCGCATCGACAGGCGCCTGCCCGGGCACGGCGAGCCGCTGGAGCGGATGGAGCAGAACGGCATCCTGATCGACGGCGAGGGCGTGGTCGAGGGCGGGATGACGAAGATCCTGCTGCAATTGTTCTCGGCCAACGCCATCGGGCCGATCTTCTTCGAGTTCATCCAGCGCAAGGGCGACGACGGCTTCGGCGAGGGCAACTTCAAGGCCCTGTTCGAATCGATCGAGGAAGACCAGATCCGCCGCGGCGTGCTTACCGTCGAGGGTGCCCGCGACGCGGCGGCGTGAGGGGCGGTGGGGGAGGGCTCTCCGGGGACAGGCATGGCGCAGGCTTTCCCCCTCCCCCTCTGCGGCAGGGCTGTCCGGTGAAAGATTGAGGCGCGAGTTTTCCCCCTCTCCCCGCGGGCGGGGAGAGGCCTTCACCCCCCTCGTCGGGGGTGAAGGGAGCCCGCAGGGCGAGGGTGAGGGGGGCTCAGGATGAGGCTCTTCCGGAACCTCCCCCTCACCCTCGCTCCGGCTTTCGCCTCCGCTCACTTCATCGACGACAAGGTCGATGAAGTCCTCTCCCCGCCCGCGGGGAGAGGGGGGGTTCCCGCGCCTCTTCTTTTCCCCGGACAGCCCTGCCGCCCGCGGGGGAGGGTGCCCGGCGGAGCCGGGCGGGAGAGGGGCAGCGCGACGCTGGTCCAGCGGGAGCCTGTCAGAACGGTTCAGTCTTGTCCGGAAGCGGCGTCCCCTCTCCCGCCCCACTCCGCCGGGCACCCTCCCGCAGAGAGGGGAGGGGAAATCCGCGCTATTTCTTTTCTCGACAGCGCGTCTCCACCCCCGGGACGCAATCCGTTTCGCCACCGGACCGGCTCTCATCCCAGACTGCCGGCAAGTAGAGCATCGCCTGTCCTCCTCATCGGGGAGCAGAAGACCGCAGCACTCTCGATTTAGAATAATATCGAGATCGGTTCCGAAACAGCGGCGAAGCCGCCCCCGACCCGCCCTGTCCTTCCCGTGTCCCAACTCAATCGCCCGGAGCGGCCCTATGGCACGCGCCGTGACCTTGCCGTGCAGGCGGGTTCCCGCGTATCAGGGCCCCGCGCGCCGCCTCGGCCCGCGTCCCACCCCCGCCGGATCGACATGCTGAAGGCCTTCCTCGCCTATTACCGGCCCTATCGCGCCCTGTTCCTCCTCGATTTCGGCTGCGCCATCCTGTCGGGCCTGCTCGAGCTCGGCTTCCCGATGGCGGTGAAGGCCTTCGTCGACGTGCTGTTGCCGCAGCAGAACTGGAACCTGATCGTTCTCGCCGCCGCGGGGCTGGCCCTGCTCTACGTCGCCAATGCGGGGCTGATGGTGGTGGTGACCTATTGGGGGCACGTGCTCGGCATCAACATCGAGACGACGATGCGGGCGCGGGCCTTCGACCACCTGCAGACGCTGTCGTTCCGGTTCTTCGACAACCAGAAGACCGGCCACCTCGTCGCCCGGGTGACGAAGGACCTGGAAGAAATCGGCGAGGTCGCCCATCACGGGCCCGAGGACCTGTTCATCGCCGTGATGACGCTGTTCGGCGCCTTCGGGCTCATGCTGTACGTCCACCCGCCGCTCGCGCTGATGACCGCCGCGATCCTGCCGGTCATCGCCTTCGTCACCGTGCGCTACGGCGGGCGGATGACGCAGAACTGGCAGGCGCAATACGGCCGGGTCGGCGCGTTCAACGCCCGCATCGAGGAGAATGTCGGCGGCATCCGGGTGGTGAAGGCCTTCGCCAACGAGGCCCACGAACGCCGCCTGTTCGCCGCCGACAACGAGCGCTACCGCGCCACCAAGCTCGACGCCTACAAGATCATGGCGGCGAGCCTGTCGCTCAACTATCTCGGCATGCGCCTCGTCCAGATCGTGGTGCTGCTCGGCGGCGCCGCCTTCGTGGTGCGGGGCGATCTCAGCCCCGGCGGCTTCGTCGGCTTCCTGCTCCTCGTCGGGGTGTTCTACCGGCCGCTGGAGAAGATCAGCGCGGTGGTCGAGACCTATCCGAAGGGCATCGCGGGCTTCCGCCGCTACAGGGAGCTGCTCGCGACCGCTCCCGACATCGTCGACCGGCCGGGCGCGGTGTCCGCGCCGGCACTGCGTGGCGAGATCCGGTTCGAGGGCGTGCGCTTCGGCTACGGCGACGGAAGGCCGGTGCTGGAGGGGGTCGACCTCGCGGTGCGGGCGGGGGAGACCGTCGCCTTCGTCGGGCCGTCGGGGGCCGGCAAGACGACCCTGTGCTCCCTGGTGCCGCGGTTCTACGACGTCGAGGCCGGGCGCATCACCATCGACGGGCACGACATCCGCGACCTGACGCTCGCCTCCCTGCGGGGCCAGATCGGCATCGTGCAGCAGGACGTGTTCCTGTTCGCCGGCACGATCCGCGAGAACATCGCCTATGGCCGGCTCGACGCGGGCGAGGCCGAGATCCGGGAGGCGGCGCACCGCGCCCGGCTCGACGCCCTGATCGCGATGCTGCCCGACGGCCTCGACACGGTGGTGGGCGAGCGCGGCGTCAAGCTCTCCGGCGGGCAGAAGCAGCGCCTGGCGATCGCCCGGGTCTTCCTCAAGAACCCGCCGATCCTGATCCTCGACGAGGCGACCTCGGCGCTCGACACCGAGACCGAGCGCGAGATCCAGCAGGCGCTGGCCGAGCTGGCGGAGGGCCGCACGACGCTCGTCATCGCCCACCGCCTCGCCACCATCCGGCACGCCGACCGCATCGCCGTGGTGGCGAACGGGCGCATCCAGGAGCAGGGCTCGCACGAGGCACTGGTCGCGGCGAACGGCGCCTACCGGCGCCTGCACGCGGCGCAGGGCGGAGTCGCCGCGGCGGAGTAGGGCCTGGCGCATCCTGCGACGAGCCGGTTGCCGGTTCGTCGCGAAAAAACGCCGCGAGATCGAGGATCCGGAGAGCGCCGCGAGGGCGGCGCGATCGTGACGCTCTCCGGTGTCGGGGCGGTCAGTGCGCGGCGGTGTGGAGCGCCCAGACGTCTTCCTCGACGTCGAGCAGCGTCTCGTGGACCTGCCGCGCCAGGGCGAGCGCCGCCTCGTCGCTGAGCCCCGAGCCGCCGAAGCGGGCGATGACCGCGAGCGACTCGACCGACAGGGCCTGCCGGAAGCGCGCGAAGCCTCCCGGACACTCGGCCTCGTAGGACAAGGCGAGATCGCGCAGGACATGCGCGAGCAGTTCCGCGGCGGGGGGAGGGGTGGGGGGACGGCCCTTGGCGGCCGTCATCTCGTCATATGCCAGGATCATGCCCGCGCAGGTAGTACTTGATCTATGCTGGAAATACCCGGACACACAGCCTAGGCCGTATGGCGTAGTGCGGCTGTGACGCTTCTGTTCCATCTCTGGCAAAGGGTATCCGGCCTGAACGTTGCGGGATATCGTTGGGTTTATCATGATGCCACGTAATTCGGGTTGATATAGTATCAATCAGACAAAATTTTTTCCTATAGGAAAACTACCAAAGTTCGTTTTATTTTATGTGCGGTTATCGATAAACGATATTTGGCAGGTTCGCCAGATGTCACGATCGAAAGATAGACGTGAATGAACGATTATTGTGCCGTCCGCCTCCGAATATCTGGGCACGGCGACTTTTGTACGCCGCCATCCGGCCTAATGCGCGTGAGGGCGAGAACGGTCGGGGCTTGCCGGGTGGACCGGGACACCGGCGAACCGGGCTTGACAGGCTGCGAAAAAGCCGCCCGTCCGGAGGGCGGGCAGCCCGGCTCCGGGAGCCGGAACTGCCCTTGAGGGTCTTCGCCGCTCGCTCTTGACGGCCCGGCGCCGGGGAGCCGCAGGCGGTGGGGGATCAGGCGGCACGCGGCTCCGCCGCGACGGCCTCGGCCACGGCGTCCCGCGCATCGAAGGCGTGGATCCAGCCGAAATCCTCGGGGAAGCGCGCCATCCGGGCGTCGCGTCGCGCCAGCCCCTCCGGACCGATGGAATCGGGCAAATGCAGGAGCCGGTTCGTCGCCCAGGCGCTGCGCTGGATCGTGCGGGTGCGGGTTCGGCGCAAGGCTTGGTAGCGCCGCATCATCCCGTCGAGGTCCCGCGCCCCGCCCGCGGCCAGCAGCTCGGCCAGCGTCACGGCATCCTCGATCGTCGTGTTGGCGCCCTGGCCGTGATGGGGCAGCATGGCATGTGCGCTGTCGCCCATCAGCACCGCCCGGCCGCGATGCCAGCGCCGTAAGGGATCGGTGACGAACAGGCCCCAGCGCTGGGTCTGGGGGATAGCATCGATCATCTCGATCACGGCAGGGTGCCAGCCGGCAAAGCCCGCCCGATGCTCACCCGCCGCGATGCCGGTCAGCCAGCGCTCGGAGGTCCAGGTCTCCGGCCCCTCGACGACGGCGAAGAAGTTCACGGAATCGGCCTCCCCGCCGATGGCGTAGTGCAGCAGGTGCGCGTCCGGCCCCATCCAGAACTGGATCGCTTCCGGGTCGGTGAGGGAAGGCAGCAGGCCCATCGGCACCACGCCCCGGAAGGCGCTGGTGCCGGAGTAGCGCACCCTCTCGCCGCCGGTGATCCAGCGCCGCACGGCCGAGCGCACGCCGTCGCCGCCGATGACGAGGTCGGCCTCGACCTCGACGCCGTTCGCGAAGGTCAGTGCCATCACGTCGCCGTTTTGGTCGAGGGCGGCGAGGCGGTGGCCGAGATGCAGGCCTTCGCCGGCGAGGCCCCCGCTCAGAACCTTTTGCAGGTCGGCCCGGTGCACGCCGTAATACGGTGCGCCGAACCGGGTTCGATAGGCGCCGCCGTCGCGGACGGGATGGGCGGCGATCCGGGCGCCGCTGCGGCCGTCGCGAAAGATCAGCTCGGTCGGCTCGGTCGAGACGGCGGCGAGCGCCGGTCCGAGGCCCAGCCGCGCGAGCTCGCGGGTGGCGTTGGCCGAGAGCGCCACGGCGGCGCCGATCTCGGCCAGTTCCGCCGCCTGCTCGTAGATTTCGGCCCGCAGGCCATGGGCGCGCAGCGCGAGGCCGAGGGTCAGCCCGCCGATGCCGCCGCCGATCACGGCGACGCGCAGGGGCTTTCGGGGAGCGGGTGATGGCGATGGCATGTCGGATCTCCCTGGACGACTCGCGGAATCGATGGACCCCGCGCGAGGCATGCCCGCGCGGGGAGGGGACGGGTCAGGTGCTCTGGAGCGCCGGGGCGAGGCGGGCGGCGGGCGTGCCGAGCCGGCCCTTCAGCATGATGCTCGCGGCGGCGATCAGCGCCGGCACCGCCACGATGCCGAAGGTCGCCGGCAGACCCATGCCGAGCCCGATCAGCGAGGCGCCGATCATCGAGCCGACCACCGAGCCGACGCGGCCGACGGCGTTGGCCCAGGCGACGCCGGTGGCGCGGTTGGCGGTGGGGTAGTAGCTCGCCGAGAGGGCGTTGATGCCGATCTGCGAGCCGGCGACGCAGAAGCCCGCGCCGAACACCGCCACCACCAGGAGGGCGATCGAGCCGGTGGCGCTGCCGATCAGCGCCACGAAGCCGGCCGCCGCGAGGTAGGACAGCGCCAGCACCACGTGCGGGTTCGCCCGGTCCATCAGTGCGCCGAGCACCAGCCCGCCGACGGTGCCGCCGGAGGCGAGCATCACGGTGACGAGGGAGGCTTCCTTGAGGGTGAGGCCGGCGCTGCTGATGATGGTCGGGAGCCAGCTCGACAGCAGGTAGAAGATCAGGAGGCTCATGAAGAAGGTGAGCCACAGGCACAACGTGCCGGCGACCAGGCCGGGCTGAAACAGCTGGCCGATCGGCGAGCCCTTCGGCTTGGCGATGCCGGTGAAGACGGCGCCGGAAAAATCTTCCGCGGGGGCGATGCGGCGCAGGAGCTTGGCCACGCTCTCGGCCGGGGCCTGCTTGAGCACCAGGAAGCGCGCCGATTCCGGCAGGCCGAGGACCAGCACCGGCACCAGCACGAGGGGCAGCACCCCGCCGATCACCAGCACCGAGGGCCAGCCGAAATCGGCGATCAGGTGCGCCGCCGCGAAGCCGCCGAGCGCCGAGCCGACGGTGAAGCCGCAGAACATCGCCATGGTGAGGAACGACCGGCGATGCTCGGGGCAGTATTCCGAGGTCAGCGTGATGGCGTTCGGCATCGCGCCGCCCAGGCCCAGACCCGTGATGAAGCGCAGGATCGTCAGCATCTCGATCGAGGTCGACCAGGCCGAGGCGAGGCTGGCGAGCCCGAAGAAGGCCGTGGTGACGATCAGCGTGCCCTTGCGGCCGACCCGGTCGGCGAGCGGGCCGAACAGGAAGGCGCCGATCATCAGGCCGAACAGCCCGGCCCCGAACAGCGGCGCCAGCTGCGCCTGGGTCACGCCCCACTGGCTGCGGAGCGCCGGGGCGATGTAGCCGATGGCGGCGGTGTCGAACCCGTCGATGGCGACGACGAGGAAGCACAGCAGCACGATCCGCATCTGGAATCGCGACACGCCGTGGCGGTTGATGACGTCCTGGACGTCGATGCTGCGGGGATGGGGCATGGCGTCGGGTTCCTCCTGGATGGTTTTTTGGGATTTCTTGGTTTTGCGCCGGGGGCGTCTGTACTGTCGAGATCATCGACAGATCTTTCATCCTCCGCGTCATTCTGGGGCCGCGTAGCGGAGCCCGGAATCCAGAGCCGCGGGACTGTCAGAACAAAGCGCAGCGCGTTCCGCCTCGTCCGGCACCACCTATGCGTCTGGATCCCGGGCTCCGCTTGCGCGGCCCCGGGATGACCCCGAGGGTTGTGAGGGGCAGGAGTGGCGCGCTCTCCGCCCACATTCGGTCACCCGATCGCCGACGGATGCCGCGCCAGCGGCGTCACCCGCATCGTCATGAACGGGAACAGCGGCAGGCCGGACAGGATGTCGTGCAGTTCGTCGTGGCTCTCGACGTCGAACACGCTGATATTGGCGTAGCGGCCGGCCACCCGCCACAAGTGTACCCACTTGCCCTGGCGCTGGAGATCCTGGGCCCGGGCCTTCTCGTCGGCCTTCAGCTTGGCGACATGATCGGGATCGAGGCCGTGCGGGATCGCGACGTCCATCTCGACGCAGTACAGCATGGGATCAGCTCCGGGCGTAGTGGCGCAGCTTGTCGGGATCGAGGGTCACGCCGAGGCCGGGGCCCTCGGGCAGGTGAACCGCGAAGTCGTGGAAGGCGAGCGGCTCGGTGACGAGGTCGCCGGTGAGGATCTGCGGCCCGAAATGCTCGCAGCCCCAGGCGAGATCGCGCAAACCCGCGAAGGCGTGGAGATGCGCCGCGGCGCCGACCGAACTCTCCAGCAGGCAGCCGCCATAGAGCCCGATGCCGGCGGCCTCCGCCACCGCCGCGACCTTGCGGAGTCCCACGAGACCGCCATGCTTGACGAGCTTGAGCGACACGGCGTCGGCTGCGGCGGCCTGCGCGACGCCCATCATGTCGTGGGGGGTGAACACGCATTCGTCGGCGAGCAGCGGCGGCACGCCGTCCCTGGCGCGCAGGCGGCCCATCCCGGCGACGTTCCAGGCCGGCAGCGGCTGCTCGACGAGGGCGATGCCGAGATCGGCGAGACGGGGCAGGCAGCGCCGGGCGATGGTCTCGTCCCAGGCTTGGTTGGCGTCGACGATCAGCGTCGCGCGGTCGGACAGCGCCTTCGCCAGGCGGGTCAGCCGGGCGAGGTCGGCCTCGGGGGATTGCGCGCCGATCTTGATCTTGAAGGTGCGGTGCAGCCGTGCCGCGAGCTTCCCCTCGGCTTCCGCGATCTCCTGGTCGGGATCGCCGGAGGCGAGCGTCCACAGGACCGGGAAGCTGGTGCGCACCGCCCCGCCGAGCAGGGCGGCGACCGGCAATCCGAGAGTCTGGCCGACCGCATCGAACAGGGCGGTTTCCAGCGCCGCCTTCGCGGCGTTGTTGCGCTTGGCCGCCGCGTCCAGGCGCTCGCCGGCGGTGACGAAGCGGTCGGCCGGTTGCCCGATCAGCGCGGGGGCGAGGTAGGTGTCGATGGTGGCCTTGATGCCCTCGACGCTCTCCTCGCTCCAGCGCGGCCCCCCGAGCGTCGCCGCCTCGCCGATGCCCTCGACGCCGTTGGCGAGGCGAAGCTGCACGATGACGTAGCTCTGGGCGGTGACCGAGGTCTGGGACAGCTTGTGCTTTCGCACCGTCGGCACGTCGACGATCGTCGTGCGGATGTCGGCGACCGCCAGGTCTCGGGCCGGGGTGTGGCGCACGGTGTCGTGGAGCTGGTTCTTCGCGAGCATGGGGGTCTCGGGATGTGTGGGGTGGGGTCGGTTCGGGCGTGAGGCGCGCGGTTCCAGCCCTCCCCCTCCGCGCAGGGCTGTCCGGGGAAGAAGAAGGCGCGGGTTTCCCCTCTCCCCGCGGGCGGGGAGAGGGCTACGGACCCCTTGTCGGGTCCGTAGCAAGCGGAGGCGCAGCCGGAGCGGGGGTGAGGGGGTGTTTCCGGAGGAGCTACATCCGGCGCCTCCCCCTCACCCTCGCGGCGAACCTGCGGTTCGCAGCTCCCTGAGCCCCTTTGGAGCTCAGGCCTCTCCCCGCCCGCGGGGAGAGGAGATTGCCCGTGCCTTCTCCTTCCCCGAACGGCCTTGCGCAGAGGGGGGAGGGTTCGGGCGTCGCGCTTCAGGCCGCCTCGGCGTGCGGCCGCACCACCACCGGGTCGGGCGCATGCGCCACCTCCGGGTTGAGCGCGAAATCGAACCGGATGGTCGAGAATGGTGCCGCGAGCCCCGCCGCCGCGATCGCCGCCGGATCGGTGACCGGCACCACCTCGGCGATCAGCCCGTCGCGGGTCGCGAAGGCGAAGTCGTCGTGCAGGTAGGGGTCGTCCGAGAGGTTGATCTGCGTCGTCAGTTGCCGGTGGCCGGGGCCGGAGACGAAGAAGTGGATATGGGCCGGGCGCTGGCCGTGGCGGCCGAGCTGGTCGAGGAGCTTCTGGGTCTGGCCCTGCGGCGGGCAGCCGTAGCCCTTCGGCAGGATGCTGCGGAAGCGGTAGCGGCCCTCCCCGTCCGTCTCGATGCGGCGGCGCAGGTTCCAGGTGCTCTGGCTCCGATCGAAGACCGAGTAGTTGCCGAGCGTGTTGGCGTGCCAGACATCGACGATGGCGCCGGCCACCGGCGCGCCGCCATCCCCCGTCACCCGGCCCTCGACGATCAGCACCTCGCCGTCCTCCGGGTCGTCGTCGAGGCGCGCCTCGCCCTTGGCCAGGGGTGCGCCGGCGACGTAGAGCGGGCCCTCGATGGTGCGCGGCGTGCCGCCCTCGATCCCGGCCGCCCGCTCCTTGGCGTCGATGCACAGGTCGATGAAGTGCTCGATCCCGAGCCCCGGCATCAGCAGGCCGAACTCGTTCGCCTGGCCGGTCTCGGTCAGGTAGCTCATCGCGGTCCAGAACTCGCTCGGGGTCACGTCGAGATCCTCGACGATCCGGCAGGCATCCTCGACGACGCGTCGCACGATCTGCTTGATGCGCGGGTTGCCGGCCTCGGTCGAGAGGCCCGCGACCTTGTCGAACAGGGTTTGGGCCTCGGCGGAATCGGCGATCTTCGTGGTCATTTGGCGTTTCCTTTCTTTGCTTGGTTGTGGGGGGATCAGCCGAGGTCGCCGCCGGCCACCGGCATCGTCAGGCCGGTGACGTAGGAGGCCTCGTCGGAGGCGAGGAACAGGATGGCGGCGGCCTGCTCGGCGGCGGTGCCGTAGCGGTGCATCAGGCTCGACGCCCGGGTCTGGGCCACCACCTCGGCGATCCAGGCGCGCTCCTGGTCGCTCGGCGGGGTCGGGTTGCGCAGCACGCGCCGGGGCGGCGCCTCGGTGCCGCCGGGCGCGACCGCGTTCACCCGGATGCCGTGCTCGGCGTATTCCCACGCCAGGCAGGCGGTCAGCGCGTTCACCCCGCCTTTGGCGGCGGCGTAAGGAACGCGGTTGACGCCCCGCGTCGCCACCGACGACACGTTGACGATGCTGCCACCCCCACCCGCCAGCATGTGCGGCAGCGCCGCCCGGCAGCACCACAGGGTCGGGAACAGCGAGCGCCGGATCTCGGCCTCGACCTCGTGCGGGGCGTAGTGGGCGAACGGCTTGAACCAGATCGAGCCGCCGACATTGTTGACCAGCACGTCGAGCCGGCCGAACCGCGCGACGGCCGCCGCCATCACGCCCTCGCAGCCCTCGAAGGTTTCGACGTCGGCGAGCTGCACCGCGGCCTTGGCGCCGCAATCGCGCGCCTCGGCCGCAATCTCCTCGACGATCGCCGAGCGGTCGGTGAGAAGGAGGGCGGCGCCCTCGCGGGCGAGCCGCAGGGCGACCTCGCGGCCGATGCCCTGCGCGGCGCCGGTCACCACCGCAACCTTGGCCGAGAAGCGGCCGGGCGAGACGAAGCCCGTCATGCTCCACCCCCGGCGCCGCTCGCCGCGAATTTCTCGTAGTGGAAGCTCGCCGGAGTGAGCCCGCGCTCGGCGAAGGTCTTGCGGACCGCGTCCACCATCGCGGGCGGTCCGCACAGATAGGTGTCGATCGCGCCGCCATGCAGGTGGGCGTCGGCGAGGTGCTCGGTGACGTAGCCCCGCTTCGCGTGCCGGCTGTCGGGGGAGGCGACGCAGGTCTCGAAGCTGAAGCCCGGGATCTTCGCCTGCGCCTCTTCCAGCGCCCCGGTCTCGACGAGGTCGGCATCGTGGGTGACGCCGTAGACGAGGTGGATCGGCTGGTCGGTGCCGGTCTCCACCACCTTGCCGAGCATCGACAGGAACGGCGCCAGGCCGGTGCCGCCGGCGAGCATCAGGACCGGGCGGCGGATCTCGCGGAGGTAGAAGCTGCCCGAGGGGCCGGTCAGGTCGAGGCTCGCCCCGGCTTGCGCGCCTTCCGCCAGGTAGGTGCTCATCAGCCCGCCCGGGATGTTGCGGATCAGGAACTCGGCCTGCCGACTGCCCGGGACCGAGCTGAACGAGTAGGACCGCGCCTGACCGCTGCCCGGCACCGCGATGTTGACGTACTGGCCCGGCAGGAAGCCGACCGGCTCATCGGTCTCGACCGACAGCCCGAAGGTGGTGTCGGACAGGCGCCGCACCGCTGAAACTCTGCTCTTGAGGGCGGCGGCCTTGGTCTTGCAGACCTCGGACGAAGCCGCCACCGCCAGCACCAGATCGGTCCGCGGCCGCATCTGGCAGGCGAGGCCGTAGCCTTGCGCGGCCTCGTCGTCGGTCAGCGCGTCCTCGATGTAGCTGCCCGGATCGAACCGACCGGATTCGCAATGGACCCGGCAGGTGCCGCAGGCCCCGTCCCGGCAATCGAGCGGGATGTTGATGCCGAGGCGGTAGGAGGCGTCGGCCACGGTCTCGCCGGGCCGGCAGGCGATGAAGCGGGTGACCCCGTCCTCGAAGTTGAGCGCGACAGTGTTCACGGCGCCATCCCTAGATGTGATAGACGTCGATGACGTGGTGGATGTAGTCGTTCTTGAGGATCACCTTCTTCCTCTTGATCAGCGGAGCCTCGCCGCTGGTGTCGAGGGTGTAGAACGACGTGCCGAAATGGGTATCCACCGTCTTGTAGCGGTAGTTGAAGGTGAGCCAGTTGAAGCGGAGTCTGCAGCTGGTCTCGTCCTGCTCCAGGATCTCGACGTTGGAGATGTTGTGCGAGGTGCGCGGCTCCGGTAGGCTGGTGGCGCTCGACCGCTCGGTGCGGATGCGGAACACGCGGTCCTCCAGGCCGCAGCGGCTGTCGTAGTAGATCAGCGAGACGTCGGTCTGCGGATCGGTGACGAGCTGGTCGTCGTCGTCCCAGGACGGCATCCAGAACTCGACATCGGGGGCATAGAGCGCCAGCCAGGCGTCGAAGTCGCGGTCGTCGAGGAAGCGGGCCTCGCGGTAGAGGAATTGCTGCACCTGCTCCAGGGTGAGGGGCATCGGAGGGCTCCGTGTGGGCGTGCGGGGGCGCTCAAGCCCCGGTGGGGGCGGCGCCGTGGGTGTTCCGGGTCGGTCGATGAGTCAGGCTCCCGAACCCTCCACCCTCTGCGGGGGAGGGTGGTCCCTGCGTCAGCAGGGGCCGGGAGAGGGGCAGCGCGACGTTGATTCAGGAGGCGCCCTGCATGGATCGCGCGACCTTTCCGGAAGCGGCGTCCCCTCTCCCGCCCCACTCCGTGGGGCACCCTCCCCCGCAGAGGGGGGAGGGGTCGGGAGGCGTTGGCTTACGGCAGGTGCCGCCGCATCGTGTCCATCCAGTAGCGGTGCTGGATCGCGAACAGGCCCTCGTCCTCGGTCTTGGCGCCACTGAGCAGCGGCTTCAGCCCGATCGCCCGCGCGCCCTCGTCCGCCCCCTCGATCCAGTGCTGGGCGCCGCGGCAGAGGTCGTTCCACCGCGCCGCGCGGCCGCGATAGCCGATCTGGCAGGCGCGGAATTCCTCCAGGTCGTCCGGGGTCGCCATGCCGCTGGCGTTGAAGAAATCCTCGTATTGCCGGATCCGCCGCGTCCGGGCCTCCGGCGCCTCGCCCCGCGGCGCGATGCAGTAGATCGTCACCTCGGTCTTATCGACGGCGATCGGCCGGTAGGTCCGGATCTGCGACGAGAACTGGTCCATCAGGTAGACGTTCGGGTAGAGGCAGAGATTGCGCGACCGGTTGATCATCCAGTCGGCCATCGCCTGGCCGTGCTGCTCGGCCAACTCGCCGCGACGGTCCCAGTTCGGCCGGTCCTCGGGGTTGGCCCAGGTGGTCCAGAGCAGCAGGTGGCCGTGCTCGAACGAGTAGAAGCCGCCGCCTTGCTTGGCCCAGCCGCCCGCATCCATGGCGCGGGTCTTGTCGACGACGTGCGATTCCTTGCGCCGGCTGGTGGTGGCGGCGTAGTTCCAGTGCGTCGCGCTGACGTGGTAGCCGTCGGCGCCGTTCTCGGTCTGGAGCTTCCAGTTGCCGTCGAAGACATAAGTGGAGGAGCCGCGCAGGACCTCGAGCCCGTCCGGCGACTGGTCGACGATCATGTCGATGATCCGCGTCGCCTGGCCGAGATGCTCGGTCAGCGGCTTTACGTCGGGGTTGAGGCTGCCGAACAGGAAGCCGCGATAGTTCTCGAAGCGGGCCACCTTGGTCAGGTCGTGCGAGCCGTCGCGGTTGAAGCTCTCGGGGTAGCCGGCGCCATCCGGGTCCTTGACCTTCAGGAGCTTGCCGCCGTTGCTGAAGGTCCAGCCGTGGAACGGGCAGGTGAAGGTCGCCTTGTTGCCGCGCTTGTGCCGGCACACCATCGCGCCGCGGTGGCTGCACGCATTGACGAAGGCCTGCAGCTCGCCCTTGCGGCTGCGGGTGATGACCACCGGCTGGCGGCCCATGAAGGTGGTGAAGTAGTCGTTCGGGTTCGGGATCTGGCTCTCGTGGGCCAGGTAGATCCAGTTGCCCTCGAAGATGTGCTGCATCTCCAATTCGAAGATGTCGGGATCGGTGAAGATGTCGCGCCGACACCGGAACACGCCGGTCTCCGGGTTCTCCTCGACCGCGCCTTCGACCACCTGATGCAGATCGTCCAGCATGTTCGTCTCCCTACCGCACCGGCTGTTTTCGAGACGAGGGCGGTCGTTGCCGGTCCACGCGCTGTGCGGGCTGGCTCTGATCTCGCTCTCGTCTTGCGCAGGGTGGTGTGGTCTCGGGAGTGTCTCGTCCCGGGCCTCGCTCGCGCCCTGAGCGTTTCCTCTTTTTCCGGTTCTAAGGAAGCGCCATAAGGAGGTCCAAGACCGATTGGGAACAAAACCATTCCTGGCAGGAATGATCGGGCGGGAATCATCGGGCAGGAATCCTTGGGCAGGAATCCTTGGGGAGGAATGAGTGGAGCTGCGCCACCTGCGCTACTTCGTGGCCGTCGCCCGCGCGCAGAGCTTCACCCGCGCGGCGGAGGCGATGCACGTCGCCCAGCCGGCGCTGAGCAAGCAGGTGCAGCACTTCGAGGAGGAGTTCGGCCTCGAACTGATCGAGCGCGGCTCGCGCCCGGTGCGGCTGACCGAGCCGGGCCGGGTGATCTACGAGCAGGCGCTCCAGATCCTGGAACGGGTCGACGACCTGCGCGAGACCGGCCGGCGCCTGCGCGTCGCCGAGCGCAACAGCTTCCGCATCGGCTTCGTCGCCTCGACCCTCTACGGGCGCTTGCCCGAGATTCTGCGCGGCTACCGGACGAAGCGCCCGGACGTCGACATGACGCTCCTCGAATTGCTGACGCTCGAGCAGATCGCGGCGCTGAAGGAGGGCCGGATCGATGTCGGCTTCGGCCGGGTCGAGATCGAGGACCCGGCGATCGAACGCGTCCTCCTGCGCAACGAGCGCCTGATCGTCGCCGTGCCGATGGCCTGGGACGCCGCCCGCCCGCCGGGGCCCCTGAAGCTCCGCGACCTCGCCGAGACGGCCCTGATCCTCTACCCGAAGAGCGCGCGGCCCAACAACGCCGACCGCATCCTGGCGCTGTTTCGCGAGCACGGGGTGCGCCCGCCGGTGATCCACGAGGTGCGCGAACTCCAGACCGCCCTCGGCCTTGTCGCGGCGGAAGCGGGAATCTGCGTGGTGCCCGCCTCGATCGAGCGCCTGCGCCGCGACGGCGTCGCCTACCGGCCGCTCGACGAGGATCGGGCGCTGATCCCGGTCATCATGAGCTACCGCAAGAACGATCCGTCACCGGAGATCGGGCTGATCCTGCAGTGCGTGAAGGACGACTACGAGCGGGAGGGGTTGCGGTTCGGGGTGTGAGATCCTGTTTGAGTATGATTTTCCATAAAATATTTGAGCGAGGCGGGATCGTCTCATCCCCTCACCTCATCCTGAGGTGTTAGCCGATTGAAAATCGGCTGACCTCGAAGGAGGACTCCAGGGATCGCAGAGGCTTCTGGAAGCCTCCTTCGAGGTCAGTCGATCTCCGATCGACTGACACCTCAGGATGAGGTGGAAGGATAGGATATCCGATGATCCGTTTCAGCTCCGGTCAGACCGATCCGCTCAAACAGGCTCTTGGAGGCACTCGTTCCACTCTAACGGTCGTTGGAAACGATCCTTGGGATCGTCGCCAGGCCCAACGTCCCGGACATCCGGGCCCGACCAGGATCGAATCGTTGCGTCGGCCTCGTGGGCCGTCGACATCACAGGAAGCAGAGTCGGTGCGCCGCGTCGTCTTCCCGGGACGGCGCATGGTTTCGGGATGGGGCCGCCGACCCGATCGACCCGTGACATCGGTGCCGGGCCGCCCCGGCAAGGGGGCGGCCCGTCTTTCTCGTCGCGCTACTGCCGCTGCTGGGGCGGCTGTGCCTGCGATTGCTGCTGCTGGATCAGCGGGGTGATCCGGCGCACGGTCACCCGGCGGTTCTCCCGCGAGGCGCCTTGCGTGTTCACCTTCAGGTACTGCTCGCCGTAACCCTGGGTGGTCAGGTTCTCCGGCGGCACGCCGAAGTCGCGGGTCAGCACCTCGGCCACCGACTGGGCGCGCCGGTCGGAGAGCGAGAGGTTGTCGACGTCGCTGCCGACTGCGTCGGTGTAGCCCTCGATCAGGAACACCTCCTGCGGGTTGTTCTTGACCGCCTGGTTGATCGCCGCCGCGATGGTGGCGAGGCGGCGGGCCTGGTCGGGCGTCACCTGCCAGGAGCCGGTATCGAAGGTGATCGTGTCGATGTCGACGCTGCGCATCCGGGCGCGCAGGGTCGGGCTGTAGCGCACCTGGTCGAGGGTGTAGCGCCGCTCGACCGGGGCGACCGGCGGGGCGGTCAGCGCCTCGTAGATCGCGCCTTCGTCGGCCTGGTCCGCCTCGACCACGTAGCGCTCGCGGGGGATGCGGATGTCGGGCGGCGGCAGCACCACCACGTCCTGCGCGATCGACCGCGGCGGGCCGGCGTAGGAATTGTCGATCAGCACGACCTCGCGCCCGTCCGGCCCGCGGCGGTAGCGCCGCAGCAGGCGGCCGTCGTCGTCCACCACCGTGAAGACCTGGTAGCCGCCGGGGCGGTCGATGATCGTCACGGTGTCGCGGCCGCGTCGCTCGATGCGGGCGTCGCGGTCGAGCAGACGGAAGCGCTCGGTCTCGTCGTGGCGCAGGTAGTAGCGGTCGTCGTCGCGGACGATCACGCGGCCGGGCTCGCGGACGATCAGGCGGCCGCCCTCGTTGAACTCGCGCCGGGCCCGGCGGACGTCGTCGTAGCTGCGCACGTCGATGTCGCCGCGGCGGAAGCCGCCCGGAACGTAGTCGGGTGCGTCGCGGCGATAGCCGCCGGGCAAGTCGCCCCGGTCGTCGAAGCCGCGGCGGTCGCCGTCACGGCGATCGAAGTCGCGCCTGTCGCCATCGCGCCGATCGAAGTCGCGGCCGTCCGGACCACGGCGGTCGAAGTCGCGCCGGTCCTGATCGCGCGGATCGCGCCGGTCGAAGCCGCGGTCGTCGCGGTCGTCGGGCGGTCCGCCCGCGCCGCCGGGCACGAAGGGCCGTCCGGGCACGCCGGGCTGCTGGTTCGGGGGAAGCGGCGCACCGTTCGGGCCGGCCCCGGGCGCATCCGGCCGGCCCGGGCCGCGGCCGGGGCCGCCGGGCTGCGGCGCGTCGGGCGGGGGCGGCGCCGCGCGGCCCGGGGCAGGAGGCTGGCCGGGCGCCGGGGGTTGCGGAGCCGCGCCCTGGCCCGGCGCGGGAGGCTGGCCCTGGCCGCGCTGCCCCGGCGCATCGGGTCCGCGACGATCCTCGCGGGGGCGATCCTCGCGGGCGTCGGGACGGTCGTCGCGGCGGTCCGGCCGCGCATCGGGGGCCGGACGCTCGCGCGGCTCGGGCCGTCCGGCCGGGCCGCGATCCTGCGGCGGGGCCGGCGGACGGCCGGGCTCCTCGCCACGCGGGGCGCGCGGCTCTTGCCTGTCGGGACGATCCTGCCGGTCGGGACGATCCTGCCGGTCGGGACGGTCCGGTCGGTCGGGACGCTCCGGGCGTCCTTGCGGACCACGCTCCGGCTGGTCGGGCCGCTCGCGCTGCTGGGGTTCGGGACGCTCGCGGGGCGGGCCCGTGCGCTCGCGCGGCTCCGGCCGCTCGGGACGTTCGCGCTGCGGTTCCGGGCGCTCCTGCCGCGGCTCGGGGCGCTCGCGGGGCTCGGGCCGGGGGGCAGGGCGCTCCTGACGAGGTTCGGGCCGTTCCTGGCGCGGCTCAGGGCGTTCCTGCCGCGGCTCGGGACGTTCGCGCGGCTCCGGCCGCTCGGCCGGGCCCCGCTCCGGACGGGGACCGCCGCCCGGGCCGCCGGGGCCACGCTCGCCAGGGCCGCGCTCACCAGGGCCTCCTGGCCCGCCGGGTCCGCGCTCGCCGGGGCCTCCGGGGCCACCCTGGGCCAGCCGGATCACGTCGTCGCCTCGCGCCGCAACCGGGCTCGCGAGAACGGGCTGGAGCAGCAGGGCCGGCAGGATCGTGCCGGTCAGCAGCAGCGCGCGGGCAGGGCGCATCAAGGGAAAACCTCTCGTCCGTCGTCGGTCCCTTCGAACACCGCGACGGCCGATTGGTTCCCTTCGGTCAGAGGACCCGACCGGTCAGGGCGTGGCGACCGGGGCGGTGCCCGGGGCTGCGACGGTCACTGCCGCCTGCGGGCCGTCCGCCTTCGCGACGAGCGGCACCGGGATCAGGTTGGGGGCGATGATCCGGATCGCGGGGCGCTCCTCGGGCCCGGCCGTCCGGGGCGTCTCGGCGGCCTCGGACGCCTCCTCGACCCGGGTCGCCGCGGTGGCGGCGAGCGTCGCGGCGGCCCGGTCGGCGCGGCCGACCAGGGTCAGGCGCACCTTCGGCCGCGACATCGCCTCGGCCTGGGCCGGGGTGACGAAGATGTCGCCCTTGTGGCGCACCAGCATGCTCTCGGCCTTGACCAGGGCCTGGGCCCAGGTCTGGGTGCCCTTGCACGAGCAGTTCGGCACGAAGGTCTTCTGGAACTTGAAGGCGTTCGGCAGGGCCGAGTAGGCGCGCTTGGTCTGGATCGCGGCGGCCTGGGCGAGGCCGCCGTCGGTCGGCGGCATCGAGTAGGCGGCGGCCTCGGTCCCGGGGCAGAGGGCCTGGCACATCTCGTTGGCGCCCTCCCGCCCGTCGGGCAGGTTCGGCATCGGGAAATAGGCGCCGTCGCACATCCGCACGCAGATCACCTGCGACCCGCCGCGCCCGAACCCTTCGGCCGGCTTCGACTGGAGCGCGGCGGCGCTCGGCAGGCCGATGCAGGATTCCTTCACGGCGGCGATCAGATGCTCGCGCCGCGCGTTCGAGACCTCGCGCGCGCCGGCGCCGTAGCCGGCATTGAGGGCGCGGATGCGCTGCTCGACCTGGGCGCATTGCGGCGGCCGCATGTCGAAGAACAGGAAGCGCCCGCCCTCGCAGCCGATCGACTGGCGGTAGGCGACGAGCTGCTGGATCTCCTCGACCTGGCCGCGGTTCGATTCGCGTTGCAGGCCGGCGAGCTCGGCGCGGAAGCGCTGGCAGGCGGCCGCATTGGGCTCGGCCAGGGCAGCCTGACACAAGGAAAGGGTCGCAAGGATGCCGGCGAGGAGCCGGACCGTGAAGCGTAGCAGCGGCATGGTGTTCGGGGACCGGCCGTTATGCGGGGACGATCCGCCCGACAGGGGCGGCGGACGAGAACGAGCCGCCCCATGGGCGGGGACGCCGGGCCCGGTGGGCCTGGATCCAAGCGTGGCGGGGCGGGACGGCCCCGTTCTAGCCGCCCTCGCCGCCGCGCGACAGCCTCCCTACATACGTTAAGCTTCTTTGCGGAAAGGTTGACGCGATGGTGTGGCGGCGGGGTCTCACGGCTCTCTGCGGGGCGGTCTGTCTCGGGCTGGCGGCGGGTGCGGCGCTCGCGCAGGAGCCGGATCGGATCTTCGACAAGTCGACGGTCTGGCGGCCGCTGACGCCGAACGACAAGCTCGTGGTCTACGGCATCGACGATCCGGACGTGGCCGGCGTCGCCTGCCATTACACCCAGCCGGAGAAGGGCGGCATCAAGGGCACCCTCGGCCTTGCCGAAGAGGTCTCCGACATCTCGCTCTCCTGCCGGCAGGTCGGGCCGGTCAAGTTCAAGGGCAAGATCAAGCAGGGCGAAGTCGTGTTTAGCGAGCGCCGCTCGCTGATCTTCAAGAGCATGCAGATCGTGCGCGGCTGCGACGCCAAGCGCAACACCCTGATCTACATGGTCTACTCGGACAAGGTGGTGCAGGGCTCGCCGAAGAACTCGACCTCGACGGTGCCGCTGATGCCGTGGGGGACCGAGCCGCCGCCGAAATGCGGCGACTTCCTGGGCTGAAGGCGGTCTTCCGCGCCGGGCGTCAGCCCGCGTCGCGGAGCCGCTCGCCGGCCTCGCCGTAGCCGAGCGCGGCCGCGGCGCGGTTGGCGATGCCGCGGCTGAGCACCGTCCATTCGAGGTCGTTGATCGCCTTCACGAGGCGCTCGCGCTCGGGCATCTCGGCCTCCTCGTCGGGTCTGGCCTCGGCGAGGTTCACCGCGGCGATCAGCACCCCGTCGCGGGCATCCTCGATCCGGGGATCGCGCTCGACGTTGCCGCGCACGTCGTCGTCGAATCGCCGGACGATCGTCCAGGGCAGCGCGTCGGCGCCGCACCCCGACGGATAGCCCCGGGCGACGAGCCGGGCCTGTGCCGCGGCCTCCCGGACGAGTTCGACGAGCTTGGCGACCATGGCCTATCCGCAGTGACGGTGTGGAGCGGGAACCCGCGAATCGGCTCGCGGGTCCCAGGGCGGAACGCTTACCGCGCCAGCCGGCCTTCCGCCGCCGCCTTGGCCATCTCCTCCGCATCCGCCGGCAGCAGGGTGCGCTCGGCCACCATCCGCTCGGCCGCCGCCCTGACGGCGGCCGCGTAGGCGTCCGGATCCGGGTAGCGCTCCTCGAGGGAGGGCCGCGGATCGCGGGCGGCCTGCGCCTCCGCCTTCGTCGCCGCGAAGGGCAGCACGCCGCCCTTCTGGTTGCACAGGGTGTCGGCGGCGACGCCGCGGGTCGGGTTCCAGGCGGTGTAGGTCGCCCGCGGCGCCTCGATCAGCGGCAGGCGGATCCCCGCCAGCGTGTTGCCGTCCGGATCGACCTTCGGCAGCAGCAGCGGGTAGGTGCCGCGCACCACCGGCGGGTCGCCGGGCTCCACCCACTGCGCCGGGTTGTAGAGGCCGGCATAGGGCAGGCCGGGAATCGGCGGGTAGAGATGCGCGGGCTGACCCAGCGTGCCGTCGGCCCGCGAGGGATAGCGGCTCGGCGGCGGCGCGACGCGATCGGTGATCCATCCCTCGAGCGCGACGAGGAGCGCCCGCGACGCGGCCCCGGCATGGACCGGGCTCGCCGGCAGGGCGCAACCGGGCACGCTCGCGGTCCTGGCGTCCGGATCGGCGAAGTGCGGCGCCCCGGTGACCATGTAGACCCGGACCTCCGGCGGCTGGGCCAAGTCGGCGCCCCGCGTGTCGGTGGTCACGAGCGCGCCGCGGGAGCCCCACAGCTCGTACTCGCTGTCGACATGCATCAGGAGCGGGCAGGTATTGGACGAGCGGCAGCGCAGGAGGAGGCCGTCGCGCCGCCCCGTCAGGGCGTCGGTCGTCGTCTCGTAGGCGAAGGGGAACTGGTCGGCCGGGTAGTAGCGGTCGAGATGGGGGCCGGGATTGCGCCCGGGCTGGGCGAAGCGGGCATTGGTGAAGCTGCGCCGGCTGCCGGCGATGTGCGGCATCATCCCGTCGAACACGATCCGGCCCCGCTCGTCCTCGTTGAGGCCGAGATAGAGGAGATCGCGCAGCACCCGCCCCGATTGCGAGATGCCGAAGCCGACCGCCCGGTCGATGGTGCTGCGGCCGTTCGCGGCGAGGGGGTTCCGGTCGCTCGCATCGTGGCGCAGGAAGGTCGCCACGTCGCGGATCGCCGCGAGGCCCATTCCCATCACCGCCGGGTCGCGGGCGGTGTAGCTCAGCTCGTAGAGGGCGCTGCCGTCGAAGCCCTCGGGCCGGGTGATCGCGATGCGCGTCGGATCGAGGAAGCGGAACGACAGGCCGGGCGGCGTCGTGCGCGGATCGTCAGGCTTCGCCCGCACGGTGAGGCGGGCCTTCTCCGGGGCGAGATCGGCGGCCGGCCAGGTCAGCGGCGCCTCGACCGGGGATTGCGTGGTCTCGAAGCTCCATTCCTCGCGCGACGGCCCGGTGATCCCGGACAGAACCGGCAGGCGGATGCCCATCCCTGCGCCGGGGGCGATGTCGCCCTGCCAGCCGATCCAGGCGAGCGTGTAGCCCCGCGACAGCAGGAAGCCCCGGCCGGCATCGCCGGCCTGGTCGAGCCGGCCCGACGCCGCGGTCGAGGAACCCTCGACCAGCGGGCCGATCAGCTTGCGGCCGCGATTGGGGATCTCGACCAGGAGGAGCCCGTTGGGGCGCTCGGGCCGCAGCAGCACCACGTCGGCCGTGGCCTCGACCCGGCCCTCGGCGTTGCGGGGCGCCAGGGCCAGGTCGGCGATGATCGCGTTGTGGGGGTCGGTCGGATCGAGGGCGATGGTCGCCCGGCCGGTGATCTTCTCCGCCTGTCCGCGCTCGCCGAAGCTGCGGCCCTGCAGGGCCGGCTTCTCCGCCGCGACGGTCTCGAACCGCGTCACCTCCGCCCCGGCCCGCCCGGCGGCGAGGCCGCATCCGAGCATCGCCAGGGCCACGGCCCTCGGCATCCTGGTCATCGCTGATTCCCCCCTGGCGGCGCCACGGGCGGGCGCCTTCGGCGGAACCCTAGCCGTGCGGAGGCGGGCTGTGAACCGATTCCGCCGCCGGGCTGCCCCGCTCGGCTCAGGCCCCGGCCAGGACGCTCGCGAGGTAGTGCCGGACGAAGCCGGGCATCCGGGCGGGATCGAGATCCGCGGATGCACGCACCCCGACGATGGCCGACAGTTCCGGCTCCGCTTCCGCCGCGAGGTGCCCGGCGATCCGCTCGCGCAGGAGGGCCTCGTCCTCGGCGAGCTGCACCGGGCGCAGGAGCGCCATCAGGCCGCCGTCGCGCACGACGATCCAGCCCGGATCGGGCCCCTCGGGAGCGACGAGGCCGGTCTCCTCCCGCAATTCGCGCAAGGCGCTCGCCGCGAGGTCGACCCGGCCTCCGGCGTCGATATCGGTCGGGTCCGGCGTGCCGCAGGGAAAGTAGACCCGCCCGGCGGCGGCCGTGTGCGGGCCCATCTCGCCGAGCAGGAAGGTGCCGTCCCGGGTCCGCGGCACCGCTGCCGCGAAGACGTTGAGCACGCTCCCGTCCGGGAAGCCCCAATCCTTCAGGGCGGTGAGGGCGGCGTATTCGGCCTCGAACAGCTCGGCCTCGAGCACGCCCGCGGCGAGCGACCAGCGGCGCAGCATCAGCACCGTGCCGTTGAACATCGCCGGCCGTTCCGCCCGCCGCCGCTCCCAATGGGCCTGGATCGCCGCCCGATTGTCGCGGGCCCAGGCCCAGTCATGCGCGACCATCCGGGCGTCGATCCGGCGGGCCGGGGTGAGGGTGAGGTTCGTCATGTTTCGGCTCCGCTCAAGCGCCGCGCGGGCTCGTGACACGGCATCCGGACGTGATCGTCCGGATGTTGTGTCATACCAATGGCCCAAGATGCTGACGCATCGGGCCATTGAGCCATCTCGAATTGTCTATGCCAAGCCAGAGGCTTGACGAAAATTCGAGAACGGAACCAAAGGTCGTTTCCAACGACCGTTGGTATCACAGGTGCAGCACGCCCTCGGAGACCAGCACGGCGCTGCCGCCGATCTCGGCCGCCCGCAGGGCGCCGTCCTCGATGGTGAGCTGGAGCGCGATCTCGCTCGGCCGGCCCATCTCGATCCCTTGCGCGACGACGAGATCGTGGGTGCCGCCGCCCAAGGGCTCGAACTGCATGAGCGCCCCGGCGAGGGCCGCGACGGCGCCCCCGGTCGCCGGATCCTCGGCGATGCCGGCGGCGGGGGCGAACATCCGCGCCCGGAAGCTGTGGGCCGCATCCCCGGTCTCGCCGGTATAGAGGAAGACCTTCGCGCCGGCCCCGAGGGCCTGCACCATCGCGTCGGCGCTGGTGCGCGCCCGCGCCAGGGCGTCGAGGCCCTGGACCGGCACGAGGTGGAACGGCGTGCCGGCGCTGTAGCGGCTCGGCCGGTGGCGGGCGAAGCCGATCTCGGAGGGCGACAGGTTCAGGGCCGCGGCAAGCGCCGTGGCGTCGGGCTCCTCGCCCCAGCTCTCCGGCAGCCGCGGCAGGCGGAAGCGCGCACGGCCGCGTCTCTCCCCGCCCGTGCCCTCCGCGGTCTCGACCACGCAGGGCACCACCCCGACCGTCTCCTCGAGCCCGAACGCCACCGCGTCGGCGATCTCCGCCCGCGTGTCGCCGAGGGCGAGCAGCACCGCGGTGCCGACGGTCGGATGACCGGCGAAGGCGAGTTCCTGGGTCGGCGTGAAGATCCGCAGCCGCGCCCGGTGCCGCGCCTCGGCGGGCGGCAGCACGAACACCGTCTCCGACAGGTTGAACTCGGCGGCGATGGCCTGCATCGCGGTATCGTCCAGCCCCTCGGCATCGAGCACCACCGCCAGCGGATTGCCGGCGAGGGGGGTCTCGGTGAACACGTCCAGGGTGGCGTAGCGGCGTGCGGGCATCGTCGTCTCGTCCTTGCCGGGGCTCGGGGGCGAGGCAGCACGGAACGGGTGGGGGGCGCAAGCCCTGGTGGCGGATGGGAAGCGCCACGCGTGACCGCCAAGGCAGTTTCGCGAAACTGCCTTGGCGGCGCTTTCAGCGATCCTGTCAGAGCTGCTTTGCGGCGCGTTTGACCGTCTCGTTGATCCGGGTCTGCCAGCCCGGGCCGGTGGCCTTGAAGGCTGCCAGGGCTTCTGAATCGAGTCGCAGCGTGACTTGCACGAGCGGGCTCGGCGACTTCGGCCGCCCACGCTTAGTCAAGGCAGCGAAGACAGCCGGCGGCAGGACCTCGCGGGCGGGCCGCATCCGGCCGAGTTCTTCGTCTGTCATCTCTCGGGCATCCGGATCCGCGGCCATCCGTGCCTGAAGCTCGGCTTCCTCCGCATCGCTCAGCATGGGCACCGCTCGCTTACTCGAATCGTCCGGCATAGGCTCTCCTCTCGCGGTTGCTGGCAGTCCGCAGACTGATGGCTGACACGGCCTCCGTGCCGAGGAGCGAGAAGGTGAGGCTGACGAGTTTGCCGTCGAGGTAGCCGGTCGCGATGTATCGTGCGCCGCCGGACTTGCCGCTGTAGCTCTCGCTGATCGCCGCGGTCTCCCACTCGAAGCGATCGCGGGCATCGGCGAAGTCGAGCCCGTGCCCGGCGGGAGGGGGCTGGCGATTCTTCTTTCGCTTGGGCTCGTCCCAGACCATTCGCACGTATTTGTTGTAACTCCAGGAAATCCCGGTGGCAAGCTGCACCGGCGTCGACGGATGGTGTAGGCGAGCGGCACGATCCGACGGAGCGCCCGACCGATGCCCCACACCCTGACCCCCGAGACCGCCGCGCGCTTTGCCGCCCTCACCCTCGGCCACGTCACCCGGGAATACCCGAACAAGCCGGACCACACGCTCGCTGGCCCGGAGGATGCCCGCACGCCGGCCGCGCTGCATCCGGTGTTCTACGGCAGCTTCGACTGGCATTCCTGCGTCCACGGCTACTGGCTGCTCGCCCGGGTGCTGCGCCGCTTCCCCGAGGGGCCGCAGGCCGGGGCGATCCGGTCCCTGTTCGACCGGCAGCTGACGCCCGAGAAGGTCGCGGGCGAGTGCGCCTATCTCGCGGCGCCGACGGCCCGGGGCTTCAAGCGGCCCTATGGCTGGGCCTGGGCGCTCAAGCTCGCCGACGAGCTCGGACGGCTGCCCGACCCGCGCTGGGCCCGGGCCCTGGCGCCGATGGCGGAGATCGTCGCGCAGCGCTTCCGCGAGTTCCTGCCGCTCTCGCCCTATCCGGTGCGGGTCGGCACCCATTTCAACACTGCCTTCGGCCTGCGCATGGCGGCGGATTACGCCGACGGAACCGGGGATGCCGGGCTGACCGACTTGCTGCGCGCCACGGCCCTGCGCTGGTACGGCGCGGATGCCGATTGCCCGGCCTGGGGCGAGCCGAGCGGCGACGACTTCCTGTCCTCCGCGCTGATCGAGGCCGAAGCCCTGCGCCGCCTGATGCCGGCGGACGAGTTCTCGCCCTGGTTCGACCGCTTCCTGCCGCGCCTCGCCGAGCGCCGGCCCGACACCCTGT
The DNA here is from genome assembly GCF_016804325.1 of Methylobacterium aquaticum. NCBI lineage: Bacteria > Pseudomonadati > Pseudomonadota > Alphaproteobacteria > Hyphomicrobiales > Methylobacteriaceae > Methylobacterium > Methylobacterium aquaticum. The sequence goes on from NZ_CP043627.1 coordinate 4,408,627, forward strand.
TCCGGCCCGCCACCGTCACCGACCGCAGCGACGGCAAGATCGCCCATCTCGACGGGCTCAACCTCAGCCGCGCCTGGTGCCTGCGGGCGCTCGCCGGCGCGCTGCCGGCGAACGATGCCCGGGTGCCGGTGCTGCGGGAGACGGCGCAGGCCCATCTCGACGCGGCGCTGCCCCACCTCGCCGACGACTACATGGGCGAGCACTGGCTGGCGAGCTTCGCGCTGCTCGCCCTGGAGGCGTAGCCCGACCCCTTGGAGGCATGTGATGCCAAGGCCTAAGATGCTGACGCATCGGGCCATTGAGCCATCTCGAATTTTCCTGTGCCAAGCCAGAGGCTTGACGAAAATTCGAGAACGGAACCGACGGTCGTTTCCAACGACCGTTGGTATGACCTACACCGCCTCGACCGGGAAGGTGCGGCTCGGCGCGACGAACTCGTCCTGGGCCGCCACGGTCAGGATCTCCCGCGACCCGGCTTCCGCGGTGCGGCGCAGGAGGCCGAAGATCGAGGCGGCGGCGGCGCCCAGCGCCTCGCCGGCCGAGCGGCTGCGGGCGTAGTGCACCAGGAACAGGGCGGCGGTCGCATCGCCCGCTCCGTTGATGTCGAGCGACAGGCGGGGCGTGCGCAGGCGCCAGAACAGCCCGTCGGCGCCGGCCAGCATGTCGATGCTGTCGTCGGGCGTCTCCTCGGTGTGGAGCGAGGTGACCAGCACCACCTTCGGCCCGCTCGCTTGCACGGCGGCGACAGCGGCCTTGGCGTCGGCGAGCGTGCGGGTCTCGATCCCGCTCAGGAAATCGAGCTCGAACTGGTTCGGGGTGATGATGTCGGCGGCCGGCACCGCGTGGTCGCGCATAAATTCCGGGATGCCGGGCCGCACGAACACCCCGCGGCCGATATCGCCGATCACCGGATCGCAGCAATAGAGCGCCGCGGGGTTTTCCGCCCGCACCCGCGCCACCGCCCGCAGGATCGCGGTGCCGATATCGGCCGAGCCCATGTAGCCGGACAGCACCCCGTCGCAGGTCGGGAGCACGCCGCGCTCGGCGATACCCTCGACCAGCTCCTCGATCGCCGGCCCGTCGAACACCCGGCCGCGCCAGGCGCCGTAGCCGGTGTGGTTGGAGAACTGCACGGTATGCACCGCCCAGACCTCGACCCCGAGCCGCTGCATCGGGAAGACCGCCGAGGCGTTGCCGACATGGCCGTAGGCGACGTGGGACTGGATCGACAGGACGTTCATCGCGACACGAGACCCCGCGAGAGATGCGAAGGACCCCCGGCCGGGGGCGCTCAAGGCCCGCACGATTCCCGGAACCGGGCGCTCCTGGCAACCGCGCGCGTGCCGCAAAAGCACGCGGCCGCCCGGGCCGGGGCCGGGTTCACACCGCGCTCACCCGCCTCCGGTAGACCGGGGAGCGGCGGAACACCCGCCCGGCTCCCCGACTTGTCCCGCCGGCACTCACCCAAGGTCAAGGTTCCATGGATTTCGAGAGCTTACGCAACACGGTCATCGAGTTCGTACGCGACCACCAGGCCTGGGCGCCGGTGATCACCGGGATCATCGCCTTCTGCGAATCCCTGGTGGTGCTCTCGCTCCTGGTGCCGGCGACCGTGATCCTGATCGGGATCGGGGCTCTGATCGGCTCGGGCGCGATCCCCTTCCTGCCGGTGATGGTCGGGGCGGCGATCGGGGCGATCCTGGGCGACTGGGTCTCCTACGAGATCGGCCGCTACTACAAGGACGGCGCCAAGCGGATCTGGCCGCTCGGGCGCTACCCCGAGATGGTCGCCAAGGGCGAGGCCTTCTGCCAGCGCTGGGGCGCCTGGGCGATCTTCGTCGGCCGCTTCATCGGGCCGGCCCGGGCGGTGGTGCCGCTGATCGCCGGGGTGGCGCTGCTGCCGCGGCTCTGGTTCCAGCTCGCCAACCTGTCCTCGGCCTTCCTCTGGGCCTTCGTCTGGCTCGCCCCCGGGGCAGGCCTGATCGAATGGTTGCGGCGGACCTGACGAAACGTCACATCCGGACCAGGAGAGCTGTGGACGCAGCGTCACGGCGAAGAGAAACTTGTCCTATCTCGCCGCCGTGGCCCCGGATTATCATGAAGTCTTAAGTCCGGACCGCATACTCGCGGCGTGCCGTGCCAAAGAGGCCGCATCCGAAGGCGGTTCCATGCCCGACGCCCTGCCGACCTACCAGCTGCCCCGGGCCGCGCTCCTGCGCTGGCTGGTGGATCCCGGCCTCGACCTGCCGAGCGACCTGCGAATCCGCCTGATCGCGACGCTCCTGTCCTCCCCGCCGACCATGGTGCTGGGCGCGTTGGGGATGCTGACCATCGAGGTCATGGCGGCGATCCGGCATCCGGGACCGGTCTTCCTGGCTGTGCTGGCGACGGATGCCGCCCTGCTCGGGTTCCGCGTGGTCCTGATCCGGCGGCTTCACCGCGCCGTCGCGGCCGGGCGGCCGGCACCGACCGACCTGATGCTCGCCTCGAGCCTCGCCTGGGCCGCCATGATCAGCCTCGCCACGGTCCTGTGCGTGCTGAGCGGCGATCTGGTGCTGCAGGTCCTGGCGCCGCTGACCATGATGGGAATCCTCAACGGCATCGTCACCCGCAACTATGCGGCCCCGCGCCACGCGGTCGCGATGCTCGCCCTGTGCAGCCTGCCGATGACGCTGATGCTCCTCGTCCATTACCGCGACGCTTGGTTCCTCGTCGGGGTGGCCCTGGGCCTGCTGTTCATGATGTCGATGAACGCGACGACGGTCCGGCTCAACCGCACCTATGTCGAGGTGCTGCTCGCCAAGCGCGAGAGCCAGCACCGGGCCACCCACGATGCCCTCACCGGCCTGCGCAACCGCCCCGGGCTGATGGAGGACCTCGCTGCGGGGATGCGGGGCGGCACCAATGACCTCGCCCTGCTGTATCTCGACCTCGACGGCTTCAAGGCGGTCAACGACGGCCTCGGCCACGCCGCCGGCGACGTCCTGCTGGTGGAGGTCGCCCGGCGGATCGCCGCGGTGATCCCGGAGGAGTGGCAAGCGGCCCGGCTCGGCGGCGACGAGTTCGTGATCCTGGCCGGCGGCGCACGCGCCCACGAGGCCGCTGCCGTGGCGGCGCGCCTGATCGAGGCCGTGAAGGCCCCCTACGAGGTCGGGATCGGCGTCGGCTTGAGCGTCGGGATCGGCTGGGCGACCCCGGGGATGACCCCGGAGGCGCTGCTCGCCGAGGCGGATGCGGCGCTCTACCGCGCCAAGGCCGCCGGCAAGGGCCGCCTGGCGGCGATGCCCGAGCCGCGCGTTGCCGAGGCCCGGGTTGGATGGGCGTGAGCGATTCTCGGCGCCGCTCGCGCGCCGGGCGGGATCACCCCATCGCCCGCTTGACGAACCGGTCCTCGAAGGTCGTGGCGAGGTCGATCTTGGCGCCCTGCAAGTCGGGATCGAGGGTGCGGACCAGTTCCAGCACGCTCGCCATGCCCTCCTGCGTCGGGACGCCGGTGCGGGAATAGCTCTCGAGCGAGTTCTTCACCGCCTGCACGTACAGCGCCTTGTCGCCGAAATGGTAGGCCGGCGGCACCGTGTCGGCGATCTCTTCCGGGGAGGCCGCGACGATCCATTTCAGCGCCTTGGCGAAGGCGTTGACGACCTTCTGGGTCGCGGCGGCGTGGTGCTCGATCCAGTCCTGCTTGGTATAGACCACCGCCGCCGGGTTCGGCCCGCCGAACAGCGCCCGGGTGCCGGCCTCGGTGCGGGTGTCGACGATGACCTTGATGTCGCCGTCGGCCTCCAGCTTGGCGATCACCGGGTCGAGGTGGGAGATCGCGTCGATCTCGCCCTTCTTCATCGCCGCGATGGCGCCGGCACCGCCGCCGACGCCGATGAGGGCTGCGTCGGAGGCCTTCAGCCCGGCCTTGATCATCGCGTACTGGGCGGTGAGCGCGGTCGAGGAGCCCGGCGCCGTCACGCCGATCTTGCGGCCCTTGAAGTCGGCGGCGGACTTCACCGTGTCGGCGAGGTCCTTGCGCACCCCGATCACGATGGCGGGGAAACGGCCGAGCTCGCAGACGGCCCGCACGTCCTGGCTCTTGGCCTGCATCCGGATCGTGTGCTCGTAGGCGCCCGTCACCACGTCGACCGAGCCGCCGATCAGCGCCTGGAGCGAGCGCGCGCCGCCGCCGAAATCGTTGATCTCGGCCTCGACGCCCTCCTCCTTGAAGTAGCCCTTCCGCTCGGCGATCGTCAGCGGCAGGTAGTAGAGCAGGGGCTTGCCGCCGACGCCGATGCGGACCTTCACGGTATCGGCCCGGGCCGGCACGGCGGGGCTGAGCGCCAGGGCGGCGGCGCCGGCGAGGAAGCTGCGGCGTTGCATCTGAAACATTCTCCCTTGCTCTCTCAGCTCTGGCCGCCGGCCTGCGGGCGCCAGACCAGGAGGCGGTTCTCGATCAGGGTGACGATCGTGTCGATCACGATGACGAACACGGTCAGGATCAGCATCCCGGCAAAGACGCCGGTGACGTCGAACACGCTCTCGGCCTCGTGGATCTTGTAGCCGAGCCCGGCCGAGGACCCGAGATACTCGCCCACCACCGCCCCGACGAGGGCGAAGCCGACCGCGGTGTGGAGCGAGGAGAACATCCAGGTCAGGGCCGAGGGCCAGTAGACGTGGCGCAGCAACCCACGCTCGCTCATGCCGAGCATCCGGGCGTTGTTGAGCACCACCGGGCTCACCTCGCGCACGCCCTGGTAGACGTTGAAGAACACGATGAAGAACACCAGGGTGAAGCCGAGCGCCACCTTCGACCAGATGCCCAACCCGAACCACAGGGCGAAGATCGGTGCCAGCACCACCCGGGGAAGCGCGTTGGCCGCCTTGATGTAGGGATCGAACACGGCGGCCAGCAGCGCGTTGCGGGCGAACAGGAACCCGAAGGCGATGCCGCCGAGCGCGCCGGTGACGAAGGCCAGCACCGTCTCCTGCAGGGTGATCCAGAGATGGCCCCAGATCTCGGGATTGGTCATCTCGGTCCAGGTCCGCTTCAGCACGTCGACCGGGGTCGAGAAGAAGAACTGGATCTGCTTGGGCGCGCCCAGGATGGGATAGACGGTGAGCACGTGCCAGATCGCCAGGCCGACGAGGCCGACGAGGATCTGCAGGGCGAGGAGGCCCAGGCGGTTCACGGGGCGGTTCACGAGGGGACTCTCCGGTTCATCGTCACGCCGGGCCGCCCGCATAGGCGCGCGACACCTCGACCCGCAGGCACGACCAGATTTCCTTGTAGAGGGCGTGGAATTGCGGCTCGAGGCGGATCTCGCTGATGTCGCGCGGGCGGGCGAGATCGACCTTGAACTCGCCGACGATTCCAGCCGCCGGGCCGGCGGAGAGCACCACCACCCGGTCGGCGAGCGCGATCGCCTCCTCGAGGTCGTGGGTGACGAACATCACTGCCTTGCGGTTGGCGGCCCACAGGTCGAGCAGCAGGTTGCCCATGATCTGCCGGGTCTGGGCGTCGAGCGGCCCGAACGGCTCGTCCATCAGCAGGATCTCGGGGTCGCGGATCAGCATCTGGGCCAGAGCCACGCGCTTGCGCTGGCCGCCCGAGAGCATGTGCGGATAGCGGTCGGTGAAGGTCGCGAGCCCGACCTTGGCCAGCCAGTCGCGGGCCCGCGCCAGGGCCTCGGCGCGGGGCACGCCCTGCGGCTCCAGGGCCACCGCGACGTTGTCGATTGCCGTCTTCCACGGCATCAGGGCATCGGCCTGGAAGAGGTAGCCGGCGCGGGCATTGAGCCCCGACAGGGCCGAGGAGAACACCGTGACGCTGCCCGAAGCCGGCTTGAGCAGGCCGGCGGCGGCGTTGAGGAGCGTCGACTTGCCCGAGCCGGTCGGCCCGACCACCGCCACGAACTCGCCCGGCATCACCGCGAGGTCGATGCCCTCGACCGCGACGTAGCGCTTGCCGCCCTTCAGGGTGAAGGCGATGCTGACGCCGTCGAGCCGCACCGCCTCGCCATGGGCGAGTGCCGTGCCGCCGACCAGGCGCATGCCGGCCCGCCCCCCTTTTCGCCCCTCGGCGGCGCGCTGCCCCACCATGCCCGTCGCTCCCTCCCGTGAACCTTGCCGTCTCGCGCGGCTGCATCGGTGGCGACCATCGACGAGCGGGCGCGGGAGATCAACCGCTTCGTCCGTCGCGCCACCCGGTTTCGCACGACCGGCCTCGGCGGGGTGCGCGCCCTGCGACACGGGCCGCAGGTGACAACACCGCGCGAAGCTGGTCCGATGGCGTTCCCGATTCGATCTCTCGTTCGGCCCTCTTGGCAACCCCGCAGCAGCGCCCCTCCACAACCTTGTCCGCCGCCCTCGCCCTCTCGCTCCCCGTCGACCGCCGCCAATCGCCGACCGCGCTCAGCGTGCAGCGGGGCGTGCGGCGCCTGTTCGCCGAACTCGGCCACGTCACGATCCCCGAATTCACCCTGGCCAACGGCCGGCGCGCCGACCTGATCGCGCTTGGGGGCTGCGGCAAGCTGACGATCATCGAGATCAAGTCGAGCGTCGCGGATTTCCGCGCCGACCGGAAATGGCCGGATTACCGCGACTTCTGCGACCGCTTCTATTTCGCGGTGCCCGAGACCCTGCCGGTGGACATCCTGCCCGAGGATACCGGCCTCATCGTCGCCGACGCCTTCGGGGCGGAGATCCTGCGCGAGCCGCCCGCCCATCCCCTGGCCGGCGCCCGCCGCAAGGCCGTGACGCTGCGCTTCGCCCACGCGGCGGCGGGCCTGCTCCATGCGCTGGCGGATCCGGGGTCGATTCGCGAAGGGGCGCTGTAGACATCCGCAGGCCGCGCGCGGCATGTCCGGGGGCGCTGCCGTCCACGCGCGACGCGAAGACCGGTCACGGTCTCATTCAGAGCCCGTTCGAGCGGGATTTTCCATAAACGATTTGAGTGAGGCGGGATCGTCTCATCCTCTGACCTCATCCTGAGAGCCTGTTTGAGCAGGATTCCGACCCAATATTTGAGGCAGGCGGGATCATCCTACCCGCTCACCTCATCCTGAGGTGCGAACGAAGAGAGCCTCGAAGGAGGGCTCCAGGGATCGCAGAGGCGTCTGGAGGCCTCCTTCGAGGTCAGTCGATCTGCGATCGCGTGCGATCTCTGATCGCCAACACCTCAGGATGAGGTGGAAGGGTAGGACATCTCCTGATTTTTCTCAGTTTTCGTCAAATCACGCTGCTCAAACAGGGTCCGAGGTGCTGCGAAGCAGTCTCGAAGGCGCAAACCGGACGACGAGGAGAGCCGGCAGGATTGCTCGGCTGAAGGGATTAGGCCTGATGGCGGGGTGCATCATTTCTTGACGGGACTGCGCGACTTTGTCCGATCCCCGCCACGATCGACGCTCATCGATCACCCTTCCTCCATTCAAGGCCCTGTGTGATGTCGTCCCTGCGTTCGCTCCTCGCCCTCGCCCTCCTGGTCGCGGGCGCCGCTCCCGTCCTGGCGGCGGAGGATACCGTCGCGCGCTGGCAGCGGGCCGATGCGGCGTGCGGCCTGCCGTCCTCGCCGCTCGCCGAGCAGGCCTGCGAGGACCGCGACCGCTACGCCGCCGCCCTGCGCCGCCAGGGCTGGTGCGAGGCCCGCGCCACGACCGACTACGACCATTGGGGCTGGCGGCGATGCGCCCCGGCTGCGACGGCGCGGGCGACGCCGCGGCGCCGGGCTCGCCCGCACGCCTGATCCGTCCCGCAAACGGAGGATGCGCCGGCCCCCGGGGAGGCGTTAGGCTCCGCGTCTCTGGACCTCGACTCCAAGCCCCGTCCGGCCCCCGCCGGCGGGGCTTCTCTCATGGATACTACCAATGGCCCAAGATGCTGACGCATAGGGCCATTGAGCCATCTCGAATTGTCTATGCCAAGCCAGAGGCTTGACGAAAATTCGAGAACGGAACCAAAGGTCGTTTCCAACGACCGTTGGTATCAGGCTTCTTCTGGCGCGGCGTGCTCACCGGTCGAGCCGGTGCGCCACCACGCCGACGCCGGCCACCGCGAGCGCCAGCACCGCCCCGATCGCCGGCAGGTGGCCGTAGGGTACGCCGGCGGTGATCGCCACGCCGCCGAGCCAGGCCCCGATGGCGTTGCCGAGGTTGAAGGCGCCCTGGTTGACCGTCGAGGCCAGGTTGCGGGCGCCGTCGGCGGCGGTGAGCACCCGCATCTGCAGCGGCGCCACGAGCGCGAAGGCGAGGATGCCCCACAGGCCGATGAGCGCGGTGGCGGGGACGAGCGCGGCGCTCGCCGGCACCAGGGCCAGCAGCACCCCCGCCAGGGCGAGGCCCAGACCGATCACCGAGGGCATCAGCCGCCAGTCGCCGAGGCGGCCCCCGAGCCCGTTGCCGAGGGTGAGCCCGACGCCGAACAGCAGCAGCACGCCGGTGATCACCGAGGGACCGGCGCCCGCGGTCGCGGCCAGCAGCGGCGCCACGTAGGTGAAGACGCTAAACAGGCTCGCGGAGGCGAGCACGCTCAGGAGCATCGCGAGCACCACCTGGGTTCGGCGCAGCGCCCGCATCTCCGACAGGAGGCTGCCGCCGTCCCGCGCGAGGTCCCGCGGCAGCCAGGCGACGAGGGCGGCCGCCGCCACGAAGCCGATGCCGACCACGGCCCAGAACGTCGCCCGCCAGCCATAGGCATGGCCCAGGGCGGTGCCGAAGGGCACGCCGAGCACGTTGGCCAGCGTCAGCCCGGTGAACATGATCGCGATGGCGCTGGCCTTGCGGTGCGGCGGCACCAGATCGGCGGCGACCACGGCACCGAGGCCGAAGAAGGCGCCGTGGCAGAGCGCCGTGACGATGCGGGCGAGCATCAGCAGGCGATAATCCGGTGCCAGCGCGCAGAGCACGTTGCCGAGGATGAACAGGGCGACCAGCACCAGGAGCGCCCGGCGCCGGTCGAGGCGCGACAGGGCCGCCGCCACCAGGGGCGAGCCGAAGGTGACGCTGAGCGCGTAGCCCGAGACCAGCAGGCCCGCTTTCGGGATGCCGACGCCGAGATCGGCCGCCATCTCGGGCAGGAGCCCCATGATGACGAACTCGGTGGTGCCGATTCCGAACGAGGCCGCGGCCAGCGCCAGGAGCGCCAGGGCCGCGGATCGCCCGGTCGCCGTGGCGGGGGCCGCCTGTTCCATCGTGTGCTGCATTGCGGTCCTCGGCCGTCCTCGCTGCTGCATCGCAGCATAAGACGGGGGACCGTGCCGGGTTCAGGCTCTTTCGCGCATGGCTGGCCTGAACCGGGGCCTCACGGCAAGGCCGCCCGCGGCCCGGTCCCGGCGGGCAGCGCCGCCAGGGCCTCGCGCACCGTCGCCTCGGTCAGGATCTGCGGCAGCACCGCGACGCCGCCGCGCCCGTCGTAGAGCAGGTAGAGCGGCACGCCGGAGCGGCCGTTGGCCTCCAGCACCCGGGTGATCTCCGGGTTCTGGTTGGTCCAGTCGCCCTTGAGTTGCGCCACGTCGTGGGCCCTGAAGGCATCCTGCACCGCGGCCGCCCGCAGGGTGGCGCGGTCGTTGACCTGGCAGGTGATGCACCAGGCCGCCGTCATGTTGACGAAGACCGGCCGGCGCGCGGCGAGGAGCGCGTCGAGCCGGGCACGGCTGAACGGCTCGATCCCGTCGGCGCTCGCCACCGTCACCGGGCCGGCGCGGTCGCGGTCGAGGACCGCGACGAGGCCCGCGAGCCCGAGGAGGCCGAGGAGTGCCGCGCCTTGCGCCGCGCGCCGGGCGAGGGGGCCCGCCATCCGGCCGCGCTCGATCGCCCAGGCGCAGAAGCCCACCAGCACCAGGCCGGTGAGCGCGGCCATCAGTCCGGCGGAGCCGACCTGCTGGCTCAGCACCCAGATCAGCCAGGCCACCGTGAGGTAGAGCGGGAAGGCGAGGAAGCCCTTCAGGGCTTCCATCCAGGCGCCGGGCCGCGGCAGGCGGCGCAAGCCGGCGGGCCAGGCCGCCAGCAGGGCGAAGGGAAGGGCGAGGCCGAGGCCGAGCGCCGCGAAGACCGTCAGCGCCACGGCGGGCCCTTGCGTCAGGCCGTAGCCGACCGCCGCGCCCATGAACGGCGCGGTGCAGGGCGTGGCGACCACGGTCGCCAGCACGCCGGTGAAGAACGAGCCCTCGAGCCCGGCGCGCCGGGTCAGGCCGTCGCCGAGGGCCGCCGCCCGGCCGCCGAGATGCCAGACCCCCGACAGGCTCAGGCCCATGGCGAAGAGCCCGTAGGCGAGGCCCGCCACCACCAGGGGCGATTGCAGCTGGAAGCCCCAGCCGATCTGGGCGCCGCCGGCCCGGAGCGCGATCAGCAGGCCGGCGAGGCCGAGGAAGGTCACCAGCACGCCGGCCGCGTAGGCGAGGCCGTGCAGCCGCACCCGGCCCGGGCTCTCGCCGGAATGGCGCACTAGGCTCAGCACCTTGATCGACAGAACCGGGAAGACGCAGGGCATCAGGTTGAGCAGGAGCCCGCCCAGGAAAGCGAGGAATGCCGCCTGCCACAGGCCCTCGGCCCCGCCCGGCCCCGAGGCGGGGATGACGGGGATCGGGGTTGCCGCGACCGACGCCGCCGCGACGGTGCCGGGTACCGGCGTCGCCGTGCCGAGGGCGTAGGCGCGGCGGACCGGGCCCGATCCGGTCTCCTCCGTGAAGGTCAGGACCCCGTCGGCCTGGGGCGGGGGGGCGTCGGGCGCGGCCTGGCTGCTGCGCTGGAGCCGCAGGTGCAGGCCGGTCGCGTCGCTCGTCGCGCCTTGCGCGGCGGCATGCTCCAGGGCGGTCTCGGAATAGGGAAAGAACGCGACGTCCCGCGCCTGGAGGCCGGGCGCGTCGATGTCGAGCACCGGAACGCCGTCATCCAGCCGCATCCGGACCGGCCAGGGGGCGGGTTCGGGCAGCCGCTCGCGGCCTTGCGCGAACAGGGCGGCGGTGCGGGAATCGGGCCGCGGGCTGGTCCCGGCGGGTGCCACCGGCAAGCTCGCCGACAGGGTCGCCTCGCCCGGCACGCATTCGCGCTCGCAGACGAGATAGGACACCTTCGCCTTGAGCGGGACGGGCCCGGCGCCGAGCGTCTCCGGCGCGGTGAGCGGCACCGTCAGCAGCACCTCGCCCTCGTAGCCGAAATTCATCAGGTCGCCGACCGGGATCCGCTCCGGCGCCGGCCACGCGATGCTCCCGGCCGAGAAGCCCGGGGGCAGGGTCCAGACGATCTCCGGCGGCAGGCCGGAATCGCCCGGATTGCGCCAGTAGACGTGCCAGCCCGGCTTCATCGTCAGCCGCACGCCGGCGGTGAGGGTGGCGCCGGGCGCGACGGCGCTCTCCTGCGTCACCAGCTCGGCCCGGACGAGGTCGGCATATTTCGACGGCCGCGGCACCTGCGCCCCGGCGGTGCCGAGGGCGAGGCAGGAAGCCAGAAGGGCGAGGAGGAGGGCGAGGCGGCGAGGCAGCATGATCCCGGGTTACCCGGACTCTGCGGCGCTGGCGAGGCCGGCGGGATCGCGTTCGCGTGAGGCCGTCGTCATGACCGCCAAGATGACCGCCAAGATCAGCGCCAGGGCGGCGGGTCGAGGGCGGCGGCGAGCGCGTCGAGGAAGCGCCCGGTGCGGGCGGCGCGGGCGCGGCGGGGGGCGCCGAGAAGCGCCATCACCGGCGCCTCGGGCAGGGCGTGGTCGGCGAGCAGGCGGACGAGGCGCCCGGCCCGCAAATCGGCGGCGACGTCCCATTCCGAGCGCAGGATGATGCCCCGGCCGGCCAGCGCCCAGCCGCGCACCACCTCGCCGTCGTTGCTGGCCAGACGCGGCTCGATGCGGATCCGCGTCTCGGCGCCGTCGCGCCGGAAGCGCCACAGGGTCACGTCCTCGTCGTTCTCGCGCAACGCGATGCAGGCATGGGCGTGCAGGTCCTGCGGGCTCGCCGGTTCGCCCCGGGCGGCGAGATAGGCCGGCGCGGCGCAGACCACCCGGTCGTTGGGGGCGAGGCGCCGGGCGATCAGGCCGGGCGCCGCCTGGGCGATCTCGCCGACATGGATCGCGAGGTCGAACGTGCCCTCCGGCACGCCGCCGAGGCGGTCCGAGAGCATGAGGTCGATCGCCACTTGCGGGTGCGCCGCCTGGAACCCCGCCACCACGGGCGCGACATAGGCCCGGCCGAAGCCCAGCGGCGCCACGATCCGCAAGTGCCCCACCACCTGCCCGCGCCGGGCCGCCAGCGCCTCGTCGAGGTCTCCCAACGCCGCCAGGATCGCGCGGCCGCGCTCGGCGATCAGCTCGCCCTCGTCGGTGAGCGCGAGGTGCCGACCGCCCCGGTCGACGAGATGCACCCCCAGCCGTTCCTCCAGGGCGCGCAGGCGCTGGGTGACCGCCGGCGGCGACACGTCGAGGGTCCGCGAGGCGGCGGCGAGCGACGGCGCCTCGGCGATGGCGAGGAAGAAGCGGAGGTCGTCGGGTCCGAGCATTAACTGGGAGCTTAACGTAACAGGCAGGCGGCGTTAATGGCGCAAGGGGCCGGTCCCGTGCTTCCTGCGGGCCGGACCCGTCGCGACCGGAGGATGCACGCGATCATGCCTGAGCCGCTCGACACCCTGCAGACCCCCTGCCTGCTCCTCGACGAGGCGCGCCTGCGCGCCAATGCCGAGCGGATGCGGACCCATCTGACCGGCCTCGGCGTGCGCCTGCGCCCCCACCTCAAGACCGCGAAGTCCCGCGAGGTCGGCCGCATCGCCATGACCTCCCCGAGGGCCCGGCCATCGTCTCGACCCTGCTGGAGGCGGAGTACTTCGCCGAGGGCGGCGTGCGCGACATGATCTACGGCGTCGGCATCGCGCCGGCGAAGCTGCCCCGGGTCGCGGCGATCCGGGCCGGCGGCACCGACCTCGCGATCATCCTCGACAGCCTGGAGCAGGCGCAGGCCGTGGCGGCCCATGCCCGGGCGAGCGGCGACGCGATCCCGGTCCTGATCGAGGTCGATGCCGACGGCCACCGCTCCGGCGTCGCGCCCGATGACGGCGACACCCTGGTGGCGATCGGCCGGACGCTCGTCGCGGGCGGCGCGACCTTGCGCGGCGTGATGCTGCATGCCGGCGACAGCTATTCCTTGCGCGATCCCGAGGCCCTGGCGGCAGCCGCCGAGAACGAGCGGGTCGCCGCGGTGACGGCGGCCGACGCCTTGCGGGCGGCGGGCCTGCCCTGCCCGGTGGTCAGCGTCGGCTCGACGCCGACGGCGCGCTTTGCCCGCGACCTCACCGGCATCACCGAGGTCCGGGCCGGCGTCTACATGCTCGGCGACCTGTTCCAGGCCGGAGTCGGCTCGGTGGCGGTCGAGGACATCGCCGTCTCGGTCCTCGCCACCGTGATCGGCCACCAGCGGGCGAAGGGCTGGATCATCGTCGATGCCGGCTGGATGGCACTCTCGCGCGACCGCGGCACGGCGCGCCAGGCGGTGGAGCAGGGCTACGGCCTCGTCTGCGACACGCAGGGCCGGCCCTATCCCGACCTCATCGTGGCCGACGCCAACCAGGAGCACGGCATCGTCGCCCTGCGCAAGGGCGTGGACGGCACCCTGCCGGACTTGGCCGTCGGCGCGCAAGTCCGCATCCTGCCGAACCACGCCTGCGCGACGGGCGCGCAATACGACCGCTACCACGTCCTCGACGGCGAGAACCGCGTGACGGCCGTGTGGCCGCGCATCAACGGGTGGTAGACAAGCGTCGCTAAGCTCACCTAGAGCACTTCACGATCGCGTTGCAATCGCGAAGCTCTCTAGGTCGTTGATTTTGCCGCATTTTCTGCGACGAACCGGTATCCACTTCGTCGGAAAATGCTCTAGCCGTTATCGACGGGTTGATCTCGTCAATCTGTCGCAAACATCGACACCTCTCAACGTCATCAACTCAGTTGGCTTCGGTTGCGAGCGCGATTTTTTGCTCCTCGGCGTAGGCATCGCGCAGGCGTGCGTTGGCGATGACGAGGAGGCGTCGCATGATGGCGACGATCGCCACGATGGGCTTTTTGCCCGCTGCGATGAGGCGCTGGTAGGTGTCTTTGAGCACGGGGTTGAAGCGGGTAGCGGTCAGGGCGGGGAGGAACAGAGCCTGCTTGATCTCGGGCCGTCCGCCCTTTGTGCGTCGGTAGCGCTCGGTGGTCCCGCTCTGGTTGGGATGCGGGGCGAGTCCGGCCAGGGACGTCGCCTGGCGCCGGTCGATACGGCCGAGCTCGGGCATCAGGGCGAGCAGGATGATGGCAGAGGTGTCGCCGATGCCCTTGATCGAGGTCAGCGCCTTCTTGGCCCGGCTGAGCGCGGCGGCCTTGCGCAGGGTCTCGGCCATCGCCTCCTCGATCGCCTCGATCTGCTCGGACAGGGCGGTGATGAGGGTTTCCAGATAAGCCTGGACGGGTCCAGATCCCGGCGCGGCCAGACGATTGCGGTTGGCGGTGCGCTGAGCCACGAAGTCGGCGCGGGTGAGCACCAGGCTCTGGAGGTTTTCCTGATCGGGATCAGGGGCTTGCCAGCGGGCCAGGGAGGTGTGGCGCTCCCGGCCGTAAGCCGCCAGGGCCTTGGCGTCGAGGGCGTCGGTCTTGGCGAGGGTGCCGTAGGAGTGGATGAACGCCTTGACCTTGCGGGCGTCGGCGCGGTGGGCGGGGCATCCGACGGCGAGGAGAGCGGCCAGCAGAGCATCCTCGTAGCCGCCGGTGGCTTCGCAGATGACGAGGCAGGTCGCATCGAGGTCCGCTTTGGCGGCGAAGGCGGCGAGGTCCTTGGGCTTGTTGGGGATGGTGTGACGAGCGTTGCCGCGGCTGTCGTGGAGGACGATCTCGGCTTTGCCGACATCGGCTCCGATGAAGCGGGTGGGTGAGGTGGCGGGTTGGGTCATCCGGGTCTATCCTGAGGCCGCTTGGGATTGTCTGCGGGCGTCGAGGAGAGGCCCAGGCAACTCATCAAGCGTGGCGAGGAATGCGGACCGGCGAGCCAGATGACGACGGGCGCGAGCCCCATCCCGGGACGCTCGACCGATCCGCGCCCGGTCCGGATGGCCATCCGGACCGGGCATACCGCCGAGGCGGAACGGGATCACTCTACAACCGAACCAACAGACAATCCCGGGCGACAGAGGCGGCCAGCGGATTGAGCATGTTCGGGGTCCTGGCAGAGCCGCCGCTGGCGCAGCGTGCCGACCATCAGGACGCTATCGCGGCCGGGCAGGGCGTTACCGAGTTCGCCCCGGACGGGAAGGCCGCCGAGGAAATCCGGGCGCTGTGGGCGTGGGTGGATCGCAAGATGAAGGGTAACCGGACATGAGCAAGCGACCCTCCCTGATAGGCGGTCTCACCCTGCCAGGTGCTGAGCCCACCGCGCCTAAGCCTGAGGCTCCCGCCGATCGGGCACCGCTTGAGGCCCCCGCGAAGCCAGCTGGACGGCGCCCGCGCCCCGAAACGGTACACACGTCTATCTACCTGCCGCGCGAGGTGCACAGGCGGCTGCGCGAGATCGCCTTCACCCGGGACGTGAAGGTACACGACGTCATCATGGAAGGGATTGATGCCGCGCTGCAGAAGCACGGGCATCCGTCCGTCGAGGCGCTGAAGGCCGGGGCGAAGCAGAGCTCATAGCGCTTCAGCGCCATCATGCTGTAGCGCTATAGAAGTCATAATGACGGGCCGACTTGGTTGACCTGCTGGCTGAGAAAGGCAGCTGGCGATCCGTTCCTCAGGCCGTGCTCCTGGGCTAGCTGGAGCCACGCCATATACAACCTGGATGTGCACAAATCGTTAGTGCAACCATGCGCCCCGCGCATGGTTCCTGGGACATAGGTCGTATGGTGCGATGCAGAAAAGCATGGAATACATACCCCATGCACGACCGCGATGGCGTCGCGGTCCTGCTCGCCCTCTTGGGCGTTTCCTCCCTAGACTTCGGGCTGCTCTCTTGGGCGGCCTTTTTTCTGTCTGGGATGAGGGTCTTAGCCTGCGTGCCTGTCGCTCTCAAGCACAATTGTGCGCCATCCCTAGGCAGATGGCACTTTCTTGCACAGGCGCGGCGAATGCCCCGTCGCAGGTCGTCCTGAACGAGCTACTTGGTGATCCGCTTGGGGGAAATCGGATCGCTGGCCGGGAACGTCTCCTCCACCGCTTGATCGAGCAACTGGTCCTGCCGCTCTTCGAGATCGTCACCTGGCTTCAGCTGACCAGGCGCGCTGGCTGCCGCCAAATCCGCCTTGGCCTTACTTGGGTCGTGCGGGTGGTCCTTACCGTGATCGGTGCTTTTCGTCGGGTCGATCATTCGCGTGCTCCTGCCGCTGATGGTGATCAACGTGCCGGGTCTGGCGGTGTTCGTTCCCGCGCTCTCTTCAAGCAGGGCCTCGGTCGGGCGGATCAGATTTCCTTATGTCGTTAGTGCCCTCGGCGTTTTCACACGGCCTCCACTCTGAGCGGTCTCTGCACGATCGGGCATGGTAAGCCCTCGCCTCAGGGTCGTGCTGCCAACTCGTTGCCATTCTGCAGCATTTTAACGTCTCAGTGCTATAGCATTACAGCATTAGAGCGTTGCAGCATGGCGACGCTAGGGGCCATTTTCGATAAGGGTCGTTCTCGAAAGCGATGGAGCGGGCACGGCCTGATATCCGGCAGCCCGCTTAGGGGACGTCGATCGCGAACAGGTCGAGTTGCTGTGCGCTCACCTGCCGGCGCCGTTGTCGCCGAGCTACGAGGCGAGGAGCAGGATCAGGCTGGACGAAGAGCGGCAAGGCTAGACGAGGCTTCCCGTGCAGCACCGCTCCGACGATCTGCCCGCCCTCTGCCCGATGCAGCAGGTAGAGGACGTGGGCCGGTGTCCGCAGGATCTCCTGTCGCAGGGGTTCCGCAGACGGTAGGCAGGCCAGTGCTGCCAGGAGGCACGGTAGTCCTGCCGCAGCAATCTCCATCGCCTCGAACTCAATCTCGCGCAGGCCCCAGCGCTGGCGGGCAACGCCGGCCGTCGTGGACGGGAAGGGGTTGGCCGCGAACGCCGTCGCCTCGTCAAGGACGAAGGCCGCGAGACGGTCGCGCTCGGCCATAGCACTGATCCGCAGCGCATCGGCAAGTCGGCGCTTGTCCTCTGGGATGTCCCTCAACCGCGGCCTCGCCTGGTTCACCGCCAAGCGGGTGAACAGCCATCGGGACATCTATCCCGCGGCCTCTGAGGTCGCCAACCCCGCCAAAGTTTGACGAACCGTTGCCGTTCGTGCCGAATGGCTGATTAAGGCGGCTCGCATCCCGCGAGTCGCTACCAGGATCACCGCCGCGACAGCAGCCACCTGAAAAAGCAAGACCCCGGAGGCCTGCCAGGGCCACCAGGGTCTAGAGCCCCGAGGGGGCCGATCCGACGTGTTGCAACTCGGATCATCCCCCGAAATCGCTATGCGAGTCAATCTGAAAGCCACGCTTGCGGAGACGGGCTCGGCTTGCCTGTGACGGACCGCCCGACCGGCGGCGCCGAATGCTGACCCGCGGCCCGACGAGGGCCGAACGATGACGCACGCCTATGCTCGAGGTGGTGGCGAAATGCCTGCCCCAAGGAGATTTGATGAGCCGCACCAACGGCATGAGGTGGTGTCCAACCGGGCCGCCTAGTGCCCCGACAGTGCTGGCCCGTACAGGCTGCCGGCCGGTGTTCGCGATCGGCTGTCCACTGCCTTGGAAGGCCGGAAGAACCGAGATGCAGCCTTCGCCCTCGCGGTGTTCCTGGCTCGGTTCTGGAGCAGCCCCAGGCGGCTCCTATGTGCGATCCCGGTCGACCGGCGGGCCCTGGCCCAGCACGAGGCCCTTGGGCTCACGGAAGCCCGGGTGCGCGGCGCCCTCGCGGTCCTCGTCGAGGTGGGGTTCCTTTCCCGGTACGAGCCCGAGGCAGGCAAGAAGTACCAGCGCACGGAGATCGTGTCCCAGGGCGTGGTGTAGCTGATGGTAGTCCACCACGCTGACCGGCAGGGCCGGACTGATCAGACTGCGAGATTTGGCAGGCTGACGAGGGGATCATCGCCGATCGGGGCGATGCTTTCCAGGGTCATGTATCGGCAACGCTGCACGGCCCACTCGTCGTTCTGCTCCAGCAGGATCGCGCCGACGAGCCTGCGGATCGAGGGCTCGTCGGGGAAGATGCCGACGACCTCGGTGCGGCGCTTGATCTCGCCGTTGAGGCGCTCGAGCGGGTTTGTCGAGTGCAGCTTGGCACGGTGGGCGGCCGGGAAGCCCATGGAGGCCAGGACGTCGGTCTCGGCTGTGTCCATGAGGGCAGCCAGCTTGGGCACCTTGGGCCGGAGTTGATCGGCCACCCGCCGCCATTGCTGGCGGGCAGCTTCGGCGTCCTCCTGGGCGAAGGCGGTGGCGATGAAGGCCGAGACGACGCGTCGGCCCGAGCGGCCGGCATGGGCCAGGACGTTGCGCATGACGTGCACCCGGCACCGCTGCCAGGAGGCGGTCATCACCTTGGCGACGGACGCCTTGATGCCCTCGTGGGCGTCGGAGATCACCAGCTTGACCCCGCGCAGGCCGCGCCGGGCCAACTTGCGCAGGAACTCGGTCCAGAAGGTCTCGGCCTCGGACGGACCGATGTCGAGGCCCAGCACGGGTTCCCATCGTGGCAGGCCACGATGGGTGCCCCCTCGCGCCGCCCGTCCGTGTTGACGCCCACCGCCACGATGACGGCGACCGAGACGATGCGGTGGTTCTGGCGCACCTTCACGCAGGTGGCGTCGATCCACAGGTAGGGCCACTCGCCTTCGATCGGCCGTTCCAGGAAGGCGTTCACCCGCTCGTCGATCTCCTGGCACAGCCGGCTGACCTGGCTCTTGGAGATGCCCGTCCCGCCCAGCGCCTGGACCAGATCGTCGACCGCGCGGGTCGAGATGCCCTGGATGTAGGCCTCTTGGATCACTGCCGTGAGCGCCTTCTCGGTCATCCGGCGCGGCTCCAGGAAGCTCGGGAAGTCGCTCCCCGTCCGCAGCTTCGGGATGCGCAGCTCGACGGTGCCGGCCCGCGTCTGCCAGTCCCGGTCACGGTACCCGTTGCGCTGGGCCAGCCGCTCCGGGTTCTTCTCGCCGTGGGCCGCGCCGGTCAGGCCGCCCACCTCCAGTTCCATCAGGCGCTGCGCGGCAAAGCCGATCATCTCGCGCAGCACGTCCGCGTCCGCGCTCTTCTCAGCCAGCGCCCGCAGGCTCATAACGGCATCGGTCATCGGAGGTCTCCCGGGTTCGGGGTTGGTGTCAGCAACCCGATCCTAACCCGTCACCGCCGATGGCCACCCCCGCGAGAGATCCGCCTGCTACAGCGCTGTGGAGGGCGCGCAGGCGGGATCTCCCGCTCTCGGTCAGCTACACCACTCCAAGGGACACGACCCCTAATAAATCAATCCGCTGAGGCATCCCCGTAATCGACCGCGACACACAGGCGCTTGTTCTTTTTTGTTCTCATTACAACCTGTCGTCCGTCGGAGTGGTGAGGAGCGCCATGGTAGCGTGCAGGCGGAGCAGATTTACAGTTCAGCCGTTTCGCAAGCGCGGCAGCAAGCTTGAGGCGGAGGTCGCCCGGGAAACGATGGATGAAGGGGCGGCGCTACGGCTCTGAGAACGGCTGGCCGTAACAAGCGCTGGTGTTGTGGTGGCCAAGCAGTCGCCCGAGGGCGGCGGCAGCGAGCAGACTGAGCCGGTGATCCTCGCTGTCCACGGGGAGGTGCCGGCCATCCAAAGCGATGTCGAACCACCTCCGCAGGTACGACCTCAGCATCCCACTTATTATACCAACGGCCGGTGAGTGTGACTCGGCGTGTTGCTCCGCGGCTTGGCTTCTGATTCGGTTGCCGGATCAGGAGAGATCGCCATGGCCGGGATCGCTATCACCCGCACGGATTTGACCGCCGAGGAGTTGCGCGCGGCCTCCTCCAAGGCACCGAGCATTCCGGCGGCCCGTCGGATGCTGGCGCTCGCTCTGGTGCTGGAGGGCGCCGACCGCACCAGAGCGGCCCGCTCCTGTGGGATGGACCGCCAGACCCTGCGCGACTGGGTGCATCGCTACAACGCCGAGGGTCTGGCGGGTCTGCGCGACCGTAAGGCGCCGGGCCGCGCCGCCAAGCTGACGCCCGAGCAGATGCAGCAACTCGCCGCCCTGGTCGAGGCGGGGCCGGACGTGGACACGGATGGCGTGGTGCGCTGGCGCCGGGTCGACCTGCAGGCGCGCATCAGGGAGCTGTTCGGGGTCGAGATGCACGAGCGTACGGTCGGCAAGCACTTGGCCAAGCTCGGCTTCGTGCGGCTCTCGGTGCGCCCGCAGCATCCCAAGGCCGACGAGGCGGCACAGGAGGCTTTTAAAAAACCTTCGCCTCGCGGGTGACGGAACTCCTCCCCGAGACCGCCCACGGCAAGCCGCTCGAGATCTGGTTCCAGGACGAGGCCCGCGTCGGCCAGCAGGGCACGCTGACGCGGGTCTGGGCGCGCAAGGGGACACGCCCGCGAGCGCCGCGCGACCAGCGCTACAAGTGGACATACCTGTTCGGAGCGGCCTGCCCGGCGCGGGGCACCAGCGCGGCTCTGGTGCTGCCGACGGTCAACACCGCGATGATGTCGCTGCATCTGGCCGAGATCAGCCGGCAGGTGGCGCCCGGCGCGCACGCGATCCTGGTGCTGGACGGGGCTGGCTATCATGGCACCGCCAAGAAGCCTCGCCCGCGCGGCCTGGTGGTGCCGGACAACATCACGTTGCTACACTTGCCGGCCTCGTCTCCAGAGCTGAACCCGATCGAGTTGGTCTGGCAGTACCTGCGCCAGAACAAGCTCGCCCACCGGGTCTACCGCACCTACCAGCAGATCGTCGACGCCTGCTGCGACGCCTGGAACTTCTTCGCCAACGACCCAGACCTCGTCACCTCCATCACCGCGCGGGACTGGGCACAGGTCAAACTTTAGGGCCGTTGGTATTAGAACCTGCGCGCCACCCCGATGCCGGCAGCCGCCTCAAGGTCGCCAACCCTCAGTGCCATAAGGCGAACTCGCGAAATCCCAAGAAATTCCGGGCGATCCCGCCTGTGCCATTAGAACCTGCACGTCACACCAGGACAAGTGCCGCCCCGAGCACGCGACAAAGACGTGGATCGACGCCGCCCTCCGGGACAACCCGGAGGGCTTTTTCGTGAATCGGCGTTCCGGCATCGGCAGCCCTTCGCGCCTGTCCAAGGCTCCGGATGCCCGTCTTCCCCCGGAAAATCGGCGGGCACGGTTTACGGCGACACTATCGGGCCAAGACAAGTCGAGGGTTCCCGAGTCCTGCCCGCCGATCGACTCTCAGGCTTGCGCGATCCCCTCCGTAATCGACCGAAATACGTAGTAAATCCCGAGGGCAATTTTACCCTCTTCCGGGAATCGGCTTGCCTGGATGGCGCCCGAACGGCTTCTCTCACGGACAAGCGTGGCGCTGGAGAGTGCTGCGCGGACCCTTTCCCCGCCACCCTCCGAGAAAGCCTGAATCATGACCGCCCGGGTCACCCGTGCCACTGCCGCGACCGCCCTCGCGGCCGGCCTGCTCTTCGCCGCTCCGGCCGTCGCCGGCGGCTATGGCTGCACCACCGATTGCTACCGCCAGGTCTCGACCCCGCCGGTCTACGGCACGGTGTCCGAGCAGGTGATGGTGCGCCCGCCGCGCCGGGTGAACCATGTCGTCCCGCCGGTCTACGACACCGTCTCCGAGCAGGTGCTGGTCGCGCCGGCCCGCCGGGTGTGGCAGACCTCGATCGACGCCTACGGCCAGACCGTCGGCTGCTGGGTCACGATCCCGGCCCGCTACGCCACCCAGACCCGCCGGGTGCTGGTGCGCCCGGCCCAGGTGGTGCCGGAGGTGATCCCGCCGGCCTACGCCTCCTACAACCGCCGCGTCCTGGTCCAGCCCGCCCGCTCCGGCTGGGTGCCGGCCAATGGCGGCTACGCCGCCGGCCCGGCCCCGGGCGGGATCGTCGGCGCGGGCCTGGGTCTGGCGGGCGCCGGCATCGGGCTCGGCGCGGCGGCCGTGGGCGCCGGTACCGGCCTCGTCTTCGGCGGCGGCAGCATCTACGACGGTTACTGAGCAGATTTCGCAAAAGTGGCCGCCGGTTTTGCGGCAAAAATCTGCGAGACAACAATAAACCAAGCGGACTTGCGTTGGCCTGCCAGCGCAAGTCCGCTTGGCCGCATGACGGCCCGGGTTCCCCCGGGCCGTCTCGTCGGCGGGTCCTTGCCGAGAGTCCTTGCCACCATGGGGGCTGCGCCCCAGAAACCCCGTCGAGCGAACGCGGCCGGAACGCCGCGCGCGGGCTGGGAGGCGACGACGTGGGTACCTTCAAGGCGGTGGTGATCGAGAAGGGCGAGGGCGGGCAGCGCGTCGCGCTCAAGGACGTCGACGAATCCGAGCTGATGGACGGCGACGTCACCGTCCGGGTCACCCATTCCACCCTCAACTACAAGGACGGGCTGGCGCTCACCGGCCAGGCCCCGGTGGTGCGGCGCTGGCCGATGATCCCCGGCATCGACTTTTCCGGCGTGGTCGAGACCTCGTCCCACCCGGACTGGAAGCCCGGCGACGCCGTGGTGCTCAACGGCTGGGGCACCGGCGAGACCCATCTCGGCGCCTATGCGGAGAAGTCGCGGGTCAAGGGCGACTGGCTGGTGGCGCTGCCGGCCAATTTCACCCCCGAACAGGCGATGGCGATCGGTACCGCCGGCTATACCGCGATGCTGGCCCTGCTGGCCCTGGAGCGCCACGGCCTCACCCCCGAGGCCGGCCCGGCCCTGGTGACCGGCGCGGCCGGCGGCGTCGGCTCGGTCGCCGTCTCGCTCCTGGCGCGGGCCGGCTGGCACGTCATCGCCTCGACCGGGCGGGCCGAGGAGGAGGCCGACTACCTGCGCGGCCTGGGCGCCGCCGAGATCATCGACCGCGCCGAGCTGAGCGCCCCGGGCAAGCCCCTCGGCAAGGAGCGCTGGGCCGCGACGATCGACGCGGTCGGCGCGACGACGCTCGCCAACGCCCTGGCGATGACCCGGTACGGCGGCGCGGTCGCGGCCTGCGGGCTCGCCGGCGGCATGGACCTGCCGACCTCCGTGGCGCCGTTCATCCTGCGCGGGGTGGCGCTCTACGGGATCGAGAGCGTGATGGCGCCGCTGCCCTTGCGCCGGGAGGCCTGGGCGCGGCTCGCCCGCGACCTCGACCCCTCCGCGCTCTCGGCGATGACCACCACCGTGCCGCTCGCCGGGGTGATCGAGCGCGGGCCGGAGATCCTGGCCGGGCGCACCCGCGGGCGCACCGTGGTGACGATCGCGTAAGCGGACGCGATGCGCGGAACCCTGGCGACGTCCCGCGCATTGCCCGTTTCATGAGCATTGCCTTCGTTCGCGAGAAGGAGGGCGGGGAGGCCTTCGAGGATCTTCCCGACCGTCCCGTCTCCCCGCACCCGAACTTCGTCACGCCGGAGGGCCTCGCCCTCATCGACGCCGAATTGGACCGGCTGCACGCCGAGCATGCCGGCCTGTCGCCCGACGACAAGGCCGACATGGCCCGGGTCAACCGCGACCTGCGCTACTGGACCGCCCGGCGCAACTCCGCCCAGGTGGTGGAGCAGCCGCCCGGCGACACGATCCATTTCGGCTCCACCGTCGCGATCGCCCGCGAGGACGGGACCGAGCAGACCTTCCGCATCGTCGGCGAGGACGAGGCCGATCCGGCCAGGGGCACGCTGTCCTACGTGGCGCCGCTCGCCCGCGCGCTCACCGGCAAGCAGGCGGGCGACGCCGTCACGGTGGCGGGTCACGAGGTCGAGATCGTCTCGGTCCGCTGAGGCGCCCGCCCCTCGATCAGGTCGCGCTCGCGGGTGATCGCGTCGCCGACGAAGTCGAGGAAGGCCCGCACCCGGGCGGCGCGGCGCAGGTCCGGATGGGTGAGGAGCCAGAGACCGGCGGCAAGCTCGGGTTCCGGTCCCGACAGCCGCACGAGGTCCGGGCGACGGTCGCCGATCATGCAGGGCAGGGGACCGATGCCGATTCCGGCCTCCACCGCATCCGCCAGCCCCTGCACGGTGTCGAGGCGCAGGACCAGCTGCTCAGGCACGGTCCTTTCCTGGACGTAGCGCGCCGCCGCCGCGGCCCCGAGGCGCGGTGCCGGCGAGACCCAGCGCCGCTCGCCGGGCGGCATCTCCGGGTCGAGGTCGGCCCGGGCGTAGAGCGCCCAGGCGATGGTGGCGAGGCGCCGTCCCACCAGGGTGTCGGGCGGGTCGTTGGTGGCGCGAAGCGCCACGTCGGCGTCGCGCTTGGCGAGGTTGAGCGCCTGTTCCGACACAACGACGTCGAGGCGGACCTCCGGGCAGCGGGCGCAGAACGCGGCGAGGATCGGGGTCAGGAGGCCGTTCAGCAGCGAGGCCGCGGTGGTGATGCGCAGCTCTCCCGCCGGGCTCAGACCCTGGCCCTCGATCCGCCGGGTGAAGGCCAGCACGTCCTCCTCCATCCGGGCGGCGATGCGCACCATCTCCTCGGCGGCCGGCGTCGGCACGTAGCCGGTGCGGTGGCGCTCGAAGAGCGGCGTGCGCAGGGCCGCCTCGATCTGGCCGAGGCGCCGGAAGGCGGTGGAATGGTTGATGCCGAGCCGCTCGGCCGCCTGGGTCAGGCCGCGCTGGTCGGAGATGGCCTTCACCAGCCGGAAATCGTCCCAGGCGAGGGCGGCGGTCACGCGATCGAACTCCCGACCTTGCGCGCCTGCAAGCGCGGGCTTGCACCATAGGCCATTTCCCCCGCGCCCGCGATCCGCGATGGTCCGCGCCGAGCAACCCTCCGGGAGATCCAAGCGATGGCGAAGGTTCTGGTCCTCTACTACTCGACCTACGGCCATATCGAGCAGATGGCCTACGCGGTGGCCGAGGGCGTCCGCGAGGCGGGGGCCGAGGCGGTGGTCAAGCGGGTGCCCGAGCTGGTGCCGGAGGAGATCGCCCGGCAATCGCATTACAAGCTCGACCAGAAGGCGCCGGTCGCTACGGTCGATGAATTGCCCACCTACGACGCGATCATCTTCGGCACGCCGACCCGCTACGGCAACATGGCCGCGCAGATGAAGAACTTCATCGACCAGACCGGCGGCCTGTGGGCGAAGGGCGCGCTGGTCGGCAAGGCGGGCGCGGTCTTCACCTCGACCGCCTCGCAGCATGGCGGCCAGGAATCGACGATCCTGAGCTTCCACACCGTGCTCTTGCATCAGGGCATGGTGGTGGTCGGCCTGCCCTACAGCTTCCAGGGCCAGCTCGGCACGGCCGAGGTGATGGGGAACTCGCCCTACGGTGCCTCGACCATTGCAGGCGGCGACGGCAGCCGCCAGCCGAGCGCGGTGGAACTGGACGGCGCCCGCTTCCAGGGCCGTCACGTCGCCGGCATCGCGGCGAAGCTCGCCGGCTGACGGTCCGCGCAAGAAAAAAGCCCGGACGCGAATCCGGGCCTCTGAGGCGGAAGGTCGATGGGGGCTTAGGTGACCTTCTAGGACCCATCAACGCGAGGCCTGCGGGATCGGTTCCGTGGGTTTCGCAAATTTTTTTGGGGCGGCGGCTCGGAAAGTGTCCGAGCGGTCACGCCGTGCGATCTGGCGCCCACATCGCCCCCTCGAAACGTCATCCCGGGTTTCAATTCGATCGGTCACCTCGGACAGGCATTCAGGATGAGGTCGCTCACCGCGGTGCCGCCGCTCGCGCCAGCCGGTCGCGGATCGCCTCGCCGAGGTCGTTCTCCGGGATCGGCGCCACCGCGATCGTCGCCGCGCCGCTCGCGTCGAGCCGGCGCAGAAAGGCGAAGAGGTGGGCCGCCGCCTCGGCGAGGTCGCCGGCCGGGCTGAGATTGAGGGAGAGCGCGGCCCGATCGAGCCCGTCCGGTGGGACCGGGCCGTACAGCAGCGCCGCCTCGCCGGGCCGGATCTCCGCGGCGTCGAGCCGCACCGCGGCGCGGGGCGCGTAATGCGAGGCGAGGAGCCCCGGGGAGACCGGAGCCGCCCCCGCCGGCGCACCCGGCAGCGCCAGCGTCCGGCCCAGAACCGCCTCGATCGCCTCGCGCGACACCCCGCCCGGGCGCAGCAGCGCCGGCGGCCCGTCGAGGCACGCGACGATGGTCGATTCGACGCCGACCGGGCAGGGGCCGCCGTCGAGGACCGCCGCGATCCGCCCGTCGAGATCGCCGAGGACGTGGTCGATGTCCGTCGGGCTCACCCGCCCCGAGCGGTTGGCCGAGGGCGCCGCCACCGGGCAGCCGGCCGCCGCCAGCACCGCGCGGGCCACGGGACTGGCCGGCACCCGCAAGGCCACGCTTCCCAGGCCCGCCCGGGCGAGGTCGCAGACGCGGGCCGTCTCGGCGACCGGCACCACCAGGGTCAGCGGGCCGGGCCAGAACGCCTGCGCCAGGGCCAGGGCATCCTCGCCGAACACCCCCTCGCGCCGCGCCGTCTCAAGGTCGGGCAGGTGGGCGATCAGCGGGTTGAATCGCGGCCGCTCCTTGGCGGCGTAGATGCCCGCCACCGCCGCCGGGTCGCCCGCATCGGCGCCGAGCCCGTAGACCGTCTCGGTCGGGATCGCCACGAGCTTGCCGGCGCGCAGCAGGGCGCTGGCCTCCAGGATGCCCGCGGCATCGGCGGTCAGCCGCCGTGTCGGCATTGACCCCGCGGGATCGTTCACGTCTAAACTGTCGGTCGCCATGCCGCCGGCCGTAGCGTCGGCGGCAGCCACACGTCAAATCCAAAGGGCGGTTTTCCGGGGACCCGTGCGGCGGTTCCCGCGGCGAGGCCGACCCGCTCCCGGGAGGAGCCCTCGATGACCTATCGCGCGCCCGTGGCCGAGATGGCCTTCACCCTCCGGCACGTCGCCGGGCTCGACCGCGCCATCGCGGAGGGCCTGCACGGCGACCTCTCGGACGACCTCGTCGACACGATCCTCGAGGAGGCTGGGCGCTTCGCCAACGACGTGGTGGCGCCCCTGAACAAGGTCGGCGACCGCCACGGCACCCCGCTCGAGGACGGCGTGGTGACGATGCCGCCGGGCTACCGCGAGGCCTACCGCGCCTGGACCGAGGGCGGCTGGAACGCGCTCCCGGGCCCGGTCGAGTATGGCGGCCAGGGCCTGCCGATCCTGCTCAACGCCGCCTGCATCGAGATGTGGAACTCCGCCGCCATGGCCTTCGGCCTCGGGCCGCTCCTCACCGCCGGCGGCGTCGAGGCGCTGAGCCGCCACGGCAGCGAGGAGCTGCGGTCGCGCTACCTCGAGAAGCTCGTCTCGGGCGAGTGGACCGCCACCATGAACCTCACCGAGCCGCAGGCCGGCTCGGACCTCTCGGTGATGCGCACCCGGGCCGAGCCCGTCGGCGACGGCTCGTACCGGATCTCGGGCGAGAAGATCTACATCACCTGGGGCGAGCACGACCTGACCGACAACATCGTGCATCTGGTGCTCGCCCGGCTGCCCGACGCGCCTCCCGGCACCCGCGGCATCTCGCTGTTCCTGGTGCCGAAGGTGCGGCCGGACGGGTCGCGCAACACGCTCAAATGCGCCGGCATCGAGCACAAGCTCGGCATCCACGGCTCGCCGACCTGCACCATGGTGTATGACGGCGCGACCGGCTGGCTCGTCGGCGAGGCCAACCGCGGCCTGGCCTGCATGTTCACGATGATGAACAATGCCCGCCTCGGCGTCGGCCTCCAGGGCGTCGCCATCGCCGAGCGGGCCTACCAGCAGGCGCTGTCGTATGCCCGCGACCGCCGCCAGGGCCGGGCGAGCACCGCCGCCGACGGGGCGAGCGCGATCATCGATCATCCCGACGTGCAGCGGATGCTGCTCACCATGAAGGCCCTGACGGGGGCCTCCCGCGGCATCTGCTACCTGACGGCGGAGGCGATCGACCGCGCCCACCGGGCGCCGGACGAGGCGGCGCGGAGAAGCGCGCAGGCCCGGGCCTCCCTGTTGACCCCGGTGGCCAAGGCCTTCTCGACCGATATCGGCATCGAGGTCGCCTCGCTCGGCATCCAGGTCCATGGCGGCATGGGCTTCGTCGAGGAGACCGGCGCCGCCCAGCACCTGCGCGATGCCCGCATCGCCGCGATCTACGAGGGCACCAACGGCATCCAGGCGATCGACCTCGTCACCCGCAAGCTGCCGCTGGAGAACGGCGCGGTGGTGCGCGGCCAGATCGGCGCGATGCGGCTCGTCGCCGAGCGGGTGCTGAAGGAGGGCGGTCCCGCCTTCGGCCACACCGCCCCGCGCCTGCGCGAGACGATCGAGGCGCTGGACCGGGCAACAAGCTATCTCCTGAAGGCGCTGGGCTCGAACCGGCCCGACGAGGCGCTTGCCGGCGCGACCCCGTATCTCCGCCTGTTCGGCCTCGCCCAGGGCGGCACCTGCCTGGCGCAAAGCGCGCTCGCCGCCAACGCGGCGTCGAAGGCCGGCGACGGCGATCCGGCGCACCCGGCCCGCATCGCGCTCGCGCGCTTCTTCGCCGAGAACCTCGCCACGGCGAGCCGGGGGCTGGAGGAGACGGTGATCGGCGGCGGCGGCTTCCTGCAGGATGGGGGGCTGGCGCTGGCGGGGTGAGGGACTCTCTCGAAAGAGAGTTCAAATCCCCTGTTTCGAACCCTCCGCGTCATCCCGGGGCCGCGAAGCGGAGCCCGGGATCCAGAACCGCAGTTGGCTCAGAATGCGGAGGAGACCGTCCCGGCATCTCCTGAGAAAACTGAGTGTCTGGATTCCGGGCTCCGCTACGCGGCCCCGGAATGACATGGTGGGTGTCATTCCGTTGATTGGGCCCATCGTCGCCCGTCCGAGCATCTACTGGTGAGCTTCCCATGACCGACCACGTCCGCATCACCGACCAGCCCGGCGGCGTCCGCCTCGTCCAGCTCGTGCGCCCCGAGAAGAAGAACGCCCTCACGGGCGCGATGTACGACGCCATGCGGGAGGCGCTCGAAGGCGCGGACCGTGAAGGGTCGGGCGTCGGCGCCGTGGTCTTCGCCGGCACCGAGGGCGTGTTCACCGCCGGCAACGACATCGCCGATTTCGTCGCCCGGGCGGAGAAATCCTTCGGCGAGGCGCCGTCGCTGCGCTTCATCCGCCAGCTCGCCGTGACCCGCACGCCGATGGTGGCGGCGGTGGACGGGCTCGCGGTCGGGGTCGGCACGACGCTGACCTATCATTGCGACCTCGTCTACGTGGCGCCCGCCGCGACCTTCCGGATGCCCTTTGTCGATCTCGGCCTCGTGCCGGAGGCTGCCTCCAGCTACCTGGTGCCGCGCCGGATCGGGCTGGTGAAGGCGACCGAATTGCTGCTCCTCGGCGAGGCCTACGGCGCCGACGAGGCGGTGCGGCTCGGGCTCGCCAACGCGGTCGTGCCGGCCGACGGGCTCCTCGAACACGCCCTGGCGCAGGGCGCCAAGCTCGCGGCGAAGCCCCGCCAGGCGCTCGCCGCCGCCCGCCGGCTGATCCGCGGCGACCACGAGGCCGTGCGCGCCGCGATGGATGCGGAGGCCCAGGCCTTCGACGCGGCGCTCCGCTCGCCCGAGGCGCAAGCCGCGTTCCAGCGCTTCCTGTCCCGCGGCACCCGGTGAGGCCCCCGGGCGTCCCGGACCTGTCGGGAAAGGTCTGCCTCGTCGCCGGCGCCTCGCGCGGGGTCGGCCGCGGCATCGCCCGGGCCTTGGGCGAGGCCGGTGCCACCGTGGTGGTCACCGCCCGCTCCAGCGAGACCGGGGCCCGCACCGACCAGCGGGCGGAGGCCCTGGAGGACACCGCCCGGGAGGTCGACCTCGCCGGCGGGCGCGGCCACCACTACCTCTGCGACCATACCCGCGAGCCCGAGGTGGACGCGATGGTGCATTGGGTGCTGCGCCGCTTCGGCCGCATCGACGTCGCGGTGTCGAGCATCTGGGGTGGCAACGAGGGCTATGACGGGGTGCGCTACCCCGACGGCGCCACCTGGGGCACCGCCTTCTGGCGCCGCGGTCTTGCCCCCTTGCGCCACAACCTCGAGACCGGCCCGCTCGCCGGGCTGATCCTCGCCCGGGCCGTCGCCCCCGCCATGGTCTCGGCCAAGGGCGGGCTCCTCGCCCTGGTCTCGTTCGGCACCGACGACTACCTCGGCGACCTGTTCTACGACCTCGCCAAGGCCGCCACCAACCGCCTGGCCTTCGCGATGGCGCAGGAACTGGCGCCCTACGGCGTCACGGCCCTGGCGCTCGCGCCCGGCCTGGTGCGGACCGAGCGGGTGCTGGAGGCCGGGATGGGCGAGGAGGCCGGGGAGAGCCCGCTCTATGCCGGGCGGGCGCTGGCGGCGCTGGCGGGCGATCCCGCGGTCGCGTCCCAGGCGGGACGGGTGCTGCACGCCGCCGACCTGGCGCGGGCCTACGGCTTCACCGACGAGGATGGCAGCCGGCCGGAGCGGTACCGGGCGGGTGATGGTGTTTGAGGGCCTGTTGGGCCGAATCGACAGTCTTTACACCCTCTTCGTCATGTATGGACGGCCCCCGTTTCGCAAGGGTTTGTGAGCATCGGTTTGAGCCAGTCGGTTCAGGAGCAGTCATGTATCCGGCCTCTGATGCCATCGTGTCGCCCCCGTGAAGGGACGAGGACGATGGCGGGCCACCAAGGGGTTCGCACAAGCGTTCCTTGCGAGGACCAGGCTCCCAACATTCCGACGCGCTGTTGCGCGCAATGACGTGGCGGAGTGTCCCGGTCCCAGGGTCCCTCATCCTGCTCTGGCCTTGGCCGTGCTTACAGCTCCTTGCTCACCGAAGGTTTCGTCCCGCCGCTCCTCAAGCGGCGGCGGGACGAAGCCGACCTGCCTGACCGCGCCGGCGCGTCGCGTCGTACGCCTCGCCGGTGGTCAGGATCGCCCAGACGGTGCGCGCCAGCTTGGCCGCCAGCGCCACCGCCGCCACCCGGGCCGGGCGCCGCTTCAGCAACTCGGCCAGCCACGGGTCCATGTCGTCGGGGTGACGCTTGGCCTTGGCCAGCGCCGCCGTCGCCCCCAGCACGTAGAGCCGGCGCAGCCGCTGGTCGCCCGCCTTGCTGATCCGCCCCGTGCGCCGCGTCTGCCCGCTGGCGGAGGTGCGTGGCGTCAGCCCCAGCCATGCCGCGTAGTCGCGCGCGCTGTCGAACTGCTGACCCTCGCCAATCGCCGCGCGCGTCGCATGGGCGATCATCGGCCCGACGAACGGGATCGTCATCAGCCGCTGGGCCACCGCGTCCGCCTTGGCCTCGGCCTTGATCTGCGCCTCGATCTCGGCGATCGCCTCGACCTTCTCGTGCCAATGCCTGACCAGCACCCGCAGGGCCGCCAGGAGCGTCCGCGGGATGTCGGGGTGGCCCGCCTCCACGAACCCGATCACCGCCTTGGCGCCGGCATCGCCCCGGGCCCCCACCAGCCCGAACTCGGCCAGGTGACCGCGCAGGGCGTTGATCAGCTGGGTGCGCTGGCCCACCAGGAGGTCTCGCGCCGTGTGCAGGCCGCGCGCGCCTTGCTGCGCGACGCTCTTGACCGGCACCCGCGGCATGTCGGGGCGGGTCGCGGCCACCGCAATGGCATGGGCGTCGCGGGCATCGGTCTTGTTGCGCTGGACGAACGGCTTGACGTAGGCCGGCGGCAGCAGGCGGACCTCGTGGCCGAGATCGCGGATCTGGCGCGCCCAGTAATGGGCGGTGGCGCAGGCTTCCATCGCCACCACGGTGGCGGGGATCGTCTTGATCGCCGGCAGCAGCTTGTCGCGCGAGAGGCGCTCGGTGCGGACCACGGCGCCCTGCGCGTCCTGAGCCTCGAACTGGAAGACGGACTTGGCGATGTCCAGGCCGATGATGCTAATCTGCGTCACGGACGGTCTCCTCGGTTGGGTGTCAGACGACCTCAACCTGGCACTTATGATGCCGGCGGGGGCCGTCCACCCCAACATCCCGGGGCTCGGCGTAGCCGAGAACCCGGGATCCATAACCGCTGACGGCGAAGGACTCGGCGGACTGCATCCCGCCTCATCCTGTATCGTCAGCGGGTATGGATCCCGGGTTCCGCTTTCGCGGCCCCGGGATGACGCGGTGGGTTTCAAGTCGGTGTTCTAGAGCAAATCGGCCCCGAGACTTCGCACTACCGACATCGTCCGCGCGAAACACCTGCCGCCCTGCCATCCAGCCCTGCGTCAGGCCGCATCCCTGCTGCGGAACCCATGGCCGGGCGACGCATTGTCGGGCGTCGTCCGGGGCCGCGCATCCTCGCCCCGCCCACCGGTGGAGGCCACCCATGACGCTCATCTCCCGCCGCGACACCCTGGCCGCCGCGGCGGCCGGTCTCGTCGGCACCGCCGCCGGCGCGCAGGCGCAGACCGCCGCCCAGCCCGTGCGCGGCAAGGACGGGGCGGACATCCTCGGGCCCACCAACCCGGCGCGCCAGGCCGAGGAGCCGTTCACCACGCTCCCGCCCAGGACCGATCACGGCACGATGCCGAACCTGAAATGGTCGTTCGCCGACAGCCACATGCGGCTGGAGGAGGGCGGCTGGGCGCGCCAGACCACGGTGCGCGAATTGCCGATCTCGACCGCCATGGCGGGCGTCAACATGCGGCTCAAGGCCGGCGTCGCCCGGGAGATGCATTGGCACAAGGAGGCCGAGTGGGCCTACATGCTCAAGGGCCGCGCCCGCATCACTGCCGTCGACCAGGCCGGCCGCACCTTCGTGGACGATGTGGCTGAGGGCGACCTCTGGTACTTCCCGTCCGGCATCCCGCACTCGATCCAGGGATTGTCGGGCGATGTCGACGGCTGCGAATTCCTGCTCGTCTTCGACGACGGCCATTTCTCCGAAGATTCGACATTCCTGATCACCGACTGGCTCGCCCACACCCCGCGCGACATCCTGGCGAAGAATTTCGGGGTGCCGGAATCGGCCCTCGCCCACCTGCCGGAAAAGGAGAAGTACATCTTCCCGGCGCCGATGCCGGGGCCGCTCGCCGGCGACCGCACCGGCGGCGCCGGGCCGGTGCCGGATGCCTTCAGCCATCGGATGCTGGCCCAGGAGCCGATCCGGACGAAGGGCGGCACCGTCCGCATCACCGATTCCAGGAACTTCCCGGCCTCGAAGACCATCGCGGCGGCCCTCGTCGAGCTGGAGCCGGGCGCGTTGCGCGAGCTGCACTGGCACCCGAACGGCGACGAGTGGCAATACTACCTCTCGGGTCAGGGCCGGATGACGGTGTTCGGCTCCGAATCGAAGGCCCGCACCTTCGATTACCAGGCCGGCGACGTCGGCTACGTGCCCTTCGCCATGGGGCATTACATCGAGAATACCGGCACGACGCCGCTGCGCTTCCTCGAACTGTTCCGCAGCCCGGTCTACGCCGACGTGTCGCTGAACCAGTGGATGGCGCTCACCCCGCACGCCCTGGTGCGGGCGCATCTCGCCATCGACGAATCGGTGCTGGCGGGCCTGCCGACGGGCAAGACGCCGGTCCTGCCGGGGTGAGGCGCCTCGCCGGGAGCCGTCACGCGGGCATCGTTACAGGCTCTTAATCACAGGCTCTTGGACTTGAAGCTCAGCCGGTGATGCCGGGTGAGGCCGAGGCTCGCCATCGCGGCCCGGTGCGCCGCGGTGCCGTAGCCGACGTTGCGCTCCCAGGCATAGGCCGGGTGGCGCCGCGCCAGCGCCCGCATCAGCCGGTCGCGCGCCACCTTGGCGACGATCGAGCTCGCGGCGATCTGGGGCACCAGCCGGTCGCCGCCGATGAAGGCCCGGCAGGGCAGGGGCAGGCCGGGCGGCACGTCGCGCCCATCCACCGCCACCTCCGCGGCGATGCCGAGGCGCGCCACCGCGCGGCGCATGGCGTCGAGGGTGGCGGCGCGCACGTTGATCCGGTCGATCAGGTCGCGGGAGGCGCCGGCCAGCGCCACGCGCCCTTCCGCCATGATCCGCGGCGCCAGGCGCTCGCGGGTGGCGGCGTCGAGGCGCTTGCTGTCGTCGAGGGCCTCCAGCAGGTCCCCCGGCAGGAGGGCGGGATCGAAATGCACCGCCGCGACGATCACCGGGCCGCAGAGCGCGCCGCGGCCGACCTCGTCGCAGCCGATCAGGACGGGATAGCGGGCGGCGTGGCGGGCATCGAACGGGCGCATCGCGCAGATGTGCCCGCGTTCGGGTTTCGAAATCCCTGCTTCGCGCACCCGGCGGTGTCTCCCATCCGGCCGGTGCGGCGATCGGGGGGGCGGCACGCGCGGGATCCTAAGCGCGATACGGCCCGTTCATCATCCTCTCCCAAGATCGCGAGGGCGCTTGGCGACGGCGGGACCGCCCGGCCCTCCCGCCGACAGGAGACCGATGACCGATCCGACCGCGCCGCCACCGAACCGCCTGCGCCGCTGGGGCGGCATGGCCCTCGCCGGCCTGCTCTCGCTGATCTGCCCCGGGCTCGGCCATGTCCGCGCGCGGGCCTGGCCGCTCGGCGCGGCCCTGGTGGTCGTCTGGACCGTCGCGACGGTGGTCCTGTGCGGGATCACCGCCCTGTGGCCGCCGACGCCGCCGGTGGTGACGGCGTGGCTGGTCCTGCTCGCGCTCGCCATCCTGGTCTGGATCGGCACCGCCCTCGATGCGATGCGGCGGGCCCGGTCGTCCGCCACGCGGCCCCGGCCGCCCTGGTGGCGCTCGGCCTGGCTCGCGGCCCTCGTGGTCGTCCCGCTCCAGGCCGGGCTGGATTCCACGCTGCCGTTCGGCTGGCGCTCGTTCTCCATTCCCTCCGCCTCGATGAATCCCGGCCTGGTGGTGGGCGACGTGTTCCTGTCGGATGCCCGCCCGGACCGCCCCTTTCCGGCCCGGGGCGACATCGTGATGTTCAGGCCGAAGGCGTCCCCCGACAAGGTCTACGTCAAGCGCGCGGTCGCCCTGCCCGGTGACACCGTCGCGATGACGAACGGGTCCCTGATCCTGAACGGCCGGCCTGTGCCGGAGGAGGCGGAGGGGAGCATCACGGTCGGGAGCGGCCAGACGGCACGCGTTGTCGTCGAACGGCTGCCGGGCAGCCCCGGCTACCGCATCGCCCGGCTCGACGAGGCCGCCGGCGTGCGGGACCTGCCGCCGCGGACGATCCCGCCCGGCGCGGTGTTCGTGCTCGGCGACAACCGGGACAACAGCCTCGACAGCCGCCACGACCAGGTCGGGCTCGTCCACGCCGAGGACCTGGTCGCGACGGGCGGCACCTTCACCTGGTCGCCGGTGCAGGGCCGCCTGCTGACGGCCCTGCGCTGAGGCAGGGTTTCAGCCCTTCCAGTTCTTCAGCGCCGCGAACGGGCTGTTGGCGGCGGCGCTCTTCGGCGGGTTGAGCACCGGCTCGACCTGGGCCACGGCATCGCCGAGCGAGAAGGCGGTGCCGCTCGGCAGCTTGCCGCCGGCGGCGTCCTGGTGGCCGCCGCCGCGGAACAGGCGGGCGCCGTCGAGGGCGGTGCCGTCGATCGAGCGGAACGACAGGGTGCCGGCGCGCTGCACGTTGACGAGGCGCTTGGCCCGCCCGCTCGCCATCACCAGGTCGGAGACCCGCTGGAAGGTGCCGGCATCGAGGGCGAAGGACAGGAGGGTGCCGTCGGGCAGCGCGTGGAACAGGGCGTCGGAGCGGGCGAGCGCCCGGGCCATCCGCTGCCGGGTGGTCAGGCGGGCATCGTCGTCGGGCGCGTCGCGCATCAGGTCGTCGACGATCGCGCCGCGGATCGCCGGCACGGCGCGTTCCAGCTCGGCCGGGGTCGCGCCGGCGCGGAGCTTGGCGGTCGCCTCGAGCAGCAGGCGGGCGACGAAGGGGTCGTGCGCGGGATGCCCGACCGGCACCAGGGTGCCGACATTGTCCCAGAAGATCTCGTCGAGGGCGAAGCCGCCGGGGAAATGCGGATCCTCCTTGCGCCAGAGGTCGAGGGCGTCGACGGAGGCCACCAGCAGCGCCAGATCCTCGGCCCGGGCCGGATCGGCCTCGCGGGTGGCGAACAGGGCGCGGTGGGTGTCGACCATCCTGGTCGCGCTGGAATTCTCGTCGATCAGCACCGTGACCGACGGATCGCCGAGGTCGAACCGCGACAGGCGCGGATTGTCGGCGTCGGGCTTCGGCTCCAGGTTCTGGCGCCGCATCTGGTCGATCGAGGAGGTGTGGTGGTCGAGGACGATCAGCCGGTGCTGGGCCTCCGGCTCGCGCTTGCGGTTCATGGCCGCGAAGCGGCGCAGGAAGGCGATCGTCGGCTCCTCGATGCCGAGATCGGTGATCAGCACCATCTCGGCCGCCTTGGTCTTGGTCAGCCGCTTCAACTCGTCGTCGACGACGGGACCGACATCGCCGTAGCGCGGCACGTGCACGATCCGGGCGGGCTCGGCATAGGAGGCGACGAGGGTCGCGGCGCCGTAGCCGTCGAGGTCGTGGTGGGTGATCTGGGTCAGGCGCACGTCGAAGGGTCCGGGTCGGTTCACGTCGGGAACGAATCCCGCCAGCATAGCGGCTCGCGCGCGGTTCCGGCAGGGCCCGGGGACAGGGAAAGCGTCAGGCGACGACCGGCGCCTCCTCCGCCAGGCGCCGCAGCAGGTCGCGCAGCCAGCGATGGGCCGGATCGTCGTCGTAGGAGGCATGCCAGAGCATCCCGACCGCCACGTCGTCGAGGGGGACCGGCGCGGGGCTCACCGTCAGCCCGAGGGTCTCGGCGAAGAGATGCGCCAGGCGGGCATGCATGGTGGTGAGCACCGGGGCGCTGCGCACCAGGAACGGCACCGCCACGAAGCGCGGCGAGGTGACCGCGAGGGTGCGGGCGAGGCCGAGCCTGGCCAGCGCATCGTCCACCACCCCGTGGGCGGTCCCGCGCAGGCTCGTCAGCACGTGGGGGAAGCGCAGGTAATCGTCCAGCGAGATCGGCGGCGTCAACCCGACCAGGGCGGCGTTGAACAGGCAGACGTAGCTGTCGCGGTAGAGCAGGCGCTGCTTGTGGTGCATCTGCCCGCGGAACGACAGGTCGATGGCGAGGTCGATCCGGTCGGCATCGATCTCTTCCAGAAGGTGCGCCCGGTCGACCGAGCGCAGGAGCAGGCTGATCCCCGGCGCCTCCCGCCGCAGATGGGCGAGAAGCCGGGTGCCGAGCAGAACCTCCGTGCTGTCGGGCAGGCTGATCGTGAAGGTGCGCACAACCGTGCGGGGATCGAAGACCTCCTCCCGGCGCACCAGGGTCTGGACCTGGCGCAGGACCGTCCGCACCGGTTCGGCGAGCGCGAGCGCCCGCGGGGTCGGCCGCATTCCCTCGGGCGCCCGTGTCAGGAGTTCGTCGCCGAACAGGACCCGCAGGCGCGCGAGCGCGGAACTCATCGCCGACTGCCCGATGCCGATGCGGGACGCCGCCCGGGTCACGCTGCGCTCGGCGAGCAAGGCGTCGAAGGCGACCAGAAGGTTGAGGTCGATCCGGGAAAGATCGATATGATCAATAGTCATTATCGATGCGATCTGTTTGATCGATGCTGCACTGCAGCGCATATCGGGGTCAACAGGGTGGGCCGAACCGGACCCGCCGCAACCCGGACATCCCGCATCATGACGTTTCGCACAGCCTCCCGCCTCACCCTCACTCTCGCCGCCGCGACGCTCCTCGCGGGCGCGGTCCAGGCGGACGAGCTCCGGCCCGCCCGGGCGGCCAGCCTCGATCTCGGCCCGCTCGCCGGCATCGCCTATTACACCGCCGAGCCGGACGGCCACCACGTGGTGGTGACCCTCGCGCCGCGGGCGGCGGCGCCGGCCTCCCGCGTCGAGGCAGTGCTCGCCTCCGGCCAGAGCCTCACGGTCTCGACGCCGCGCCAGGACGGCGCCGCGGCCCGCACGGTCACGATCACCCGCCGGGGCGAGACGACGACCGTCGAGGCCGTGGCGATCCGCAGCCTGGACAGCGCGGCGCTCAATTGAGAGGCCCGGGGCGTTCGGGCCTCGCGGTCCGAGCGCCCCCCAGTTCAAAGGTGGGGCGCCTCTCTCCCCCATGTGGCGACGGCCTCGGTGGAAGTGATACCAACGGTCATTGAAAACGACCTTTGGTTCCATTCTCGAATTTTCGTCAAGCCTCTGGCTTGGCATCGAAAATTCGAGATGGGTCAATGGACCGGTGCGTCAGCACCTTGGGCCATTGGTATGGGTCGCGTGCGAGCGAAGCTCCGGCGAGCATGGCCGAGACGCGCTCCCGGCCGCGCGCGACGACCTCGGGACCGGGTGGCGTGTCGGGCCCGTTCCAGCCGCCATGGCGGGCCACGATCCCCGGACAGCCGGCTCGGGCTGCCGGCGGGGTGAGGGTTGCGCAAGCCGGCCGTGCCGCCCTCGCGGGGCGCGACCCTGGTCGGCGAGGACGATCGGGCTCCGGGCCGTGTGCCGGCACCGTCGCGGCGGCCGTGACGGCTTCGCTGCCGCCCAACCGTGCTCAGCCCCACGCTGCCCGCGGCAACGATCCGCTCAACCAGCCACGCACCAGGCGATTCCGTGCGCGCGTCGCCCGAGCCCGCCCCCGCATCGGCCGTCCCCGCTCATCCGCGAGGACGCCCGATTCGCTCAAACCGAATCATGCCCGTGAAGGCCGTCACCCGCAGAGGGGGGAGGGTTCGCGCCGCGGCGCCGTTCCTCTCACGTCACGACCGACGGCTCGGTCCGGCCGGTATGCTGCACGATTCCCGCGATCGCCTCGGCGGCCGCGACGACCGGGGCCAGCATCTCGGCGGTCGGCGCATCGAGCCGATCCTTCGAGAACCGCTCGAGATAGACCCGGAGCGTCGCCCCGACCGTGCCGGTGCCCGACAGGCGGAACACCACCCGGGCATCCTCGCGGAACAGGATCCGCACGCCCTGGCGGGCCGTCACCGAGCCGTCGACCGGGTCGGTATAGGCGAAGTCGTCCGCCGCCTCGACGGTCAGCCCCCCGAAGCTCCGTCCCGGCAGCCCGGCGAGCTTGTCACGAAGGGCCTTCATCAGACCTTCGGCCGCGGCGCTCTCGACCTCCTCGTAATCGTGGCGGGCGTAGTAGTCGCGCCCGAACGTCGCCCAATGGTCGCGCACCACCCGGTCGGCGGGTGTCTTGGTGGCGGCGAGCAGGTTGAGCCAGAGCAGCACCGCCCACAAGCCATCCTTCTCGCGCACGTGGTTCGAGCCGGTGCCGGCGCTCTCCTCGCCGCAGAGCGTGATCCGCCCGGCATCGAGCAGGTTGCCGAAGAACTTCCAGCCGGTCGGGGTCTCGAAGGCCGGGATGCCGAGGTGAGCGGCGACCCGGTCGGCGGCGCGGCTCGTCGGCATCGAGCGGGCGATGCCGGCAAGGCCCGCCTTGTAGCCCGGCGCCAGATGCGCGTGGGCGGCGAGGATCGCCAGGCTGTCGCTCGGGGTGACGAAGAGGTGGGGGGCGACGATCATGTTGCGGTCGCCGTCGCCGTCCGACGCCGCGCCGAAATCGGGCGCGTCCGGGCCGGTCATCTCCACCATCAGGTCGTGGGCGTGGACCGGGTTCGGGTCGGGATGGTGGCCGCCGAAATCGGGCAGCGGCTCGGCATTGACCACCGTGCCGGCCGGCGCTCCCAGGCGCCGCTCCAGGATCTCGACGGCGTAGGGGCCGGTCACCGCGCTCATCGCATCGAAGCGCATCCGGAAGCCGGAGCGGAACAGGGACGCGATGGCGGGAAAATCGATCAGCGTCTCCATCAGCGCGGCGTAATCCGCCACCGGATCGATCACCGTGACGGTGGCCTCGCCCAAGCGCACGTCGCCGAGCGTGTCGAGGTCGATGTCGGCGGCCTCGACGATGCGGTACTCGCTGATGACCTTGGTGCGGGCAAAGATCGCCTCGGTCACCGGCTCGGGCGCCGGGCCGCCGTTGCGGCCGTTGAACTTGATGCCGAAATCGCCCTCGGGCCCGCCGGGATTGTGGCTCGCCGACAGGACCACGCCGCCGATCGCGCCGTATTTGCGGATCACGCAGGAGGCCGCCGGGGTCGAGAGCAGGCCGCCGCGGCCGACCAGGATGCGCGAGAAGCCGTTGGCGGCGGCGATCTTCACGGTCGTCTGCACCACCTCGCGGTTGAGGAAGCGCCCGTCGCCGCCGACCACGAGCGTCGTGCCGGCCCGGTCGGGCAGGCAATCGACGATCGCCTGGACGAAGTTCTCGACGTAGCCGGGTTGGCGGAAGACCGGCACCTTCTTGCGCAGCCCCGACGTACCGGGCTTCTGGTCGGGGAAGGGCTGCGTGGGGACGGCCTTGACGGTCATGGAGGTCTCGCCTCGGGAGAGGGGCGGGGCCGGACGGCCCCTTCACGCGAGGCTTATGCCGCCTCGCGCCGGCGGCGGCCAGCCCGGGCCGCCGGTTTCGCGGTTCTCCCCCCTCACGCCGCCGTCTCGGCGGCGGGCGGCCTGCCGGTGGTCAGGTGCCGGAACCCGTCGATTGGACCGGGGCGGCCGAACAGGTAGCCTTGCGCCTCCTGGCACGCCTCTTCCCCCAGGAAGGCGAGCTCGCCGGTCGTCTCGACGCCCTCGGCCAGGACCGGCAGGCCGAGGCCGCGGCCGAGGCCGAGCACCGTGCGCACGATCGTCGCCGCCTGCTCGCTCGTGTCGACGGAGCGGGTGAAGGAAGAATCGATCTTGATCTTGTCGAACGGAAAGGCGCGCAGGTTCGACAACGACGAGTAGCCGGTGCCGAAATCGTCCATGGCGATCCGCACCCCCATCGCCTTGACCCGCCGCAGGGTCGCGAGCGCCCGCGGCAGGTCGCGGATCAGCGCCGTCTCGGTGATCTCGAGCTCGAGGCGGGCGGGCTTGAGGCCGGTGGTGAACAGCACCTCGTGGACGAGTTCCGCGAAGCCCGCGGCGTGGAGCTGGACCGCCGAGACGTTCACGGCGATGCGCAGGGGCTTGTCCCACGAGGCGGCCTCGCGGCAGGTCTCGCGCAGAACCCACTCGCCGAGATCCAGGATGGTGCCGGTCTCCTCGGCGATCGGGATGAAATGGTTCGGCGGCACGCTGCCGCGCAGCGGATGGTCCCAGCGCAGGAGCGCCTCGAAGCCCACCGCCTCGCCGGTATCGATGCGGTTCTGGGGCTGGTAGACGACCCGCATCTCGCCCCGCTCGACGGCAAGGCGCAGGTCGTGCTCGATCTGGCGCCGCTCGCGGACCTGCACGCCCATCCGCGCCTCGTAGAAGCTCAGGCGGCCCCGGCCCTCCTGCTTGGCGCGGTAGAGGGCGGTGTCGGCCTGGACCATCAGGGTCTGCGCATCCTCGCCGTCATGGGGAAAGAGCGCGATGCCGAGGCTCGCCGCCGCCAGGACGCCGCCGGTCGTGCCCACGGGCCCGGCCTCGGCCTGCCGGAGCGCGGCCAGGATCGCCTCGCCCAGCGCCTCGGCCCCGGCCGCGTCGAGGTTCGGGGCCAGCACGGCGAACTCGTCGCCGCCGAGCCGCGCCAGCATCTGGCCGGGGCTCAGCACGGCGGTGATCGCCGCGCAGACGGCGCGCAGGAGGGCGTCGCCGGCGGCGTGGCCGAACAGGTCGTTGACCTCCTTGAAGCGGTCGAGGTCGGCGCAGAGCACCGCCAGCGGCCGGCCGGCGGCCTGGGCGAGCGCGATCTCCTGCGCCAGCCGGGCGTTGAAGCTGGTGCGGTTCGGCACCCCCGTCAGGGCGTCGTGATGGGCGAGATAGGCGATGCGCGCCTCGGCGCGCTTGCGGGCCCGCAGGTCGCGCACCGCCAGGGCGGCATGCGGCCGGCCGGCGAAGTCGATGACCCGCCGGATCACCTGGACCGGCACCAGGCTGCCGTCGTCGCAGCGCAGCTGCGCCTCGGGCGCTTCCGCGGAGTCGGTCGCCTCCGTCTCGGCGAGGAGGCCGGCGAGGGATGCGCCGGTCAGCGCCGCCGCCTTCCGGCCGACGAGGTCGGCGAAGCTGTCGTTGACGGTGACGATCCGGTCGCCGTCGCAGACCACCAGCCCCTCGGCGGCGGCATTGGCGAGCCCGCGCATCCGGTCGCTCTCCAGCGCGGAGCGGCGCTCGTCGCGAAGATGCAGCCACAGGCCCGCGAAGGCGAGGACCAGGATGGTGCTGCTCGCCAGCGCGATCGCGATGGCGAGGGCCTCCGCCGGCACCGCCGTGCCCGACACCGCGACGCTCGGATCGGGCGTGATCACCGCGGCGGTCATCGCGGTGAAGTGCAGGCCGCAGATGGCCGCCACCATCAGGCCGGCCCCGGCGAGCTTCATCCGGACCGAGCCGTCCCGCAGGGTGGCGGCGAGCGCCAGGCTCCCGAACCCGGCGCCGGCGGCCAGGGCCGCCAGGACCAGGGCGGGATCCCAGGCGACGCGGCCCGCCACCTCGAAGGCCGCCATGCCGGTGAAGTGCATCGCGCCGACGCCCAGCCCGATCTGCGCCCCGCCGAGCCAGGCCGCCCCCGGCAGGCCGGGCCGCAGGGCGATCCAGAATCCGGCCGCCGCCATGCCGATCCCGATCAGCAGCGACAGGCCGGTGAGGCCGATGTCGTAGGCCGAGGCGAGACCGGGCGAGAAGGCCAGCATGGCGATGAAATGCGTCGCCCAGATGCCGGTCCCGCCCGCCAGGGCCGCGGTGGCGAGCCAGAGCCGGCGCTCCCGGCGGGCACTGAGGCGGGCATGGTCGAGAAGCGTCAAGCTGGTTGCTGC
This sequence comes from Methylobacterium aquaticum, assembly GCF_016804325.1. Lineage (NCBI taxonomy): Bacteria > Pseudomonadati > Pseudomonadota > Alphaproteobacteria > Hyphomicrobiales > Methylobacteriaceae > Methylobacterium > Methylobacterium aquaticum. The sequence continues at coordinate 4,451,295 of NZ_CP043627.1, forward strand.
CGCAAGGTTGCACACAACCGCTGCGAGAAAAACCAGCTTGAGATCGTGATTTCCGGCAATGCACTCGTACAGGGCAGTCACCACGGATGTCTCGCGCTCAAGCTTGTTGTGCCTTCAGATGCCCGGGTGAGCGTGAACATCCATCCCGGAATCTCGACACTCCCGGACTTTCTGCGTCGCGTAGTGAACGTCGTCCTAACCCCTCCGTCGCACGGACGGCGTTCGGTGCATCGGCGAACCGTCCTCTTGGCAGTCCGCCCCTCTGCCCGATATCCGGCAGCGACGAATCAGGGATGCGAGCGCGATGCAGAACGAGGAGCCGGGCGCAAAGGCGCAGCCGATGCTGGACGAGGACACGATCGCCTTCGCGGGCCGGGTCTTCCAGTATGCCCGCCTCGGCCACCACGCGGAACTGGCCGAACTGCTGCGCATGGGCCTGCCGCCCAACCTGCGCAACGACAAGGGCGACACGCTGCTGATGCTGGCGGCCTATCACGGCCATGTCGAGACGGTGGCCGTGCTGATGGCGCACAAGGCCGATCCGGAGATCGCCAACGACCGCGGCCAGACCCCGCTCGCCGCGGCGGCGTTCAAGGGCGCGATGCCGGCGGTGCTGGCGCTCCTCGACGGCGGAGCCGCGATCGACGGCGCCGGGCCGGACGGGCGCACCGCCCTGATGACGGCGGCGATGTTCAACCGCGTCGAGATGGTGGAGGCGCTGCTCGCCCGCGGGGCCGATCCGGCCCGCCGCGACGCCGGCGGCCACACCGCCGAGAGCGCCGCCCGCGCGATGAACGCCCCGGACACGCCGGAGCTGCTCGCCCGGGCGGCGCGGGGTTGAGACGCGTCAGGCGGCCGGCGGCACCGCCTTCGCCGCCATCAGCCCGCGCCGGGCCTCGATCGCCTGCCAGGCCATCAGTCCGGGCACGCCCAGCACCACGTCCGGCACCCGCTTGACCAGCGAGAGGGCGAGCGCGGTGTGCGGATCGATGCCGAACAGGCTGCCGAGGAGCACGAAGCCGCCCTCCTGCACCCCGAGCCCGCTCGGGACCGGGAAGGCGGCGGACTTGATCGCCTGACTCAAGGATTCGAGCACCACCGCCTCGGCGAAGGTCACCCCCTGGATGCCGATGCAGTGCAGGGCGATCCAGATCTCCAGGGCACCGAGGAACCAGGCGGCGAGGTGGAGCAGGAGGCCCTGGGCGAGCGGCCACCCGCGCCGGCGGTCCCAGATCGCGTCGAGGGAGGCCTGCACGCCGCCGCCGGCCGGGGCGGTCCCGCCTTCCGCGGCGAAGCGGCGGGCGAGCGCGCTCACCTGGCGCTCGATGAAGGCGGCGCCGCCGTAGCGCTGCACCGCGAAGAAGGCCGCGAGCACCACGCCGCTCAGGGCCAGCCCTTTGGCGCACCACGCCGCCAGGGTCGCGGCCTGCTCGCCCTCGAGCCGCGACAGCAGCACGACGCCGGTCAGCGCGAACAGCGCCTGGGTGACGACCTGGAAGAACATGTCGACCAGGATGCCGGCGGCGCTCGCCGCGCCGGTGACGCCCCAGAAGGTGAGGAGGCGCGCGCCCAGGACCTCGCCGCCCACCGAGGCGACGGGCAGGAGCACGTTGACGCCCTCGCGCACGAAGCGCAGCAGCACGAACGGGCCGGCGGCGACGCCGACGAGGCCGGTGAGGACCCGGGCCCAGGCGACGCCGCACAGCCCGATGATCGCGACCCGCACCAGCACCACCGCAAAGATGCCGAGGAGGCCGACGCGCCCGAAGGCGTCCGCGACCGCCCCGACGTCGTTGGCGGCGACGAGCCAGAGGGCCAGGACCACGCCGATCGCCGCGCCGAGGAGCGGCACGCGCCGCAGCAGGCGGCGCCCCAGGCTCGGGCGCGTTCCGATCCGCGCGGCGGTCTGCGTCGCCGTCACGGCATCGTCTCCCGCGCGGGCAGCAGGGCGTCCAGCATCGCCTCGGGGGCCAGCGCCGGATCGAGGACCAGGAGCCGGCCGGCGCCGAGGGAGCCGGCGGTGGCGAGCGTCAGGCTGCGCTTCGGGCACAGGCCCAGGCAGCCGGTCTCGACCACCCGCACCTTGCGGCCGCGCCGGTCCGCCTTGAGGGCGCGCTTCAACCCGCCCCGGACCGCCTTGGCGCCGAGCCCCTGCCGCTTGGCGCACTTGCCGCACACCATCACGATCTCGGCGAAGGGGGCGGCGGCGGCCTTGGCTGCTCCCTTGGCCGGTCCGCGTTTCGTCACCGGCGCCTTGCTCACCGCGTCCTGGTCTCCCGTCCTTCGAATCCGGGTCCGGAGTTACCCCCCGGCCGGGAGGGGCGCAACGCGGCATGACGCGGCGCCGCGTCATGCCGCCCGGCCCTCGCCGCTCAGGTCTTCGGCACAAGGGGGCAGCCGCCCTGGTTCATCGGCTTGAACGCCTGGTCGCCGGGAATGGTGGCGAGCTTGTTGTAGACGTCCCACGGGCCCTTGGATTCGGACGGCTTCTTGACCTCGAACAGGTACATGTCGTGGATCGTGCGGCCGTCGGCCCGGATCATGCCCTTGCCGAACAGCGGATCGTCGGTCGGGTTGGCCTTCATCCACTCCATCACGGCCTTCGGGTCCTTCGACTTCGTCGCCGAGACCGCCTTCAGGTAGTGCATCAGCCCGCCATAGACGCCGGCCTGGTTCATGCTCGGCATGTTCCCGTTCGCCCGCTTGGCGAAGCGCTCCGAGAAGGCCCGGGTGCCGTCGTTGAGGTCCCAGTAGAAGGCCTCCGTCAGAACCAGCCCCTTGGCGGTCTCGAGGCCGAGGGCCTTGGCGTCCTGGGCGTAGAACAGCAGGGCCGCGAGCTTCTGCCCGCCTTCCGTGATGCCGAATTCATGCGCCTGCTTGACGGCGTTGATCGTGTCGCCGCCGGCATTGGCGAGCCCGATCACCTTGGCGCCGGAGCTTTGCGCCTGGAGCAGGAAGGACGAGAAGTCGCTCGCCGGGAACGGCACCTTGGCCGAGCCCAGCACCTTGCCGCCGCTGCGGGTTACAACGGACGCGGTCTCGCTCTGGAGCGATTGCCCGAAGGCGTAATCGGCGGTGAGGAAGAACCAGGAATCGCCCCCGCGCTTGACCATGGCGCCGCCGGTGCCGTTCGCCAGCGCGTAGGTGTCGTAGGTCCAGTGGACGGTATTGGGCGAGCATTGCGCCCCGGTCAGGTCGGTGCTGCCGGCGCCCGAATCGACGAAGATCTTGTTCTTCTCGCGGGTGACCTGGCTGACGGCGAGCGCCACCGACGAGGTCGGGACATCGAAGATGGCGTCGACCCCGTCCCGGTCGTACCATTGCCGGGCGATGCCGGCGCCGACATCCGGCTTGTTCTGGTGGTCGGCGGAGACGATCTCGACGCGGATGGATTTGTCGATCGCCGCGAAGTCTTCCACCGCCAGCTGCGCCGCGGTGACCGATCCCTTGCCGCCGATATCCGAATAGACCCCCGACATGTCGTTCAGGACGCCGATCTTGATCGTGGTCTGAGCCGAGGCGGAGGCCGCCGACAGCACCAGGCAGCCGGCGGACAACAGCAGCCGTTTCATGGAATTCAAGACATCCTCCCGGTACGATTGTTATCGGGACAGGAGGGGGTAGCGGAGGGGATACGTCAAGCGGGGCGGGGGGATGGCTTGCGCGGCCAATCGTCGGGTTCGCGGGGCGCGGGCAGGCGGCATTGCGGTTCCTGAGAGCCTGTTTGAGCAGAGTGATTTGACAAAAACTGAGAAGAATCAGGAGATATCCTACCCTTCCACCTCATCCTGAGGTGTTGGCGATCAGAGATCGCACGCGATCGCAGATCGACTGACCTCGAAGGAGGGCTCCAGAAGCCTCGGCGATCCCTGGAGCCCTCCTTCGAGGCTCACTTCGTTCGCACCTCAGGATGAGGTTAGAGGGTAGGATGATCCCGCTCGCCTCAAGTCTTGGGTAGAAGTCCTGCTCAAACAGGCTCTGAGGCCGCGGCCGTAGGTGGCCACTTCGCGGGTTACCCCTCTCCCCGCCCGCGCAGGGCTGTCCGGGGAAAGACGAGGCGCAGGAAATCCCTCTCCCCGCGGGCGGGGAGAGGCTTTCGTCCCCCTTGTCGGGGACGAAAGGAGCGGAGGCGAAAGCCGCAGCGAGGGTGAGGGGGTGTTTCCGGATGAGGCTCCTTCGGAAACACCCCCTCACCCTCGCCCTTCGGGCTTCCTGAGCCCCTTCGGAGCTCAGGCCTCTCCCCGCCCGCGGGGAGAGGGGAAACCCGCGCTTTTTTCTTTCCCCGGACAACCCTGCCGCCCGCGGGGAGAGGGGTAACCCGGAGCCTTCTTCTTTCCCCCGTCAGTCCGTATTCCGTCGAAAGCGGGAGGGTCCGCCTTCTTCGTCGGGGCGAAGTTCATCGAAACGATATGAGCGACCGCGTGAATCGATGTTCAGGCCGCCACCTCACCCACCCGCACGCACCGCGCCGCATGCCCCGGCGTCACCGCCACCCGCGCCGGCAGACCCTCCCGGCAGGCCGGCACCACGAGGCCGCAGCGGGGCTCGAACGGGCAGCCGGGGGCGGGTCGGCGAGGTCGGGGGGGGAACCCGGGATGGTCGGCAGCCGCACGCCCCGGGGCGAATCCGGCGTGATGCGCGAGGCGAGCAGGCCCCGCGTGTAGGGATGGGCCGGGGTGCCGATGACCTCGCCGCTCGCGCCGACCTCGACGAGGTGGCCGCCATACATCACCGCCACCCGGTCGGCGACCTGCACCGCCACGCCGACATCGTGGGTGACGAAGATCACCGCGAGCCCCAGGTCGCGCTGCAATTCGCGCAGGAGCAGCAGGATCTGGATCTGCACCGTGGCATCGAGCGCCGTGGTCGGCTCGTCGGCCAGCAGCACCTTCGGCCGGCAGGCGAGTGCCAGCGCGATCATCGCCCGCTGGCGCATGCCGCCGGACAATTCGTGCGGATAGGCGTCGAGCCGCCTGGCCGGCGACGGGATGTGGACGCGCTCGAACAGTTCGAGCGCGCGAGCCCGCCCGGCGGCACGGGAGACGCCCTCGTGGCGCATCACGGCCTCCGCGATCTGGTCGCCGATGCGGTAGACCGGATCCAGGGCGAGGCCCGGATCCTGGAAGATCATCGCGACGGTGCCGCCGCGATAGGCCGAGAGCGCCTTCGGCTTCAGCGCGAGCACGTCATGGCCGTCGACCCGCAGGTGCCCGCCGATGCGGGTGCGGGATTCCGGCAGGAGCCGCATCAGGGCCCGCAGGGTCACGGACTTGCCGGAACCGGATTCGCCGAGCAGGGCCAGGGCCTCGCCGGCCCGGATCGAGAAATCGACCCCGCCGACCGCGCGGACGGGTTTGCGGCCGCCGAGGAAATCGACCGTGAGGTCGCGGACCTCGATCAGGGCGTTGGAGGTGGTGGTGTCGCTCGTGCGCAGGGGTGCGTTCATGACTGCCTCACGCCGCCAGCGGGACTTCGGGCGCCTTGGGGTGGCCGGACCCCGCCGCCGCCATGTGGCAGGCGGCGAAATGGGCCGGGGCGACCGGATCGAGGCCGGGCTCGCGGGTGCGGCACACATCCGCCGCGAACTGGCAGCGGGTGTGGAAGCGGCAGCCCGGGGGCGGGTTGATCGGGTTCGGCGGATCGCCGGTGAGCGGCGCCTCCTCCAGCCGGGCATTCGGGTCGGTGGAGGGCTGGGAGGCGAGCAAGGCCGCGGTGTAGGGGTGGCGCGGGGTGCCGAGGATCGCGTCGGCCGGGCCGATCTCGGCGATCCGGCCGAGATACATCACCATCACCCGGTCGGACATGAAGCGCACGACGTTGAGATCGTGCGAGATGAAGATGTAGGTCAGGCCGAATTCCTGCTTGAGGTCGGTGAGCAGGTTCAGCACCTGCGCCTCCACCGATTTGTCGAGGGCCGACACCGCCTCGTCGAGGATCAGGAGGCGCGGTTCGAGGGCGAGCGCCCGGGCGATGTTGACCCGCTGGCGCTGGCCGCCCGAGACCTCGTGGGGATAGCGCCCGCCGAAGCGCCGCGGCTCGAGGCCGACCCGGCGCAAGAGGTCGTGGGCGCGGGCGAGCGCCGCGGCCGCCGAGAGGCCATGCGCCCGCGGCCCGAAGGCGACCGATTCCTCGACCGTGAGGCGCGGGTTGAGCGAGGCGTAGGAATCCTGGAACACCATCTGCACCTGGCGGCGATAGGCCTTCAGGTCGAGGGCACGGGAGCCGAGCAATTCGCCGTCGAAGACGATCTCGCCCTTGTCCTGCCGGGCGATCTGCATGAGGAGCCGCGCCGTCGTCGACTTGCCGCAGCCGGATTCGCCGACGACGCCGAGGGTCTCGCCCTTCATCACCGAGAAGTCGACGCCGTCGACGGCCCGCACCGCCGGGCCCTTGCCGAACAGGCCGCCCTTGCCGGGAAAGTGCTTCACCAGGCCGTCGACGGTCAGCAGCGGCTGGGCGGGGCCGCCGCGGTCGCGGGGATCGAGATCGGTCACTGGCGCACCTCCATGGCCGAGCGCAGGCCGTCCGACAGCAAATTGAACGAGATCGACGTGATGAAGATCATCACGCCGGGGAGCGCGGCCACGACCGGGTTGACGTAGATCGCGGTGCGCAGGGTGTTGAGCATCAGACCCCATTCCGGCTCCGGCGGCTTCACGCCGAGGCCGAGGAAGGAGAGGCCCGACGCCAGGATCATCGAGACCGAGATCAGGCTGGTGGCGTAGACGAAGACCGGACCCAGCACGTTGCCGAGCACCTGCACCCGCACCACCGTGAACGGGTTCGCACCAGATACCCGGGCCGCCTCGACGTAGTCGCGGTTGCGGATCTGCACCGTGACGCTTTCCGCAACCCGGGTGATCTGGGGCACGAACACCACCGTCAGCGACACGATCGAGTTCAGGATGCCGGCCCCGAGCGCGCCCGACAGCGCGATGGCGAGCAGCACCGAGGGAAAGGCGAAGAACACGTCGACCACGCGCATGATCAGCGTGTTGACCCAGCCGCCGGCATAACCCGCCAGGATGCCGAGCCCCGAGCCGACGAAGAACGCGATGACGACCGGCAGCACGCCCATGAACAGCGACAGGCGGCCGGCATAGAGGAGCCTCGTGAGCATGTCGCGGCCGAGCTCGTCCGAGCCGAGCCAGTAGGTCGCGTCGCCGACGTGGCGCAGGCGCCGGACCATCGAACCCTTGAACGGGTCCATCGGGGCGATCAGCGGCGCGAAGATCGCCGCGAGCACGATGGCGAGGATCACGAGGCCGGCGGCCATCGCCACCGGATCGCGGGCGAGCCGCCGCAGCACGCTGCCCCAGTAGCCGCGGGACGCCACGGCCGGAATCTCGGGCGTCGGGACGGAGGCGACGGGATCGCCGGTCAGCGAGGTCTGGATCGACATCGGATCAGGCCCTCTCGATGCGGGGGTCGAGGGCGGTCTGCACCACGTCGACCAGGAGGTTGAGGGTGACGAAGAACATCGCCAGCACCAGGATCGTGCCTTGCAGGAGCGGCAGGTCGCGCTGGAAGATCGCGGCGTTGAGGAGGAAGCCGGTGCCCGGCCAGGCGAACACCGTCTCGATCAGGATCGAGCCGCCGAGCAGGTAGCCGAGCTGCAAGCCCATGATGGCGATGGCGGTCGGCGCCGCGTTCTTGACCACGTGGCGGAAGACGCCCAATTCCGACAGGCCCTTGGCGCGCAAGGCCTGCACGAAGTCCTGGTGCAGGATGTCGCCGACGAGCGCCCGGACCGTGCGCGAGATCACCCCCATGGGGATCACCGACATGGTGATGGCGGGCAGCAGGATGTAGCGCAGGTGCTCGATGTCCGGGACCCAGTTGCCCGAGCCCTGCGGCCCCGCGCCGGTCGGCGGCAGCCAGCCGAGGGTGGCCGAGAACACGATCACCAGCACGATGCCGAGCCAGTAATGCGGCACGCTGACCCCGAACACCGCGATCGACGAGGCGACCCGGTCGAGCCAGGAATCCCGGGCATAGCCGGCGACGAAGCCGAAGAAGGTGCCGAAGGTGAAGCCGATCAGCGTCGCGACGGAGGCCAGGATCAGGCTGTTGCCGACGGCGCGGCCGACCTCCGCCAGGACCGGCCGGCCGGTGGCGATCGAGGTGCCGAGATCGCCGTGCAGGATCTTCCAGAGCCACAGGCCGTACTGCACCGGCAGCGGCTTGTCGAAGCCGTAGGCCGACCGCATCTGCGCCTGCATCTCGGCGGTGGCGTCCACCGGCAGGATCGCGCTCAGGGGATCGCCGGGGGCGAGGTGGACGAGGAGGAAGCACACCAGGCTGACGCCCAGGGCGACCGGGGCGGCGTAGCCGATGCGCTTGAGGATGAAGAGGATCATGGGGCGGCGCCGGTTGTCGGGGTCATGGCCTGCCGGGGGCCGGGCGGGGTCGTGATGTGTCAGACTGTCGTCATGCGGTCTGTCCCACCCTGAACCTCATCCTGAGGTGCCGGAGCGAAGCGGAGGCCTCGAAGGAGGGCTCCAGAAGCCTCGCGATCCCTGGAGCCCTCCTTCGAGGTCAGCCCATCGTTGATGGACTGACACCTCAGGATGAGGTCGCGGGTGGGGGAGCGAAAATCGACTGGCTCTATGTTTTTTCAAACCACTCCGAATGGTTTTTTGTCTATTTCGCCATGGTGATCGGCGAGAAATCCTGGAACCAGCTCTGCGCCTGGACGAAGCCCTGGACCTTCTTGCTCATCGCCCGCGGATTGACGTCGTGGGTGACCATCAGGAACAGCGCGTCATCCACGAACTTCTCGTGGATCTTCTGCAACACCCCGACTTGCTCCTTCGGATCGAAGGTCGTGCGGACCTGATCGAACAGCTTGTCCATCGCCGGATCGCAGTAATAGCCCCAGTTGGTGCCGTTCGGCGGCGCCAGGTTGCACTGGGCGTGGCGGATGAAGGCGGTGAACGGGTCCTGGATCAGGTAGGAGTAGTTCATCGCGGTGCCGCCCCGCGCGCTATCGGACTTGGAGCCGGCCCGCCAGATGTTGATCAGCGTGTTCCATTCCACGACCTCGTAATCGACCTTGATGCCGACTTCCGCGAGGTTCTGCTGGATGAACTCGTTCATCGGCAGCGGCTGCATCTGGCCCGAGCCCGAGGCCGAGATCAGGATCTTGGTGACGAGCGGCTTGCTCGGGCTGAAGCCCGCTTCCTTCAGGAGCTTCTTGGCCGCCTCCGGATCATACGAGAGCTTGAAGGTGGGCTTGCCGAACCACGGATGGCCGGGGGTCAGGAAGCCCTCCGCCGGGGTGGCGAGGCCGCCCAGGAACTCCTTCAGGCCCTCGCGGTCGACGGCGAGGTTCGCGGCCTTGCGCACCCGGATGTCGTTCCACGGCGAGCCCTCGGCCCGCGACAGGTGCCAGGTCCAGTTATGCGGGTAGAGGTTGGTGACCAGCGCAAAGCCCGCCGCCTTGAGCGAGGCCACCGCGTCCGGCGCCGGCGCCTCGATCCAGTCGACCTGGCCCGAGCGGAGCGCGGCCACCCGGGCATTGGCCTCGGGGAGCGGCACCAGGACCATGCGGTCGAGCTTCGGAACCCGGCCCTTGTCCCAGTATTCCTTGTTCGGGGCCAGTTCCAGGCGCTCGCGCGGGACGAAGCCGGTCACCTTCCAGGGACCGGTGCCCGAGGGCGACTTGGCGACGGCGTCCCAGCTCTTGCCCTGCTTCTCCCAGTTGGCGGGAGACGACATCAGGATCCAGGCGATCTGATAGGGGAAGGTGGCGTCCGGGTTCTTGGTGACGATCTCCACCGTCATCGGATCGACCGCCTTGTACGACGCGACCGCCGGGATGCGGGTGCGGCCCTGCGCCGATTGGCGCGGATCGAATTGCGGGCTGTCCTGCTTCAGAAGCTTGTCGAGGTTCCACACCACCGCATTGGCGTCGAAGGCCGAACCGTCATGGAAGGTCACGCCGGGGCGGAGCTTGAAGGTCCAGCGGGTCTTGTCGGCCGGATCGATCGTCCAGGAGGTGGCCAACCCGGGCGTCAGGTCGGAGGCCTTGTCGGACCGGCTGAGGTCCCAGTTGATGAGGGCGTCGTAGATCGTATAGCCGGCAAACCGCATGCCCTCGCCGCCATTGTCGGCCTGGCCGGTGGTGAGCGGGATGTCCGAGGCGGTCATGCCGATGCGCAGCACGCCCTGCGCGCTCGCGGGCCCCACCAGCGCGAGGGCGAGGGCGAGCCCGGACAGGGTTCGCCCGAGCGCGGACCGGCGCAGGAGCGGGCGGGTGAGCAGCGGCATCGTGAAATTTCCCCGTCGGTGACTGACGGGGAAGGGACTGCAAGAGCCCTGCCAACTGTTTCGCGATCGTGAGCCCGGTTCCTGGGCAGGGAAAATGCCTAGATTTTGGGCTGCCTCATTCGAGGGCGAACGATCAACAGCGGAATTGCTCTCATGTAAGGCAGGCCTCCGCCTGTGCCGCATCGATCTTCCGGTCGGCGACGAGATGGGCGAGGCCATGCACCAGCGCCCAGGCCCGCAGGGCCTCGCGCTCGGCGGGGGCTGAGGGCTCGCGCGCGGCCACCACGTTTCGCAACGCCCCGAACGCGGAGCCCGAGGCCTCCGCGAGATCGGGATGCGCGGCGCCATCGACCACGCCGCCGAACATCAGCCGGAAGGTCGCCCGATCCGCATTGGCGAAGTGCAGATAGGCCCGGCCTAGGGCGGTGAGCCGGCCTGCCGGCTCGGCCCGGCTTCCCGCCGCGTCGAGCGCCCGGCGCAACTCCCGGAACCCCTCCGCCGCCAGCGCCGCCAGCAGCGCCTCGCGGCTGGCGAAGTGGCGGTACGGAGCGTTGTGCGACACGCCCGCCAGCCGCGCCGCCTCGCGCAAGGTGACAGCCTCGACGCCGCCGGATCGCAGCAACTCGCGCGCCGCCGCGATCAGGCTGCGGCGCAAGTCGCCGTGATGATAGGCGCTGCCGTCCTCGGATGTTGACAACGTCCACATGTCCCGTATGTTGCGCCTGTCAACATAAGCGTGTCGGACAGAGCCGCAAGTCGCGGGTGCCGCCGCATGCCTTGGATCGGGGTTCGCCGTGACGCTCCAGCCGCTCCTCCAGGCCTCGCCGATGATCCAGGCCCATGCCGCGGCGGCGATCGCAGCCCTGCTGCTCGGGGCGGTGCAGTTCGTCCTGCCGTGCGGCGGAGGGCGGCACCGGTGGATGGGCATGATGTGGGTCGGCCTGATGGCTGTGGTGGCGCTCAGCTCCTTCGGCATCTCGAGCCTGCGTCAGGTCGGGCCATTCAGCTGGATCCACCTCCTGTCGGTGCTTTCGCTCGCCCTTCTCGTCCGTGCGGTGCTCGCCGCGCGGCGGGGCGACATCGCGGCCCACCGCTGGACCATGATCGGGCTCTATCTCGGCGCGCTGGTGATCACCGGGCTGTTCACCCTGCTGCCCGGGCGGATCATGGGACACGTGGTGCTCGGGTGAGGGTGTCCCGATCGGATTCGGCCTTCGCTCAGCGCTGCCTCACGTCGATCCGGTCGCGGTCCATCGCCAGCGGCGGACGGGTGACCGGGGCCTTCAGCAGCCGGTCGCGGCTCAGGCCCTTGTGGACATGGACCATCAGGGCGATGCCGAAGAGCGGCGTGATCAGGTTGACGACCGGGATCACCATCAGCCCGGCGAGCAGGGCGCCGGCCAGCATCACGGTCGCGGAATGGTGGCGCCGCATGGCGCCGGCCTCGGGCAGCGGCCGGAACCGGGCGGCGGCGAGTTCGAAATATTCCCGGCCGAGCAGGTAGGTGTTGGCGAGGAAGAACGCCGCCACGTTGACCCCCGGCACCAGCAGCAGAAGCAAGGCCGCGAGGTTGACGGCGAGCGCGAGGCCGGCGAACCGCAATGTGTAGAGCATCGCCTGGGACAGCGGCATCGCCCGGCCCGGCACCTCGTCCGGGAAGTCGGTGCGCTCGACGATCTCGGCGGCGTCGTCGAGGAAGTAGCCCGCCACCAGGATCGAGACCGGCGGCAGGATGTAGGCGAGCCCGACGAAGATCCCGGCTCCGGCGAGGAACGACGCCACGGCGTTGACCATCGCGTAGTCGGTCGAGATCGGGTGGGCGGCGAGGATCGCCGCGATGCCCTTGGTGAGGCCAAACCACACCAGGACCAGGAGCCCGACCGTGAGGCCGAGCGACTTCCACAGGATCGCCCGGAGCGGCGGGGAGAACACCTGCCGCAGGGCCGCGAAGGCGGCGTTGATCAGCATCGGGAACCTCGAGGAATGGCGCGCCGCCGCTCACTTGATGTCGAACGGCCCCGGCGTCCAGAGGTGAACCGATCACGGCGAACCCGGCCGCGCTTCGCGGGTTGAGGCTGACATCCAGTGTCGCGCGTGCTGCGAGGAGGTTCGGCCGATGGACATCGCCGTTGAGAAAGTCTGTGAGTTCATCCTGCGGGTCCGGGCCCTCGACGTGAAGGAGGGTCTGAGCGACCCCGATTCCGGCTCGAACCCGATCGACGACGGCGCCCGCGACGTGCTGGTCGACGGCACCGACGACGCCACCGAAGAGGAGCTGCGCGAGGTGATCGCCGGCCTCAACGACGACGAGCGGGCCGAGCTGGTGGCGATCCTGTTCATCGGTCGCGGCGACATGGAGCCGGAGGAATTTCCCGATGCCGTCCGCCTCGCCCGCGAGCGCGAGGCCGCGGGCACCCGCCCTGCCGATTACCTCCTCGGCATCCCGAATGTCGGCGACCTGCTCGACGAGGGGCTGGCGGCGTTGGGGTTGAGCTGCGACGTGTAGGCGACCGATCGGGTCCTGTCGGAAGCACGGCCGGTCCCACGGCGCGTCCGGCAGGAGAAGAGCGCGGGTTTCTCCTCTCCCCGCCCACGGCAGGTCTGTCCGGGGAAAGACTGAGGCGCGAGTTTTCCCCTCTCCCCGCGGGCGGGGAGAGGCCTGAGCTCCGAAGGGGCTCAGGAAGCCCGAAGGGCGAGGGTGAGGGGGTGTTTCCGAAGGAGCCTCATCCGGAAACACCCCCTCACCCTCGCTCCGGCTTTCGCCTCCGCTCACTTCATCGACGACAAGGTCGATGAAGTCCTCTCCCCGCCCGCGGCAGGGCTGTCCGGGGAAAATTTGGGTCTGGGTGCATGCCCTGCCACGCCGGAGGTGATCCGGGAGTTGTCCGGTTGTCGAGACACGAACATCCGGGCAGGACATGCACCCCAGCGATACCCGCTTCGCCCAGCTGCTGGAAGGCCTCGATCGCCAGCAGATCGCCCAAAGCGTCGCGCGCCACGGCGCCGACGCCTACGACAAGTGCTTCTCCTCCTGGGATCACCTGCTGGCCCTGATCTTCGCCCAGCTCAGCCCCGCCGCCAGCTTGCGCGCCCTGGAGGTCGCCTGGAACGCTCACGCCGCGGCCCATCCCCAGCTCGGCACCGGGCGGCTGCATCGCTCGACCCTCTCGGATGCCAACCAGCGCCGCCCCCTGGCGGTGTTCACCGAGACCTTCGCCCGCCTGGTCGGCCAACTCGACCGTCGCCTGCGCCGCGACGGACGCACCTTGCTGCGCCTGATCGATGCCACCCCGATCCCGCTCGGCGCCCTGCACGGCTGGGCCCGCTCGAACGGCCGCATCCGCGGGATGAAGCTGCACCTGGCCTACACACCCGAAACCCACCAGCCCCGCCTGCTCGACCTCACCCCCGCCACCCGCAACGATGCCGAGATCGGCCGCCGGATCCCGCTGGAGCGCGGCGCCACATACGTCTTCGACAAGGGCTATTGCCACTACGGCTGGTGGAGCGCCATCGCCGAGGCCCAGGCGACGTTCGTCACCCGACCCAAGACCAACATGCGCCTGCGCGTGCGCACCGGCCGTCCCCTGCCGCCCGAGCCCGAGCGGGAGGGCGACGGCTTCACGCTGCTGGCCGATCACGAGGTCGCCCTGGCCAGCAAGGGCGACTCGCGCCTGGGCATGGGCCTGCGCCGGATCCAGTTGCGCCGCCACGAGGGCGGAGCACGCCTGACGCTGGTGACCAACGACCTGACCCGTCCCGCCACCCAGATCGCCGCCCTCTACAAGACGCGCTGGCAGATCGAGCTGTTGTTCCGCTGGCTCAAGCAGCACCTGGCGATCCGCCGCTTCCTGGGCCACAGCGAGGAAGCCGTGCGCCTGCAGTTGGTGGCGGCGATGATCACCTTCGCGCTGCTGCGCCTGGCGCTGCGCCGCCACTGCCCGCGCGTGCCGATCCTGCGCTTCGTCGACCTGCTGCGACAGGGCTTGTTCGAGCCGCAGACCTGGGCCGAGGTCCGGGCCCTGCTATCGCCAAGACCGACCGCAACCAGGCGCAGAAGGAGGACGGCCCATGCCTCCTAACTTCCCCGGACAGCCCTGCGCCCGCGGGGAGAGGGGGATTTCCCGCGCCTCGTCTTTCCCCGGACAGCCCTGCGCCCGCGGGGAGAGGCGAAAACCCGCGCCTTTTGCTTCAGCGAGACGGCCCTGACAGGGATGTCAATCCAGGTTGACGCTAGCACGCTGTCAGCCGCTCGTCCCTCGATCTGCGGTCTGCCGGGGAGGTCGCCTTTTCCCCTTGCCACCCGGCCCGACCGCGACGATAGTGTCAACCTATGTTGACACTCGACGATGCGCCGCCGCGGGTCACGTCCGCCCGGCGCCGCCCCCATGCGGTGGTGATCGGCAGCGGCTTCGGCGGGCTCGCGGCGGCCATCCGGCTCGGCGCGCGGGGCTACCGGGTCGCCGTGCTCGAACGGCTCGACCAGCCGGGCGGGCGGGCGCGGGTCCACCGGCAGGACGGTTTCGCCTTCGATGCCGGGCCGACCATCGTCACCGCGCCGTTCCTGTTCGAGGAATTGTGGGGCTTGTGCGGGCGTCGTCTCGCCGACGACGTGACGCTCGTGCCGATGCGGCCGTTCTACCGCATCCGCTTCGACGACGGCGCCACCTTCGCGATGTGCGGCGAGGCCGAGACGATGCGCCGGGAGGTCGAGCGCCTGTCCCCCGGCGAGGGTGGTGCGTATGACCGCTTCATGGCGCTCTCCGACGAGTTGTGCCGGGTCGGGTTCGAGCAGCTCGGCGCGGTGCCGTTCGGCCGCGTCGCCGACATGCTGCGCGTCGCCCCCGACCTCCTGCGGATCGGCGGCCATCGCAGCGTCTACAGCCTGGTCTCGTCGGTGTTCCGCGACGAGCGCCTGCGCACGGCGTTCAGCTTCCACCCGCTCCTCATCGGCGGCTCGCCGTTCCGGGCGAGCGCGCTCTACGGCCTGATCGCCTCGCTCGAACGGCGCTGGGGCGTGCATTCGGCGCTCGGCGGCACGGGGGCGCTGGTGCGCGGGATGGTGCGCCTGATCGAGGGCCAGGGCGGCGAGGTGCGGTGCGGCGCCGAGGTCGAGCGCATCCTCGTGCGGGACGGCACCGCCCGGGGCGTGGCGCTCACCGACGGCACCGAGTTCCCCGCCGACGTGGTGGTGTCGAACGCCGATTCGGCCGTGACGGCGCTCCACCTGCTGCCGAAGCAGGCGCGGGGCTGGCGCGAGCGGCGTCTCTCCCGGGCGCATTCCTCGATGGGGCTGTTCGTCTGGTATTTCGGCACGCGACGCCGCTATCCGGATCTCGCCCACCACACGATCCTGCTCGGGCCCCGCTATCGCGGGCTCCTCGACGACATCTTTTCCCGCAAGGTGCTGGCCGAGGACATGAGCCTCTACCTGCACCGCCCGACCGCGACCGATCCGAGCGTGGCCCCGCCGGGCCACGATGCGTTCTACGCGCTGGCTCCGGTGCCGAACCTCGCCGGCGGGCAGGATTGGGCGGCGCTCGCCGAACCGTTCCGGCAGCGCATCGCCGCGCGCCTCGAAGCCACCGTGCTGCCGGGCCTGTCGGACGCCCTCGTCACCTCCCGGGTGACGACGCCGCAGGATTTTTCCGACGACTTCCTGTCCTGGCGCGGCTCGGGCTTCGGCCTGGAGCCGATCCTGACGCAGAGCGCGTATTTCCGCCCGCACAACCGCTGCGGTTCGGTGCGCCACCTCTACCTCGTCGGCGCCGGCACCCATCCGGGGGCCGGGCTGCCGGGGGTGCTCTCCTCCTCGAAGATCCTCGATCGCGTGGTGCCGGATGCTGCCGTCTTCGCCTGATCCGCGTCGTCAGACGCCCTTCGCCGCCGCCCTGGCCCGCGCCGCCGACCACAGCGCCTGCCGGGACGCGATCCGGGCCGGCTCGCGCAGCTTCTATGCCGCGTCGTGGCTGCTGCCCGAGGCGGTGCGCCGCGACGCCTACGGGCTCTACGCCTTCTGCCGCCTCTCCGACGACGCGGTGGACGGGGCGGGCGCCCGGGGAGACGCCGTGCCGCGGCTGCGGGCCCGGCTGGCGGCGGCCTATGCCGGCCGGCCTTCCGATGCGCCCGCCGACCGGGCGCTCGCCGAGATCGTGACCCGCCACGCCATCCCCGAGGCGTTGCCCGCCGCCCTCCTCGAGGGGCTGGCCTGGGACGCCGCCGGGCGGCGCCACCCGGACCTCTCCTCCCTCGTCGCCTACGCGGCCCGGGTCGCCGGCTCGGTCGGCGCCATGATGACCCTGGTGATGGGCGAGCGCTCGCCGGAAGCCCTGGCCCGGGCCTGCGACCTCGGCATCGCCATGCAGCTCACCAACGTCGCCCGCGACGTCGGCGAGGATGCCCGCAACGGGCGCCTCTACCTGCCGGAAGACTGGCTGCGCGAGGCCGGGATCGACCCCGACGCGTTCCTGGCCCGGCCCGAACCGAGCCCCGCCCTCGCCGCCGTGGTGGCCCGCCTGCTCGCGGCGGCCGACCTCCTCTACGCCCGGGCCGAATCCGGCATCGCGATGCTGCCCCCCGCCTGCCGCCCGGCGGTGCGCGCCGCCGGGCTGATTTACGCCGAGATCGGCCGCGACCTCGCCCGCGCCGGGCTCGACCCGGTCACCCGCCGCGCCCGGGTGCCGGGCGCCCGCAAGGCACAGCTCCTCGCCCGCGCGCTCGCCAGTTCCTCGATCCGCCGCGCCGACCGGCCGGCCCTGCCGGAGGCGGCGTTCCTGATCGAGGCGGTGGCGGCGATGCCGGCGCATCCCGCGGCCTCGCGGCCGGCCTGGTGGAATCTCGGTGCGCAGGTCGCGCGGGTGCTTGATCTCATCGAGACGTTGCGGGAGCGCGAGCGCCTGGGCGGTGCGGCGCCGTCGTGAGGAGCCCGAGCGCCAAGCGTCGGAGCCGTCCCGGGTCTCGCGTCACGACGATCGGGGCGCCGCGAACGGGAGGAGGCCGGGTGATCCGGATCCGGCGAGATGCCTTCCGGAATTCGTCTCACACCCGCCGCAACCGCACCCCGCCCAGCCGCAGGGCCACCAGCAGCGTCGCCCCGTAGGCGACGAGCCCGGCCAGCCCCAGGGTCGTCAGCACGGCCAGTTCGCGGAAGCGCGGCAGGGACGGCATCAGGCGGTCGATCAGCGGCAGGCCGCCGAGGGTGCAGGCGGCGAGCACGACGCAGGCGGCCAGCACCCCGCCGGCGGTGACGATCAGCGTGCGGCTCGGCGCGGTCCAGCCGCGGCCATAGGCGAGGCAGAACAGGATCAGCACGTTGACCCAGACGCCCGCCGCGGTGGCGAGCGCCAGGCCCATCACCCCGAGCGGTCCGGTGAGCACCACCTTCAGCCCGACATTGACCGCGACTGCGGTGAGCGAGGCGACGACCGGCGTGCGGGTGTCGTGGCGGGCGTAGAAGCTCGCCACGATCGAGCGGATCAGCACCGCCGCCGGGAGCGCCAGGCCGTAGGCCGCCAGCACCGCGCCGGAGCGGGCCGCCGCCTCGGCATCGAAGGCGCCGCGCTGGAACAGGGCGGTCATGATCAGGTCCGGCACCAGCAGGAACGCCACCGCGAACGGCGCCGAGAGGGCGAGCGAGAAGCCGGTGGCGCGGTTCTGCGCCGCATGCGCCCCGTCGGCGTCGCCCGCCGCGACCCGCCGGCTCATCTCCGGCAGGAGCACCGTGCCGGCGGCGATGCCGATGACCCCGAAGGGCAGCTGGTAGAGCCGGTCGGCGTAGTACAGCGCCGAGACCGCGCCGGTCGGCAGGAACGAGGCGATGATGGTGTCGGCGAACATCGCGATCTGCACCCCGGCCGAGCCGATCACCGCCGGCCCCAGCATCCGGAAGAACCGGCGCATGCCGTCGTCGCTCAATGTCGGGCGCACGAGGGTGGGAGCGAGGCCGGCGCGCCGGGCATCTGCCCAGACCAGCAGGAACTGCAGCACGCCCGACACCGCGACGCCCCAGGCGGCGGCGTAGCCGGCATTCGGGAACAGGAAGGCGAGGGCGAGCGCCGCCAGCAGCGAGACGTTGAGCAGCACCGGCGCGGCGGCGGCGGCGGCGAAGCGGCGGCGGGCATTGAGGATGCCCGACAGGAGCGTCACCTGCGTGATGAACAGCAGGTACGGGAAGGTGATGCGGGTGAGCGTCACCGCGAGAGCGAATTTTTCGGGCTCGTCGACGAAGCCGGGGGCGAGCGCCCGCACGATCAGGGGCATCAGCGGCAGGGCGAGCGCCAGGAGCGCCACCTGCACCAGCAGCATCAGGGTATAGACCCGGTCGGCGAAGGCCCGCGCCGCGCCGTCCTTCGCGTCGAGGGCGGCGTAGGTCGGCACGAAGGCGACGTTGAAGGCCCCCTCGCCGAAGATCGCGCGGAAGTGGTTCGGCAGCCGGAAGGCCACCACGAAGGCGTCGGCGATCGGCCCGGCGCCCATCACGGCGGCCATGACCACGTCGCGCAGGAAGCCGGTGGCCCGGGAGACCAGCGTCCAGCCGCCGACCGAGAGGATGCTGCGAATCATGCGGCGGTCCATAGCACAGGACCGCCGCGAGAAACCGGGCCGGACGGCTTAAGGCATCGTGCGCCGAAGCGATCGCCGACACGAACGATGCCGGAACGAGACGCCGAGCAGGGTTGCCCGGTGCAACCCCGCTCAGGCGGCGCCGGAATAGCGCGTGCGCCGCTCGCGGCGATCGTCGCGGATCAGGCGGTCGTGGCCCACGGCCGCAGGTCCGATCCGCTCGGCGACGACGTAGAGCGGGCGCCGCTTCACCTCGGCGAAGATGCGGCCGATATACTCGCCGATGATGCCGAGCGACATCAGCTGCACCCCGGAGAAGAACATTACCGAGACGATCAGCGAGGCGTAGCCCGGCACGTCCGGCCCGCGCAGCAGGGTATCGGCGACGAAGTACAGTGCGGTGAGGAAGGCGATGCCCGCGATGGTGCCGCCGAGATAGGTCCAGACCCGCAAGGGTACGGTCGAGAACGAGGTGATGCCGTCGAAGGCGAAGCGGAACAGCTTGCGAAAGCTCCATTTCGAGGCGCCGTGCTGGCGTTCCTCGACCTGGTAGGGCACGCCGACCGAGCGGAAGCCGATCCAGGAATACAGGCCCTTCGAGAACCGGGCGCGCTCGGGCAGCGAGCGCAGCACCTCGACCCCCTTGCGGTCGATCAGGCGGAAATCGCCGGCGCCCTCGGGCAGCGGCATCTCGCCGAAGCGGGCGAAGAGCCGGTAGAACAGCCGGGCGAAGCCGCGCCGCATCGCGCTCTCGTCGTCGCGGTCGGTGCGCTGGGCGTAGACCATCACGTTGCCCTCGCGCCAGCGCTCCCAGAAGGTCGCGATCAGTTCGGGCGGGTGCTGCAAATCGGCATCCATGATGACGACGGCGCGGCCCTCGGCGTGGTCGAGACCGGCCGCGATGGCGATCTCCTTGCCGAAGTTGCGGCTGAACGAGACCGCGCCGATGCGCGGCTCGGCCCGGTGATGGGCGGCCACCACCGCGGCGGTGTCGTCGTGGCTGCCGTCGTCGACGAACACCACCTCGTAAGACGGCGTCAGGCGCTCCAGCACCGGCAGCAGGCGGGCGAGCAGCGGCGCGACGTTGGCGCTCTCGTTGAAGACCGGTATGACGACGCTCAGGTCGACCGGCTCAGGCTGTCTGAACAGCTCCACGGCGCTGTCCCTCGTTTCGGTGTCTGGCGCCGGCGGGAGCCGGCGGCGGGCGGTCATCAGGGCCGGTGCGGGCACCGGCGGCTCTCTTGGCGCGAGATCTACGCGATGCTTCCTGAACGGCACCCGGTCGTGCTCTGCGCCGACGATTACGGCCTGAGCCCGGGCGTCAGCCGGGGCATCCTCGACCTGGCGCGGAAGGGCCGCATATCAGCCACCGGGTCGATGACCAACATCCCGGCCTTTTCGGACGCGGCGCCGGCCCTGCGCGAGTTGCACGGCACGGTGGTCCTGGGGCTGCACCTCACCCTGACGACGGGGGCACCGCTCGGGCCCCTGCCGCGCCTCGCGCCCGGCGGGCGCCTGCCGGCCCTCGGGCGGCTGATGCGGCTTGCCCTGTCGGGCGGGCTGAGACCTCAGGACGTCCGCCCCGAGATCGAGCGCCAGCTCGACGCCTTCGCGGCGGCGATGGGCCGGCTGCCGGATTTCGTCGACGGTCACCAGCACGTCCACGTGCTGCCGGGGGTGCGGGGGGCTCTCCTCGCGGCGCTGGCCAGCCGGGGCTGGGGGGGCTGGCTGCGCGATCCGGGCGATCGTCCAGGCGCGATCCGGGCGCGGCCGCAGGCCGGCAAGGCCCTGGTGGTCGCAGGGCTCGGGCTCGGCTTCGGGCCCGCGGCCCGGCGGGCGGGATTTGCCACCAACCGCGGCTTCTCCGGCTTCTCGGATTTTTCGGAAGGGGAGGGGTTCGCCGAGGCCTTCGAGCGGAGCTTCCGGGCGCTCGGGCCGGCCCCGGTGGTGATGTGCCATCCGGGCGAGATCGACGACGGCTTGCGCGCCCTCGACCCGGTGGTGGCGAGCCGGCCGCTGGAGCTGGCCTATCTCGGCTCGGACCGGTTCGCGGAATTCCTGGAGCGGGAGCGGGTTCGGCTGGTGCCGGAGCCTGTTTGAGTGAACTGCCGGAGTTGAAACCCACCTCGTCGTCCTGGGGCCGCGCCGCGGAACCCGGGATCCACAAAATCTGGCGCTTCAGGATCGGGCGACCGGCATCCCGCTTCGTCCGGCACCGTCGGCGGCCATGGATCCCGGGTTCTCGCCGTCAGTGAGCCCCAGGATGACGTCGAGCAGGGGAAAAAGCGTCGCCTCTCCCATGGCGGGGCGGCTGCCGGCATGGAAAAACCCCCTCGCCCGGGAGGGGAGGGGGTTTCAGGATCGCGTGCGATCCGGCGTCGATCAGGCGATCGCCTCGCCGTACATCTTCTCGACGTGCTCCCAGTTCACCAGGTTCTCGATGAACGCCTTGAGGTAGTCGGGACGGCGGTTGCGGTAATCGATGTAGTAGGAGTGCTCCCACACGTCGACGCCGAGGATCGGCTTGGCGCCATGCACCAGCGGGTTCTCGCCGTTGGGGGTCTTCATGATCTCGAGCTTGCCGTTCTTCACCGCGAGCCAGGCCCAGCCGGAGCCGAACTGCGACACGCCGGCCTGGATGAAGTCGGCCTTGAACTTGTCGGTGCCGCCGAGGTCCTCGGCGATCTTCTTCTCCAGCGCGCCCGGGATCGCGCCGCCGCCATTCGGCTTCATCCACTGCCAGAAGTGGATGTGGTTGTAGTGCTGGCCGGCATTGTTGAACAACGGCTGGTTCTGGCCGTAGGAGGCCTTCACCACCTCCTCGACGCTCTTGCCGGCGAGCTCCGAGCCCTCGAGGAGCTTGTTGCCGGTATCGACATACGCCTTGTGGTGCTTGTCGTGGTGGAACTCCAGAGTCTCCTTCGACATGTAGGGCTGCAGCGCGTCGTAGGCGTAGGGGAGTTCGGGCAGCGTGAAGGCCATCAGCGTGTCTCCGGATCTCACGGGTCGGGCGCGGCGGTCACCAGGAGGCGTCGCCGCGGCACCCGCGTCTACCTAAGTCGGCCCTGCGCCCGCGGCAACGCCGCAGGTCCGCCGTCACCCCCGTCATCCCGGCCTTCCGGGGGCGGAATCCGAGGAATTCAAGCGCGGCCGTTTTGCAAAAGCGGCCCGGGCGCCTAAATCTGGGGCTGGCGGGCGGAGCGACGGCTCCGGACCCGCCCGTTCGGCTGCTCGCCTCGCCCACCGGGCAGCCCCGTTCGATCGCCAGTGCCCCGAGAGTCCGAATGATCGTCGCGTTGACCGTGCTCGCCCTCCTGATGCTGATCGGCGGTCTCGCCGCGATGGTGCAGGGCATCCCCTTCATCCGGCTCGAAGTCGGCTGGACCATGGTCATCGCCGGCACCGTCGGGGCGAGCGCAGGCGCCGTGCTGCTCGGGATCACCGCGGCGGTCGCGCGGCTCGGGCGCATCGAGCGCGCCCTCGACGGGCGTGCCCCGGCGGCCCGCTCGGTTGCGGACCTCGCTCCCGCCGGGACCGGCGCCGCGCCGGTGCGGGCGAGCCGCAGCGAGCCGGTCCTGTCACCCGTCCTGCCGCCGGTCCCGTTCCCGGCCGCTCCGCCCGCGCCCGAGCCGCGCCCGGCCGAGCCGACGGGGCTCGGCGGGGGAGCGGCGCTCGCCGCCGGCGCCGCCGTGGCGGCGGCCGGGCTCGCCGCGAGCGAGCTGCGCCTGAGCCGGGCCGAGGATGCGGACCTTCCGACGGAGCGTCACGACACCCCGCCGCCCGAGCCGCCGCAGCACGAACCGTCGCCGCACGCGCCCATCGCCCAGGAACCCATGACACAGGAGTTCGTGACACAGGAATTCCCGGCGCACGAGCCGATCGCGCAGGAAGTCGTCGCGCCTGAGCCGGCCCCGCACGAGACCGCGGCTCACGAGCCCGTGCCGCCGCCTGCGGAGGAGCCCCGGCTGGAACCGGCGCAGGAGGTCGCGCCCCCGCCTCCGGCCCCCGAGCCCGTCGCCGAGGCGCCGGCGCCTCCGGAGCCCCCTCACGAGGACCGCCCCGAGGAGCCGCCGGGCAAGACGGTGATCGGCACCTACGATTCGGGCGGCAACACCTACACGATGTATGCCGACGGCACGATCGACGCCGACACGCCGGCCGGGCGCTTCCACTTCGCGTCGATCGAGGAATTGAAGGTGTTTCGCAACGCTGGCGGCGAGGGCGCGGCCCGCAGCGCCTGACGCTGTCACCTCTGGAGAGCTTCACGATCGCGCCGCAAACGCGAAGCTCTTCAGGCCTTCGACTTTGCCGCATTCTCTGCGACGGACCGGTATCCGCCTCGTCGACGGCTTATACCAACGGTCGTTGGAAACGACCTTTGGTTCCGTTCTCGAATTGTCGTCAAGCCTCTGGCTTGGCATAGACAATTCGAGATGGCTCAATGGCCCGATGCGTCAGCATCTTGGGCCATTGGTATTACAGCGTCGCCAGCAGGGGATTGAGGGCAGCGTTGCGGGCCGGCAGCGGCGCCAGCATGGTCAGGACGAGGCCGCCGGGCGCGTAGTCGGTGGCGACCTCGGCCTGGACCTGCGTGGTGAGCACCCGCTGGAGCAGGCGCGAGCCGAAGCCCTGGCGGGTCGGGGGCGCCACCGCGGGACCGCCGGATTCCTGCCAGTGGAAGCGCAGGCGCGGCCGGTCCGCCCCGGTCTCGACGCTCCAGCGGATCCGCACCCGGCCGCTCCGGTTCGACAGGGCGCCGTACTTGGCGGCGTTGGTGGTCAGTTCGTGGATCGCCATGCCGATCGGCACCGCGATCTCGGAGGGCAGGTCGACCGCCGGCCCGTCGAGCTCGATCCGCCCGCCGGAGCCGGCCCGCATCTCGCCGTCGCCATAGGGGCGCAGCTCGTTCTCCAGCAATCCGCGCAAGGAGGCGGTCTGCCACACGTCCTCGGTCAGCACCGAATGGGTGTGGGCGAGCGACATGATGCGCCCGACGAAGGCCTCGTAGAAGCTGTCGATGCTCGACGCCGTCCGGGCGGTCGAGCCGACGATGGCCTGCACCGTCGCGAGCGTGTTCTTCACCCGGTGGTGCAGCTCGCGGATCAGCAGCGACTGGCGCTCCTCGGCGAGCTTGCGGTCGGTGATGTCGGCAACGACGCCGATCAGGCGCTGCGGCAGGCCGGCCGGCCCGTCGCGCTCGAATCGGCCGGCCATCTCGATCGTGCGCCAGACCTCGCCGCCGCCGTCGTCCGGGCGGCGGATGCGCGTCGTCGCGTGCAGTACCCCGTCGCCATGGAGCGCAGCGGCGACGGACCGGCGGAAGGCCACCTTGTCCTCCGGGTGGACCACCGTGCGGAAGAACTCGCGCATGCTGATGGTGCCGTCCTGCGGCCGGCGGCGGAAGATCTCCCACATGCGCTCGTTCTCCCAGATCGACTGGTCGTCGAGCACGTGCCATTCGAAGATGCCGAGCGCCGCCACCGTGGTCGCCACCCGCAGCCGCTGCTCGCGGTCGTGCAGGGCGCGCCGGGCCTCCTCCCGGGCGGTCACGTCCTGGAGAACGCCGATCATGCCGGTGGGCGTCCCGTCGGGGGCCAGCGTCGCCTGGCCGCGGGCGGAGATCCAGGCCTCCTGGCCGTCATTCGCCCGGCGGATGCGCAGCTCGACCGCGTAGGGGATCGCCTTGGCGACGGCATCCTGCACCGTGGCCCGGATCCGGTCGAGGTCGTCGCGACCGACCATCTCCCGCAGATCGGCCCACAGGGGCGTCGCCCCGGCCGGGTAGCCGAGGATCGCCGCGGCCCGGTCCGCCAGGGTGACGCGGCCGTCGGCTGGGTTCCAGCTCCATTCGCCGAGCCCGGCGGAGGCGAGCGCCAGATGGGTCTGCTCGGAATGGGTCTGCCGGGCCTCGGCGGCGCCGTCCGCGACGGCCTCGACCGCGACGATCCGGTACCCGTCCCGTTCCGGCCCGGCCCGGAGCCGCACCCGGACCGGCGACCCGTCGGCCCGGCGCCACCAGGCCTCGCCCGCGAGATCCCGGAGTGCGAAATCTTGCCCGGTCCGCGCGCCCTGCGGGTGGTCGAGATCGTCGAGGCGGCGGCCGCTCAAGGCCGCGGGAGCGATCCCCAGAAGCGCGGCCAGGGCCGGGTTGGCGGCGAGGATGCGCCGGTCCGGCCCGCCGAGGCAGGCGAGGCCGACCGGTGCGCCCTCGAAGGCGAAGCGGGGAAGAAGTTCGTCCGGCAGGCCGGGGGCGGCGTCGGGCCTCTGGTCCAAGGCAGCGCATTCCTGGTGAGCGGGGTGGCGTACGGGGTGAACCCGCTCGCCGCACGGCGTCCCAGGCCGACTTGCCCCGCCCGGCCCGGCTTGGCGGTTTCGCGGGAAAAACCATGCCTCTCCGCGCGTCCGGCGGCAAGGTCGGCCGTCGGCCTCCCTTGCGCGGTGCGCCGGAGCACGTTCCGTTCGATGGACCGGCGCTCGGATTCAGCGGGCCGGCATAGTCCGGATCGCCGCGATCAGGATGCCGCCGAGCGCCACCAGCATGGCGCCGAGCTTGATCGTCATCCGCTGCTCGAGAAGCTTCATCTCCGATCGAACGGAGGCGAATTCAGTCTTCATCTCCGATCGGACGGAGGCAAACTCGTTCCGCGTCTCAACCTTGAAGGCTGCGATTTCCGATCGAACGGCCGCGAACTCGGTCTTCATCTCCGACCGGACGGCGGCAAACTCGTTCCGCGTCTCGACCTTGAAGGCTGCGAGTTCCGATCGGACCGCGGCGAATTCGGTCTTCATCTCCGCTCTGGTAGCGGCGGACTCGTTCTTCGTCTCGACCCTGAAAGCCGCGAGTTCTGCCCGGACGGCCGCGAACTCGGTCTTGGTTTCGGCCTGGAAAGCCGCGATCTCGGCTCGCACGGCCACGAACTCGGCCTTCACCGAGCCTTCGAGCCCCTGAAGGTCGGCCCGGGTCGGCAGGCCGCCCTGCACGGCTTCGGCGAACACCTCCGACAGTCCCTCCGCCTGCTCGGCGGAGAGATGGGCCCGCTCCCGGAGGGCGCGGGCGAATTTCAGGGTGTCGAAGGCGACGGCGGTCATGGCACGACCCTATCATGGGCCGGGGTGACGCGGACAGGAGCCGCAGGTTGTCCTGCCGCCCCTATACCCGCTCGAAGGTCAGGTAGGTGGGCTTTCGTCCCTCGGCGGTGGTCTTGGCCTCGTAGCGGGTGCCGGGCCATTCCGGCCAGGGCGTGGTCCAGTCGGGGCCGCTCGTCGCGGTCCAGCGCAGGTGAGGGCAGCGGGCGGCGCGGACGAGCGTCCAGCCGGCGTAATCGTCGATGTCGGAGGCGAAGCGGAATTCGCCGCCGGGCTTCAGCACCCGGGCGATCTCGATGAGAGATTCCTCCGAAACGAAGCGGCGCTTGCGCTGCCGGCGCTTCGGCCACGGATCGGGATAGAGCAGGAACACGCGGCCGATGCTGGCATCGGGCAGCCGCGGCAGCAATTCCATCGCGTCCCGGTCCCAGAGGCGCACGGTGTCGATCGCCTCGTCGTCGAGGGTGCGCAGCAGCTTCACCACGCCGTTGACGAAGGGCTCGCAGCCGATGATGCCGGTGTTGGGATTGAGCCGGGCCTGCGCCGCGAGATGCTCGCCGCCGCCGAACCCGATCTCGAGCCAGGTCTCGGCGACCGGCCGCGGGAAGAGGGCGGCCGGGTCGAGCGGACCCGCCTCGGGCAGGCGCAGGCGCGGCAGGAGGTCGGCGAGGCGCTCCTCCTGGCCCGGGCGCAGGCGCTTGCCCTTGCGCCTGCCGTAGAAGGCGCGGGCCCGCTCGGGGCCTGCGTCGGTGTCGTGGTCGTCCATGGTGTCCCGGTGCCGAGGAAGGGGCGTGCGTGTCGATGCCCCGCCAAGCAGATTTTGGAAAACACGCAGATTTCGCAAAAATGGAATCCGGTTTCGCGACGAAAATCTGCGACAAAACGGAGATCGAAAGCGTCGCACGACCGCGATGCGATCGTGCGACGCTTTCGGGCCGGGGCGCTGGATCAGGCCAGGGCGCTCTTGAGCTGGCCGACGAGGTCGGTGCGCTCCCAGGAGAAGCCGCCATCGGCCTCGGGCTCGCGGCCGAAATGGCCGTAGGCCGAGGTGCGGGCATAGATCGGCTTGTTGAGGCCGAGATGGGTGCGGATGCCGCGGGGCGACAGGTCGACGAGCTGGCCCAGGACCGACTCGAGCTTCGCCTCGTCGACCTCGCCGGTGCCGTGCAGGTCGACGTAGATGGACAGCGGCTTGGCGACGCCGATCGCGTAGGCGAGCTGGATCGTGGCCTTGCGGGCGAGGCCGGCGGCGACGACGTTCTTGGCCAGGTAGCGCGCCGCATAGGCTGCCGAGCGGTCGACCTTGGTCGGATCCTTGCCCGAGAAGGCGCCGCCGCCGTGGGGCGCCGCGCCACCGTAGGTGTCGACGATGATCTTGCGGCCGGTCAGGCCGGCATCACCGTCGGGGCCGCCGATCACGAACTTGCCGGTCGGGTTGACGTGCCACACCGTGCCGTCGGTGACCCAGTTCTCGGGGAGGGCGGCGCGGATATAGGGCTCGACGATGGCGCGCACGGCGGCCGAGTCAAGCGACTCGTCGAGGTGCTGGGTCGAGAGCACGATCTGCGTCGCCTCGACCGGGCGGCCGTCGACGTAGCGCACGGTGACCTGGCTCTTGGCGTCCGGGCCGAGCTTGGCCGCGTCGCCCGACTTCGCCTTGCGGGCGTCGGCCAGGTCCTTGAGGATCTTGTGGGCGTAGTAGATCGGCGCCGGCATCAGGGCGGGGGTCTCGTCCGACGCGTAGCCGAACATGATGCCCTGGTCGCCCGCGCCCTCGTCCTTGTTGCCCGCGGCGTCGACGCCCTGGGCGATGTCGGCCGACTGGGCATGCAGGTAGATGGCGACGTCGTTGTTCTTCCAGTGGAAGCCGTCCTGCTCGTAGCCGATGTCCTTCACGGCCGCGCGGGTCAGCTCCTCCAGGTCCTTGAAGGTCACCGAATCGGGGCCGCGCACCTCGCCGGCGATCACGATGCGATTGGTGGTCGCCAGGGTCTCGACGCCGAGGCGGGCCTCCGGCATCACCGCCAGGTAGGCGTCGACCACGGTGTCGGAGATGCGGTCGCAGACCTTGTCCGGATGACCTTCTGAGACCGACTCGCTGGTGAACAGGTAGTTGGAACGCGGCATGGCGTGCGAAGCCCTCGGGGTTTCGTCGAGCGCGGCACGTCGGCCGATATCTACCCGACACTTCGATCGCGGGGTTCTGGCAGCCGGAATCCCGAACGTCAATCCGATGGACCGGAGACGTTCGCTTTATCGAACGGTTGTGGCCCGGACAGCGCATGGTCGACGGCGCGCACGAGACTGCCGAGGGTCTGGCGGCGATCTTCGTCGAGATGGGTGTCGGCGGCCCGGGCCACCGCCTCGGCGAACCCGGTCCATCCCTCCAGCGCCTCCAGCCGGGCCTGGGGCCGGTCGCTCAGCCCGGGCTGAGGCACGTCGCGACCCGGCATGCCCTCGAAGAAGAAGCCCACCGGCACGCCGAGCACCCGCGCCACGACATCCAGGTCCGTGGCGCTCAGGCGGTTGGCGCCCTTGAGGTATTTGCCGAGCTGGGAGAGCGAGACCTCGAGCGGGCCGGCGAGCGCCTCCCGGCTGAGGCCGGCACGCAGGCGTCGCTCCTCGATGAGGCCGCCGATATGCACGTCGCGGTAATCCGCAGGTTTCCCGGCCATCTCCCGGCTCGCAGGTCTGCCCGCGCGTCGCGCCGCGGCATGGAAGGCGACCGGACGATTGTTGATCCCCGATCGTTGCAATCGCGTAAATGCCCGCGCTTTGGCCGAACGCTTCATCCGTCATAGCGGATGACGCGACATGTGCCGGACCGGGCGCCGCCGGTCCTGCAACTTCCGGCACTGGCCCTACCCGGCCTTAACGACTGGTCGGGAAAAGTGGAGCGTCCACCGTCCTGCGCTCCTGCCGGTACCGGTCCCGCTTGCCGATCTCCTGTCGCCGATGCTGTCTCTGCCGGACATCTCGACCCTGCGCCTGTGCAGCGTCCTCGCCACCAGCGCCTTCGCGGCGGTGTTCCTGGTGCTGTGGTCCGGGCGCCGGAACGAGGCGCATTGGCCGTGCTGGGCGGCAAGCTCCGGCGGCTACGCGGCGATCCTGATCTGCTTTGCCGTGGACTCGCATCCCCTCGTCACGGCCGCGCTCTTTGCCGGCCTGGGCGCGACCATCACGCTTCTCCTCGACGGCGTCCGGCGGTTCGAGGAGGGGCGCGGGGTCCCGGTCCGGCTCTGGGCGCTCGGGCTGTCGCCGGGCCTCGCCTATGCCCTGCCGCTCCTCGCCCTCGGCCTGTCCCCCGGCGAGGCCGGGGCGTGGCCCTGCCGGCTGCTCGCCACGGCGGCGACTGCCGTCAACACCGCCACCGTCGCCGGCCTCCTGCTCCTCGATCGCTCCCAGGCCCCGAGCCTGGGCCGGCGCATCGCCGCGGTCGCGCTGTTCGGCTACCTGCCCTCCTACGCGGCGGCCCTCGTCTGCGAGGCGACGGGGTCCGGCACGATCGCGCTCACCGCGCTGCTGCCGATGCTGTCCGACCAGCTCCTGCTCGGGGTCCTGTATCTCGGTCTCCTGGCGATGCCGGGCGAGCGGGCGCAGGCACGGCTGCGTCTCCTCGCCGAACGGGACCCGCTGACCGGCGCCCTGAACCGGGCCGGGCTTTCCGCCCGCGTGCCGGGCGCCCCGCCGCCCGGCACGGCGGTGATCCTGGTCGATCTCGATCACTTCAAGGCGCTCAACGACGGCCATGGCCATGCCGTGGGCGATGCGGTGCTCAAGGCGCTGGTGGCCGTCGTCACGGTCCGGCTGCCGTCGCCGCGCGACCTCGTGGTCCGGCTCGGCGGCGACGAGTTCGCGGTCGTGCTCCACGGCACCGATCCGGCGGCGGCGAGGGCCTTCGCCGAGCGGGTCAGGACCGCCTGCCGCGACGTGCCGGGCCTGCCCGCCTGGACGGTGAGCCTCGGCGTGACCCTGGCCCGGATGGAGGACCGATCCCTCGACGAGACGATCGCGCGGGCGGACGGGGCCCTCTACCGGGCCAAGGAAACCGGCCGGGACAGGGCCGCGTGAGGACCATCGTGGCGCTTCCACCCGCCACGGCGCAAAGTCGCGACCGATGATGCTCTCGACCACCGACATCGCCCTGCGCCTCGGCGCCGCCGTCCTCGCCGGGGGAGTGGTGGGCCTCAACCGCGAGATGCACGCCAAGCCCGTCGGCGTGCGCACCCTGGGCCTGGTGGCCCTCGGGGCGGCCCTGGTGACCCTGGCCGGGTCCGGCTTCGCCGAGGACGGGGCCGACGCGAATGCCGGCCGGGCGATCCAGGGCATCGTCACGGGGATCGGCTTCCTCGGCGCCGGCGTGATCGTGAAGCGGGAGGGGCGCGGCCGGGTGCACGGCCTCACCACCGCGGCGGCGATCTGGGTGACGGCGGCGCTCGGCATCGTCTGCGGGCTGGGGGCCTATCGCCCGCTGGCCCTCGGCACGGCCTTCCTCCTCGCGACCCTCCTGATAGGCGGCCTCGTCGACCGGGCCATCGACGACCGGCGCAAGCGGGCGGAGGACGGACCGGCGGGGAAGGGCGATGCGGAGTGAGGTCGGGACGACGGTCGGGCGAGCGTCAGGGACAGGCCTGCGGCGGCTCCGGCGACATCGTCAGGACGAGAGTCGCCGCCAGCACGCGCCGGCCGGATGCGTCCCGCACCGAGGCCTGGCAGCGCGACACCTCGCCGGTGCAGGCCTCGACGCTCATCATCTCCGTCAAGACGTCGCGAACGTAATCGCGCATCGCATCCGCATCGGGCAGCTCGACCCCTACGTCGTCGATGACGGCGATGCCGTCGAACCTGTCGACGTAGTAGAGAGGCATTGGGTCAACCCTTCGCGGATACCGGCATCGGGACATACCGGTCCCACGGGGAAAGGTTCCCCGGGGTCGCGCTCCCGCCGGTCAGTTCCGCGGCTGCCTGTTGCGGCTGAGGTCGATCAGTTCGCGCTGCACCTGCCGGCCGACGTCGCTCGGGCCGTCGCCGGCGATGGTCACCACGATGCGCTGGCGGGCCTCCTCGAGGAAGGCGGCCGCCTCGCGGCGGTCCCCCCGCAGATAGAGCGAGCCGAGCTTCGTCTCGCGCCAGACGACCGAGATGAGGAACTCGCCCGGCGCGACCTCCTCCAGATCGACCTGGAGCGGGGTTCCCTGGGGAGGAGGGCCTTCGTGCGCCATGATGCCGGAATGCGACGGGGGAAAGACGACCGGGACCGGCCGCGTGGCGCAGCCCATAGCGCGAAATCGGGCGGCGCGGTACCGCGATCTCGCGGCAGGATCACCGTAAATCCCGCACCGTGAGCCAGGATATCCTGCGGGTTCGAGCCCGCGCGGCCGATCCGCCGAGCGGACCGCTCCTTGCCGAAACGCGTGCCTGGCCGAAAAGGAAGCCGCCCTCGCGGGCGGCTTCAGTCGGGGAGGAAACGCCCTGGAAGGGCAGCAGCATCCCGCACGAGCGCGATGCTGCATCGCAACAATTCCTGTCGCGCTGCATCGTTCCGCCCCGCGGCGCTTGGAGCGGGACGGGAGCTTGCCGGAGAAGAGCGGGAGGGGACGCCCGTCCGCTCCGCGCGGGATCACCGGTATGACGGATCGTCACCACGGGGTCGTCGTGCCGCAGGGCATGGGCGGCCGCACCCGCGAACTTCCCCAGGCGGCGGGCGTAGTCCCGGGATATCCGTCCCTCTCGCGAGCTTGAGGCCATGAGCTACGACACCGACGTTCCCCCGCACCTGTCGGCGCAGCGCGCCGATCCGCCGGCCCCGGTCGATGCCCCGAAGCCCAACACGGCGATGCTCAAGGGCGACATCGATTCCGGTCGCAGCGGCGACAAGGTCGAGGTGTTCGATCCCGGCATGGCGATGCTCGGGACCTGCGAGGAGGCGGGCGGCAATGCCCTCTCGCCGAAGGACATCGCCCGGGCCCGCTTCGCCGAGATCAAGGAACGGTGGCGGCTGTCCCCCCGCAAGCCGGGCTACGCCCACGGCCACGCCGATCCGACGCTCGCCCTCTATGTCGGATTCATCGGGGTCGCGGGGGTGGGCCTCTCCGCGGCGATCTGGCTGATGCGCGCCGCCGCGTGACCCGCATCGCGCCGGCGGGCGTCAGGCCCGCCGGAACGCCAGCGCCGCCCGGACCGGCGCCGCCACCAGGGTGAACAACGCGCCGACCGTCAGGACGAGGACGACGGAGAGGAGAGCGCCGAAAATGCCGATGAAACGCATGGTGCCGCCTCGCTGGAAGGGTGTCGGGCCGCCGCGCAGCCCTGGTCGGAGGGCAGGACGCGCCGCAAACAAGGCAGGAGTGAGGACTCGAAGACACGCTCAAGCTTGAATCACTTGGGTTGCGACCCTGGGCCTCATTCTCGCCCCCGGCCGGTCGGTCTGCCGCGGGACGGTTCCAGGGCCGACGATGCGAGAAAGATCCGACGACGACGATGCTGCCGGAAGGCGACAGCCCCGGATCGCATCTCTCGACGCTGGTCCCGAACGGCAGAACGCCCGCCGGAGGGTTCGGACCTCGGCGGGCGTTCCATCGCGTTGTGGATTGGGGAATCCGCTGCTGCTTCGAGAACGTACGGCCGGCGCGCCGGTTCCGCGGAAGGCACCGGATATCCACCGGATGCCGGTCGAGCCCGCGACATCGTCCGCGGCCTGGCTGGGGACGGATTGCCGACGCGGCGCGACAGGGCTTGGCGGCTATCCTGCCGCGGGAGTTTGGGCGCCCCTGAGACGCCCGTGAGCTCGAAAGCGGAAGACGAGCGGTCGGCCACGCTGTCTGCGGCGCGCACAACTCCGTGTCATCCAGGGGGGTCCCACATATCTATTCCGGGGCATGCCGCGCCATTCCGGAATGACGAGGATATGATCGAGGCTGCCGACTGGGTGAAACGGGCGGCAATCGGAATCATCCTCCGATCAACGCACGGGTCAGATCACTCTCCGCCTCGGCCAGCCCCGCGATGACACTGAGATGATGCGTCCCCGCGATCTCGGAGGCGTGCGTCTCGGCGCCGAGCCCGTGCCAGATCGTCGGCAGCAGGAGGTTCTGGCGCCGGAATTCCGGCAGCTCGTCCCCGCCGGCGACGGCGATCAGGCGGGCGCCCGGGCGCGGCGCGTGCAGCACGGGGCTCTCGGCCCATGCCTCCTGCGCATCGAGATGCAGGACCTGGTTCATCTGCGTCGCGAGGAGCGGGCGCAGGTCGTGGACGCCGCTGATCGAGACGACCCGGGCGATGCGGTCGGCGCTGCCGAGCGCGACATCGGTGCAGAGCATCCGGGTGACGAGGTGGCCGCCGGCGGAGTGGCCCGACAGATGGATCGGACCCGGCACCTCGGCGCTCGCCCGATCGAGGAAGGCGGCGATCTCGGCGGTGATGCCGGCGATGCGCGCCTCCGGGCAGAGCGTGTAGCTCGGCAGCGCGACCGCGAAGCCGTGGGCGAGCGGCCCGGCGGCGAGGTGGGACCAGACCGAGCGGTCGAACGCCTTCCAGTAGCCGCCATGCACGAACACCGCGAGGCCGACCGGATCTCCCTCGGGCAGGAACAGGTCGTAGGCGTGGCGGGGCCCCGCCCCGTAGGGCAGCCCGAGCCGCGCGCGGCCTTGGCCCGAGAGCCGGTCGCGGAAGGCCGCCGCCGCCTCGGTCCAGCGCGGCGGATAGGTTCTGGCATCCGGCACGGCGCCGAGATTGTCGTAGGCACGGTCGATGTCGCCGACCGCGCCGCCGGTCGTCCAGGAGGGCGCCTGCATCAGGCGGCGTCCGGCACGATCGCGGTCGCCTCGATCTCGACGAGGGCCCCGGGCTCGACGAGATCCGCGACGCCGACCAGCGCCATGGCGGGGAAGTGGCGGCCCATCACCCGGCGGTAGACCGGCCCGAGTTCGGGCAGCGAGGCGCGGTAGGTGTCGACGCTGCGCACGTACCAGGTCAGCCGCGCGACGTGCTCCGGCCCGGCGCCGGCCTCGGCCAGGACCGCCAGGATGTTGCGCAAGATCTGCTCGACCTGGGGGATGAAGCCCTCGGCCAGAACCTCGTTCTCGTCCCAGCCGATCAGGCCGCCGGTCATCACCACTGTGCCGCGGCCGGCCATGCCGTTGGCGTAGCCCTTCGGCTTCTTCCAGCCGGGGGGCTGGAGGGTGGCGAGGGCCGGGGTCTCGGCGGCGCTCCCGGGGCGGAGGGGGATCGGGCTGGCGGTCATGCGGTCTCTCCCTGGGTTGCTGCGGCTTGTGCCTCGGCCTGCCGGCGCAGGGCGAAGCGTTGCAGCTTGCCGGATTCGGTCTTGGGCAGGCTTTCCACGTAATGCACCGCCCGCGGGTACTTGTAGGGCGCGAGGTCGTTCTTGACGTGGTCCTGCAAGGCCTTGGTCAGGGCCTCGGTCCCGGCAAGGCCCGGATTCAGCACCACGTAGGCCGCGACGATGCGGCCGCGCTCCGGGCAGGGCGCCGCGACGACGCCCACTTCCGCCACCGCCGGATGGGCGAGCAGGCTCGCCTCCACCTCGGGACCGGCGATGTTGTAGCCGGCCGAGACGATCATGTCGTCGTTGCGGGCCTGGAACCAGAAATAGCCGTCCGCGTCCTGCAGGTAGGTGTCGCCGGTGACGTTCCAGCCGTCCTGCACGTAAGTCGTCTGGCGCTCGTCGGCGAGGTAGCGGCAGCCGATCGGCCCGCGCACCGCCAGCCGCCCCGGCATCCCAGGCGGGCAGGGCCGGCCGGCCTCGTCGATCACCCGCGCTTCGTAGCCCGGCACCGGCCGGCCCGTGGCGCCGGGGCGGATCTCGGTCTCGGGCGAGGCGATGAAGATGTGCAGCATCTCGGTCGCGCCGATGCCGTCCATCAGCTTGATCCCGGTCGCCTTCAGCCAGGCGTGCCAGGTCGGCGCCGGCAGGGTTTCGCCGGCCGAGACGCATTTTCGCAGCGACGACAGGTCGTGCTGGCCGATCAGCCCGAGCATCGCCCGGTAGGCGGTCGGCGCGGTGAACAGCACCGTGGCACGGTACCGGGCGATGGAAGCGGCGAGGTCCGCCGGTCCCGCCTTCTCGAGCAGCACCGCCCGGGCGCCGACCCGGAACGGGAACAGCACCAGCCCGCCGAGGCCGAAGGTGAAGGCGAGCGGCGGCGAGCCGATGAACACGTCGTCCGGCGCCGCCTGCAACACCTCGCGGCCGTAACAATCGCAGATCACCAGGAGGTCGCGGTGATAGTGGATCGTCGCCTTCGGCAGGCCGGTGGTGCCGGAGGTGAAGCCGAGCAGGCACGGATCGTCGGCCCGGGTCGGGGGCGGGTCGAACCGGTCGGAGGCCGTCCCGAGGAGATCGCCGAGGTCGCCCCCGGCGGTGCCGCGCCAGGTCACCACCCGCACCGGATCGGCGCGGCCCTCCGCGGCCTTCGCCATCTCGTCGATCAGGCCGGCATCGCAGAGGGCGAGCGGGATGCGGGCCTTGTCGAGGATCTGGGTCAGCTCACGGGCCCGCAGCAGCGGCATCGTCGCCACCACGATCCCGCCCGCCTTGATGATGGCGAGGTAGAGCGCGACCTTGGTCGGGTTGTTGGCCGAGCGCAGCAGCACCCGTCCGCCCGGCACGAGGCCGAGCCGATCGACCAGGACGTTCGCCATCCGGTCGATCTGGCGGGCCAGCTCGGCATAGGTCCAGGTCACGTCCGGCCCGACGAGGGCCACCCGCTCGCCGCGCCCCTCCGCCACGTGCCGGTCGACCAGCTCGACCGTGGCGTTCAGGTGCTCGGGATAGCCGAGCCGGTCGAGGTTGACGAAGTCCGGCATCCGGTCGGGCGGGGGCAGGTTGTCCCGCACGAAGGTGTCGGGGCGGCGCGCCCACGGGCTGTCGCCGGGGCGGGGCCCGGTGGGATGCGCGACGGCCGGGATCTCCGGCATAGGGGCATTCTGCACGGCAGCCTCCATCGGACGAACCTCCTCTCAGGCGAGAATCTGGCGGGCGATGACGAGCTTCTGGACCTCGGTGGCGCCCTCGTAGATCCGCAGCGCCCGGATCTCGCGGTAGAGCGTCTCCGGCACCGAGCCGGAGCGGACGCCCTCGCCGCCATGGAGCTGCACCGCCCGGTCGATCACCTCCTGCGCGGCTTCCGTCGCCACCATCTTAGCCATCGCGGCCTCGCGGGTGATGCGCGGCGCACCGGAATCCCGGGTCCAGGCGGCGCGGTAGACGTGGAGCGCCGCGGTATCGATCGCCGTCGCCATCTCGGCGAGGCTGGTCTGGGTCAGCTGCATCGCGGCGAGCGGCGCCCCGAACAGCTTTCGGGTCTGCGTGCGGGCGAGCGAGGCATCGAGGGCGCGGCGGGCAAAGCCCAAAGCCGCGGCGCCGACGGTGGACCGGAACACGTCGAGCGTCGCCATCGCGACCTTGAACCCGGCCCCGGCCTCGCCGATGCGGTTTTCGACGGGGACGCGACAATCCTCGAAGCGCAGGCGAGCGAGCGGGTGGGGGGCGATGGTGTCGAGGCGCTCGACGATCGTCAGGCCGGGGGTGTCCGCCGGCACGCACCAGGCCGAGAGGCCGCGGGCGCCCGGCGCCTCGCCGCTGCGGGCGAAGACGACGTAAAGGTCGGCGATGCCGCCATTCGAGATCCAGGTCTTCTCGCCGTCGAGCCGCACCGTGCCGTCGGGCATCGGCTCGGCGGACAGGGCGATCTGGGCCACGTCCGAGCCGGCCTCCGGCTCGGTCAGCGCGAAGGCGGCGATGCGGCGCCCGGCCCTGACCCCGGGCAGCACCGCCTCGCGCTGCGCCGCCGTGCCGGACAGCGTCAGCGCCCCGGTGCCGAGGCCCTGCATGGCGA
Organism: Methylobacterium aquaticum; assembly: GCF_016804325.1. NCBI lineage: Bacteria > Pseudomonadati > Pseudomonadota > Alphaproteobacteria > Hyphomicrobiales > Methylobacteriaceae > Methylobacterium > Methylobacterium aquaticum. The sequence continues at coordinate 4,488,071 of NZ_CP043627.1, forward strand.
AGGCGAAATCGGCGAGCCCGTCATGGCGGGCGAAGGTCTCGCGCAGGAGGCAGAGCGCCCGCACGTCGAAACGCCCGTCCTCGGGGGCGGCGTAGCGCAGGAAGCCCGCCTCGCCGAGAGCCGCGACGAGGCGCCGGCACGAGTTATCGACGTCGCGATGGTCGACGAGGGCCGGCACCGTGCGGGCGGCCCAGTCGTCGGCTTGCGCGGCGAGGTCGCGGTGGCGGGGCTCGAAGAACGGCCAGTCGAGGAAGCTGCGGTCGGGCATGGTCAGGGCCTTCCCATCTGGTTCATCCCACCCGCGACCTCATCCTGAGGTGTTGGTCGATCGAAGATCGACTGACCTCGAAGGAGGGCTCCAGATGTCGCTGAGATTCCTGGAGCCCTCCTTCGAGGCCCACGGCGTGGGCACCTCAGGAAGAGGTCGAGGGTGGGAGGGAGCGGGATTTCGAGGATCATCGCTCAGTTCCCCTCGAAGATCGGCTTGGTCTTGCCGGCGAAGGCCTCGAAGGCGCGACGGAAATCCTGGGTCTTCATGCAGAGCGCCTGGGCCATCGCCTCGGCGTCGATGGCGGCATCCACCCCCATCGCCCATTCCATGTGCAGCATCCGCTTGGTCAGGCCGTTGGCATAGGCCGGGCCCTGTGTGAGCGCGCGGGCGGTCTCGCGGGCCGCATTCAGGGCCTCGCCCGCCGGGACCAGGCGGTTGAAGAAGCCCCAGCGCTCGCCCTCCTCGGCGCTCATGAAGCGGCCGGTATAGAGAAGCTCCGAGGCCCGGCCCTGGCCGATGATCCGGGGCAGGATCGCGCAGGCGCCCATGTCGCAGCCGGCCAAGCCCACCTTGTTGAACAGGAACGCCACCTTGGCCCCCGTGCCCGCCACCCGCAGGTCGGAGGCCATGGCGATGATGGCGCCCGCTCCCGCGCAGACGCCCTCGACCGCGGCCACGACCGGCTGCGGGCAGGCCCGCATCTCCTTGACGAGGTCGCCGGTCATCGTCGTGAAGGCGTGGAGATCGGCCGCGCCCATATTGGTCAGCGGCTCGATGATCTCGAACACGTCGCCGCCGCTGGAGAAGTTGCCGCCTGCACCCGTGATCACGACGGCCGTCACGCTGTCCTCGAAGCGCAGCGCCCGGAAGGTGTCGCGCAGTTCCGCGTAGCTCTCGAAGGTGAGCGGGTTCTTCTTCTCCGGCCGGTTCAGCGTCACGGTCGCGATGCCGTCTTCGATCGCGAAGCCGAAATGCTGCGGCGTGAAGCCCTCGAGCGGGGCCGCGATGGCGTTCTGGCGCCTCATTGTGCCTCCCTGACGTTCTTGCTTGGGTTTCGCCGTCGTGCCCCCCACCGAGGCCTTGAGGGCGGAGAGCTGGGTGGACAGGGCCTCCTGCTCCGCCGGGCCGAGGGCGCCGACGAGTTCGGCGATCCAGTCGGCATGGGCCCGGGCCATCTCGGCGAAGGCGCTGCGGCCCTGCGGGGTGAGCCGCACCTGCACCGCCCGGCGGTCGGATTCCGAGACCTGGCGGTCGATCAGTTCCTCCTGCGCCAGCCGCTCGACGAGGCCGGTGACGTTGCCGTTCGAGACCATCATCCGGCGCGACAGCTCGCCGAGCTGGAGCCCGTCCGGCGCACGCTCGAGCTGCGCCATCATGTCGAAGCGCGGCAGGGTGGTGTCGAAGCGGTCGCGCAGGCGGCGGCGGATCTCCGCCTCGATGGTGTTGGCGGTGGTGAGCAGGCGCAGCCACAGCCGCAATTCGGTGCGGTGGGCGGGGATCTCCGTCGGGGCGTTCACAGCTCGCCTCCCGCCACCGCGATGGCCTGCCCGGTGACGGCGCCGGCGCCCGGGCCCGCGAGCCATCGGACCGCGTCCGCCACCTCCTCCGGCCGGATCAGGCGGCCCATCGGGTTGTGGCGGGTGAACTCGGTGAGAAGGTCGTCGCGATCGCGGCCGGTCTTCGCCTCCAGCCCGTCGATGGCCGTGCCGACGAGGTCGGTATCGGTGAAGCCGGGGCAGACCGCGTTGACGGTGATGCCGGTGGCGGCGAGTTCCAGGGCCAGCGCCCGGGTCAGGCCAACCACCGCGTGCTTGGCGGCGCAGTAGGCGCCGACATAGGCGTAGCCCTTGAGGCCGGCGGTGGAGGCGACCGAGACGATCCTTCCCCCGCCATTCGCCTTCATGCCCGGCACGACGGCGCGGGCTGCGACCAGCACCGGCTCGAGGTTGAGCGCCATCATCCGCCGCAGGGTGTTGACGTCGCTGCGGGCGAGCGGCGCGGTCTCGGCGCCGCCGGCATTGTTGACCAGCACCGCGACCGGGCCGGCCTGCTCGGCGGCATGGGTCAGGGCACGCTCCAGGGCCGCCGCATCGGTCACGTCCGCCGCGACCGCGTGGGCGGCGCCGAGTTCCTGGCGGGCCCGCTCGGCGCTCGCAGGCGTGCGGCCGAGCACGGTCACCCGCTCCCCCGCCGCCACGAACCCGGCCGCGATCGCCCGCCCGATGCCGCGGGTGGCGCCGGTGACCAGGATGTGGCGGGGAGGGAGGTTGGTCATGGATATTTCAACCTTAAAGGATTTGGGCGCGGGTCGTTTTCGTAGAGCACTTTCCCCTCCCCCTGTGGGGAGGGGCTAGGGGTGGGGGTGGCGCCGGATTGACCGCGCGCTCTACGCGGCACCACCCCCACCCCTGACCCCTCCCCACAGGGGGAGGGGAAGGAGCTAGACCGCCACCCGCAGCGGGCTCACGTTCCCCGCCACCGCGAAGCCGGCCTTGCCGGCATAGCCGCCGACGATCGCCTGCCTCTCGGCATGGCTCAGCACGTCCTCGATTCGGGAAAACCCCGCCGGCGCCCGCTTCTCGACCTCGTCGATCACCCGCTCCGGCCCGCCCTTGCGGTTGAGCATCACGATCTCGGCGGTCTTCGGCCGGCGCTCGGCCTCGTAGGCATGGAGCGCCTGCATCGGGTGCTCGGACCGGGCCAGTGCATCGCCCAGCGCCCGCGCGTCGAGGATCGCCTGCGAGGCGCCGTTGGACCCGACCGGGTACATCGGATGGGCCGCATCCCCCAGGAGAGTCACCCGGCCATGGGTCCAGCGCGGCAGCGGATCGCGGTCGCACATCGGGTATTCGAAGATCTGCGGCGTCGCCTCGACCAGCGCCGCGAGGTCGAAATCCGGCAGGGCGAAGCGACGGGCGTAGGGCAGCACCTGCGAGCGGTGGGCGGGGCGCGACCAGCTCTCCTTGGGCGGCGGAGACACCTTGCCGTCCGCCATCTTCACGAACACCACCCAGTTCATCAGCTGGCGCCCGTTCCCGGCCTCGGCGATCGGGTAGAGCACGCATTTGGCGCCCATGCCCCCGCCGATCGCCATGGTGCGGCCGTCGCCCCAAGGACCCCATTCGGTGGCGCCGCGCCACATCAGCACCCCGTCCCAGCGCGGCGGGCCCTCGTCGGGGAAGAATTTTTTCCGCACCACCGAGTGGATGCCGTCGCAGGCGACCAGCACGTCGGCCCGGATCGTCCGGCCGGCATCGCCTTTCAGCGAATCGGTGAAGTGGGCGGTGACCCCGCCTTCGTCCTGCAGGAAGCCGGAGAGCGCCAGCCCGGTCCGGACCGCGTCCGGCCCCAGCCGCTCGCGCACCGCATCGTAGAGGACGGCCTGGAGGCGCCCGCGATGGATCGAGAATTGCGGCACCGGATGGCCGGCCTCGATCCCCCGCGGCTCGCGCCAGACCTCCTGGCCCTGGCGGTTGTAGTAGGCGAGTTCCTTCGTCCGGATCGCCACCCGGTCGAGGGCCGGCAGCAGGTCGAGTTCGGCGAGTTCGCGGATCGCGTGCGGCAGGGTGTTGATGCCGACCCCGACCTCGCGCACCTCGGAGGCCTGCTCGACGATCGTGGCGCGGATGCCGCGCCGGTGGAGCATCAGGGCGGTGGCGAGCCCGCCGATCCCGGCGCCGACGATGAGGACGCGCATGGCCTCACTCCGCGTCCGGGGGCGGCAGGAAGTCGACCTCGTGCTTGGCCGAGATCGCCACCACGTCGGCCGGGTTCGCCTGCGGCCCGAGATTGTGCAGGGCCCAGAACAGGTCGTAGAGGCGGCGCGCCGGCGAGACCCAGAACACGCATTTCACGTCGGCGTCCGTCCGGTTGAACAGCCCGTGCGGCTGGCCCCGCGGCAGCCGCACCGTGTCGCCCGGCTCGGCCACGCTCTCCTGTCCGTCGAGCACGGCGGTGAGCCGGCCTTGCAGGATGTACAGGAACTCGTCCTGCGTCGGGTGGATGTGCGGCGGCACGAAGGTGCCCGGCGGGAAGGTGGCGTGCCAGGACAGCGAGCTCTCGCTGTGCTGCTTGGGCACGTAGATCTGCCCGAGGATGTTCCAGCGGACGCCCTCGATGCCGTCACCGGCGCGGGTGATGCCTGCGGTCATGGGGGTCATGCGGTCACTCCGTCGCAATCGTTTTACACATGAAGGAACCGGTCCTTCACCTCCGGCGCCTCGCGGAGCGCCGCGCTGGTGCCGGTCCAGACCACGCGGCCCTTCTCGATCACCACGTGCCGGTCGGCGAAGCGGGCGAGGGCATCGACGTTCTTGTCGATCACCAGGATCGCCTCGCCCTCGTCCTTGATCGCCCGCAGGCAGGCCCAGATCTCCTCGCGGATCAGCGGCGCCAGCCCCTCGGTCGCCTCGTCGAGGACGACGAGGCGCGGGTTGGTCATCAGCGCCCGGCCGATCGCCAGCATCTGCTGCTCGCCGCCCGAGAGCTGGTCGCCGCCGTTGCGCCGCCGCTCCTTGAGGCGCGGGAACAGGCGGTAGACCGCATCGAGGCTCCACTTGGCGCCCCGCCCGCCGCGATGGGTCGCGACCAGGTTCTCTTCGACCGACAGGGTCGGGAAGACCTGGCGCCCCTCCGGCACCAGCCCGAGGCCGCGTCGCGCGACGAGGTGGGACGGGCGCCCGGCCATGTCCTCGCCGTCGATCAGGATGCGGCCGGCCCGCGGCTTGAGCAGGCCGAAGATCGACTTCACGGTCGTGGTCTTGCCCATGCCGTTGCGGCCGAGCAGGGTCACCACCTCGCCCTTGGCGACCGACAGATCGATCCCGAACAGGATGCGGGAATCGCCGTAGGCGCTCTCCAATCCCTCGACCGTGAGCATCAGGCCGCCTCCTCCTCGCCGAGATAGGCGGCGCGCACCGCCGGATCGGCGCGGACCATGGCCGGCGCGCCGCTGGCGATGACGCGGCCGTAAACGAGCACGCTCATCCGGTCGGCGAGCGCGAACACCGCGTCCATGTCGTGCTCGATCAGCACGATCGTGTGGGTGGATTTCAGCTCGCGCATCAGCTCCACCAGGATCGCCGATTCCTCCGGGCCGGTGCCGGCGAGCGGCTCGTCGAGGAGGAGCAGGCGGGCCTTCGTCGCGAGCGCCACCGCCAGTTCGAGCTGGCGCTTCTCGCCGTGCGACAGGCTGCCGGCCCGGCGCGCGGCGCGGTCGGCGAGGCCGACGCGGCCGAGGGCGTCCATCGCCTCACGGTTGAGCTTGGTCTCGGTCGCGGCGGGGCGGAAGAACCGGAAGCTCGAGCCGGACCGGGCCTGGACCGCGAGCGCCACGTTCTCCAGCACCGAGAACCCGTCGAGGATCGAGGTGATCTGGAACGAGCGGGCGAGCCCGCGACGCACCCGCGCCACCATCGGCAGCGCCGTCACGTCCTCGCCGGCGAGATGCACCGTGCCGGAATCGCTCGGCAGGCTGCCGGAGAGCTGATGGATCAGCGTGGTCTTGCCGGCGCCGTTCGGGCCGATGACGGCGTGCAACTCGCCCGACGCCACGTCGAGGCTGACGTCGTCGGTGACCTTCAGCGCGCCGTAGGACTTGCGCAAGTTACGAACGGAGAGGAGCGAGGTCACGCGCGCCTCCCGATCTTCGCCGCCAGCCCGGCGAGCCCGCCGCGGGAGAGGAGCACGACCGCCACCAGCATCACCCCGAGGCCGAGGCGCCAATGGTCGGAGTAATGCGCCAGCACCTCTTCGAGCGCGATCAGCGCCGCCGCCCCGACCACCGGCCCGACGAGCGTGCCCATGCCGCCGAGCACCACCATGACGATCAGTTCGCCCGAGCGCTGCCAGCTCATATAGGCCGGCGAGACGAACTCGGCCTGGTTCGCCAGCAGCACCCCGGCGAGGCCCGCCACGGCCCCGGCGATGACGTAGGCGGTGAGCCGGTAGGGCAGGGGCGAGAAGCCGATCGCCTGCATCCGCACGGCGTTGTCGCGGCTGCCGCGCAGGACCCGGCCGAAGCGCGAGGCGACGACGCGGCGGAGCACCAGCAGCGCGACCGCCAGCACCGCCAGCACGAGGTAGAACAGCGCCGGATCGCCCTCGATCAGCCGCATCCCGAACAGGGTCGAGCGGCCCGACAGCGGCAACCCGTCGTCGCCGCCGTAAGCGGCGAGCGAGACCATGAAGAAATACGCCATCTGCCCGAAGGCCAGCGTGATCATGATGAAGTAGACGCCGCGGGTGCGGAGGCTGATCGCCCCGGTGACGAGGGCGAAGAGCGCGCACATGCCCGCCGCCACCGGCGCCTGCACCGCGAGATCGCGGATGCCGTGGGCGTCGAGGATGCCGACCGCGTAGGCGCCTAAGCCGATGAAGGCGGCGTGCCCGAACGACACCATCGCGCCGTAGCCGAGCACGAGGTCGAGGGAGAGGGCGGCGAGCCCGAAGATCATCATCCGGGTCGCGGTGACGACCAGGAACGGCAGGCCGGCGGCTTCCGCCGCGACCGGCAGGGCGGCGAGCGCCGCGAGCACCAGCCCGGCGAGGCCCGCGCCGGAGAAGGCGGCCCGGCGCCGGGGCGGCTCGGCGGTGATGCGGGCGACGAGGGCGGTCATCGGGAGCCCCGCGCCGGAAACAGGCCGGAGGGCCGGAAGAACAGGACGGCGGCCATCAGGATGTAGATCAGCATCGGCGCCAGCGTCCGCCCGGTCTGCGAGGCGGCGGACGCATCCATCACGCTGCGCAGCAGGATCGGCCCGAAGGTGCGCCCGAGCTGGTCGGCGAGACCGACGAGGAGACCGGCGACGAAGGCGCCCCGCACCGAGCCGACCCCGCCGATGACGATGACCACGAAGGTCAGGATCAGCACCGAATCGCCCATGCCGGGATCGACCGACAGGATCGGCGCCACCATCGCGCCGGCGAACCCCGCCAGCATCGCGCCGAGCCCGAACACCACCAGGAACAGCCGGCGGATGTCGATGCCGAGCGCCGCCACCATCGGGCCGTTGCTGGCGCCGGCCCGCAGGCGCATGCCGAGCCGGGTGTGGTTGACGAGGAGATGGAGCCCGAGGGCCGTGGCGAGGCCGGCGGCGATGATCGCGACCCGGTAGAGCGGGTAATGCAGGGTGCCGACGAGGTGGACCGAGCCCGACAGGGCATCCGGCACCGGCACGCTCATGGGTGCCGCCCCCCAGACGATGCGCACGCCCTCGTTGAGGATCAGGATCAGCCCGAAGGTGGCGAGCACCTGGTCGAGATGGTCGCGCCCGTAGAGGTGGCGCACCACGAGGAATTCGAGCGCCAGCCCGAAGGCGAGCGTCGCCGGCAGCGCCAGCAGCAGCCCGAGGCCGAAGCTGCCGGTGGCGGCGGTGAACGTCGCCGCGAGATAGGCGCCGATCATGTAGAGCGCGCCGTGGGCGAGGTTGATGAGGTCCATCACCCCGAAGATCAGCGTCAGCCCCGCCGCCACCAGGAACAGCAGGATGCCGAGCTGGACGCCGTTCAGCGCCTGGATCAGGAACAGGTTGAGCATCACACGACCCGATCGCGCGGGGTTCGCCCGAAGGCGCGTGCCACCCTCGGCGTCATCCCGGGGCCGCGCAGCGGAGCCCGGGATCCAGAACCGCAGGTGGTACAAGCAACGATGGAACGGTTCCGCTTCATCCGACATCCTCGGCGGCTCTGGATTCCGGGCTCCGCTGACGCGGCCCCGGAATGACGCGGAGTTTCATGATGATCCGTCAGCGGGTCACGGTTACTTCATCTTGCACTCGGCCGCATAATTGTCCTGATAATTCGAAAAGATCTTTTCGGCGATCTGGGTCTCGTACTTGCCGTCCGGGCGCTTGGCCGCCTTGACGAGGTAGAAGTCCTGGATCGGATAGTGGTTGTTGCCGATCTTGAAGGCGCCGCGCAGGGAGGTGAACTCGGCGGCCTTGAGGCCGGCGCGGATCGCGTCCTTGTCCTTCAGGTCGCCCTTGGCGCGCTTGACCGCCGCGTCGATCATCAGGGCGGCGTCGTAGGCCTGCATGGCGTAGGTGCCCGGCACGCTGCCGTACTTCTTCTCGTAGGCGGCGACGAAAGCCTTGGATTGCGGGTTGTCGAGGTTCGGCGCCCAGTTGGCGCCGCCATAATACCCGACCGCCGCGTCCTTCTGGGCCGGCAGGGTGCTCTCGTCGACCGTGAAGGCGGAGAGGAACGGGATCGTGCTCAGGCCCGCCTGGCGGTACTGGCGCACCAGGTTGACGCCCATGCCGCCGGGCATGAAGGCGAAGACCGCGTCGGGCTGCGCCGCCGAGATCTGGGCGAGCTCGGCCGAGAAGTCGAGCTGGCCGAGCGGGGTGAACATCTCGTTCACGACCTCGCCCTTGTAGGAATGCTTGAAGCCGGCGAGCGAATCCTTGCCCGCCTGATAGTTCGGCGCGAGCAGGACGAGGCGCTTGTAGCCCTTGTTCTGGGCGTACTTGCCGAGCACCTCGTGGACCTGGTCGTTCTGGTAGGAGGAGACGAACAGGTTCGGGTTGCACTCCGCCCCGGCATAGTTCGAGGTGCCGGCATTGGGCGAGATCAGGAAGGCGCCGCCCTCGGTCACCGGGCGCACCACGGCGCGCAGCACGTTGGAGAAGGTCGGCCCGACCACGAAATCGACCCGGTCGCGCTTGACCAGTTCCCGCGCCTTGTTGGTGGCGACGTCGGGCTTCAGCTCGTCGTCGACCGTGACTACTTCGGCGTCGAGCCCGCCGAGCTTCTTGCCCAGGGTGTCGAGGGCCAGCAGGAAGCCGTCGCGGCCCTGCTCGCCGAGCACGGCGGACGGACCCGACAGGGTGAACATCAGCCCGACCCGGACCTTTTCGGCACCTTGCGCGGCGGCGGGGCCGGCCAGCAGCGTGGCGCCCATCAGCGCGGTCGCGAGGAAGCTGGCGTTCCGGATCGGCGTCATCCCGTGTGTCCCTTCTCTGTCGAGAGCATCGACGGCACTTGTCCGGCGCGGCGCGGCCGAAGTCGAGTCGGCACGGGAGGCGGAAGCGGCGCTCTTTCGTCGAGTCCCGGCCTTGCCTCGCCGGGAATACTTTACGCATGAAATATCGTCTGGCAACCGCCATTGGCGAATTTTTCGCCGTGCCCCATCGATGTGCAGTGCAGCGAGCATAGTGCTGAAAGACAAGGCTTTTTGATTGTTGCGCCGCAGCATTCAAACGGGTGCTCGCGATCGGACGGCACGGGGCCGGCCGGTCGGCCGACGCTTCGCCGCACGCCCCCTTGCGCCGAGATATTTCAAGTATAAAGTTTCTCCGTCGGCGAGCCCGCCCCCACGAGAAGGAGCCCCCCATGCGCGTCACGGTGATCGGCGGCGGACCCGGCGGGCTCTATTGCGCGCTCCTGACCAAGAAGCGCCGGCCCGCCTGGCAGGTCGAGGTCTACGAGCAGAACCGGGCCGACGACACGTTCGGCTTCGGCGTGGTGTTCTCCGACGAGACCCTGCACGAGTTCCTGTCGCGCGACCCCCGCTCCTTCACCCGCATCCGCGACGCCTTCTCGTACTGGGACGACGTGGCGATCCACAAGCAGGGCACGCAGATGCGCTGCGGCGGCAACGGCTTTGCCGGGGTCAGCCGGATGCGCCTGCTCCAGATCCTGCAGGAGCGCTGCCGCGAGGAGGGGGTGGAACTCCACTTCGGCGAGAGCGTCCCGCCCGAGCGGCTCAAGGAGCGCTTCCCCGATTCCGACGTCATCGTCGCCTGCGACGGCATCAACTCGCGCATCCGCGACCATTTCCGCGAGGCGTTCCAGCCGGAGGTCGAGATCAAGTCCAACCGGTTCTGCTGGATGGGCTCGACCCGGCCGATGGACGAGTTCAACTACTTCTTCCGCGAGACGCCGCACGGCATCGTCTGCGCCCATACTTACCAGTACGAGCCGGGCCGCTCGACCTGGGTGTTCGAGATGGACGAGGCCTGCTGGCAGGGCCACGGCTTCACCGAGACCGACGAGGAGGGCGGGCGCCGGGTCCTCGAGGCGATGTACGCCGAGGAACTGCAAGGCCACGGCCTGCTCCTCAACCGCTCGACCTGGCGCCGCTTCCCGCGGATCTTCTGCCGGAACTGGTCGCACGGCAACATCGTGCTGCTGGGCGACGCCAAGGCCTCGGCGCATTTCTCGATCGGTTCGGGCACCAAGCTTGCCATGGAATGCGCCATCGCGCTCTCGGATGCGCTGGTGGACAGGGCCGAGGAGGACGTGCAGGCGGCCTTCGCCGCCTATGACCGGGCCCGCCGCACCCCGTGCCAGGTCATCCAGCACAATGCCGACGTGTCGCTCGCCTGGTTCGAGCACATGAACCGCTCCTGGGACATGGACCCCGCGCAGTTCTCCATGGTGGTGATGTGCCGGGCGAAATCCGTCACCTACGACAACCTGGTGGTGCGCGATCCCGCCTACGTGGCGGCGGTGGATGATGCATTCTATGCCCGCCTCTTCACCGAGACCGGGGAGGATTATCGGGAGAGCCGGCCGACGCCGATGTTCACCGGCCTCACGCTCCGGGAGATGCGGATCCCGAACCGGGTCGCGATGGCGCCGATGGCGCAATACTCGGCCGACGCAGACGGCAACCTCACCGACTGGCACTTCGTCCACTACACCTCGCACGCGCTCGGCGGTCCCGGCCTGCTCTTCACCGAGATGACCTGTCCGTCACGTGAGGCCCGCATCACCCCCGGCTGCCCGGGTTTGTGGACCGATGCGCACGAGGCGCAATGGGCCCGCATCGTCGATTTCGTCCACGCCCATACCGACACCAGGGTCGTGATGCAGCTGGGGCATGCCGGCCGCAAGGGCTCGACCCAGGTCGGCTGGGAGCGGATGGACCGGCCGCTGCCCGCCGGCAACTGGCCGATCGTCTCGGCCTCGGCCATCCCCTATCTCGACGGCGTGAGCCAGGTGCCGCGGGAACTCGACCGGGCCGGGATGGATGAGGTGCGCGACGACTTCGTCCAGGCGACGATGCGGGCCGCGCGGGCGGGTTTCGACATGCTCGAGCTGCACTGCGCCCACGGCTACCTGATGGCCTCGTTCCTCTCGCCGCTCACCAACACCCGCAGCGACGAATACGGCGGGTCGATCGAGAACCGCCTGCGTTTCCCGCTCGAGGTCTTCGCCGCCATGCGGGCGGCCTGGCCGGCGGAGCGCCCGATGTCGGTGCGCATCTCCGCCACCGACTGGGCCGAGGGCGGGATGAGCGAGGCCGACACGGTGGCGGTGGCGCAGGCCCTGCACGAGGCGGGCTGCGACCTCGTCGACGTCTCGGCCGGCCAGACCGTCGCCGACCAGCAGCCGGTCTACGGGCGGATGTTCCAGGTCCAATTCGCCGACGCGATCCGCAACCAGGTCGGCAACCGCGCGACGATGGCCGTGATGGCGGTGGGTGCGATCACGGAAGCCGGACAGGTCAACACCATCCTGCATACCCGCCGGGCCGACATCGTGGCGCTCGGCCGGCCGCATCTGTGGAACCCGAATTTCTGCCGCCAGGCCTCCGCCTGGTACGATGCCCGCACGCAATCCTGGCCGAAGCCCTATCGGCCCGGCCGCGACCAGGCCCACCGCGAACTGCCGAAGGCGCGCGAGCAGGAGATCGCCCTGCGGCGCAAGGCACGGCCGCGGCCGCACCAGGCGGGCACCGAGTAGGACCGCCCACGGCGCGGGCATCCTCTGCCCGCGCGACCGGCGTCGGTGCCGACATGTCCGGCGAACTGCCGATTGATGCGCCAGAGACTTTTTTCTTCATCAAGAGCTAACGATGCGACTTCTATAGCATAGGCGCGCCTCGTGGCCCGAGGCGGAACCCTCGATGCCGGGCAGTCGCAGGATGAAGTTGTCGATCAAACACGTCCTGATCGGGACGATCATGACGCTGATGCTGTTCAGCGTGGCGCAGGGCGGCAACGGGATCCTGCGGCTGGTGACGCTGCGGGACGATATCGTGGATGTCGCCAGGACGCGGATCCCGGCCTCGAACCTGATCAACCAGATCTACGCCGAGACCCAGAGCTACCGCATCCACCTCTACCGCTTCGTCGTGACCTCGACCGACGATGCCGCCTACGACCGCAACGAGCAGGCCCTGACCGACAGCCGCAAGGCCCTGGTCGACCTCCAGGCCCAGTACGAGCCGCTGATCTCCGCGCCGGACGAGCGGGCGACGTTCGGGCGGTTCCTCACCCGGTGGAGCGACTACCTCGAAGGCCAGAAGATGGTGACGGGGGCGATGGCGGCGGGCGACCAGGCCTCGGCGCTCGCGACGCTGACCGGTCCGCCGATGACCGCCGCCAATGCCGAGGCGACCGGGGCGCTGCGGCAAATCGTGGCGATGAACGCCGCCGCCGCCCTGGCGAGCGCCGAGACCAGCCGCGCCAGCGCCGGCACCGGCATCCTGTGGGCCGGCATCATGACGGCTCTGGCCTTCGCGGCGGCGATCGGCGCCGCCATCTTCAGCCTCCTCGGCGTCGCCCGGCCGATCGCCCGCATGACCGCCGCGATGGGGCGGCTTGCCGGCCACGACCTCGCGGTGGCGATCCCCGGAGCCGGACGGCGCGACGAGATCGGCGCCATGGCCGCCGCCGTGCAGGTGTTCAAGGACGGGTTGATCCGGGCCCGCGCCCTGGAGGAGGAGACGGTCCTCGCCCGGGCCTCGCTCGAGGAGCAGCGCCGCGCCGGCATGCGCCAGATGGCGGACGCTTTCGAGCGGGCGGTCGGGGGCATCGTCGGCCAGGTCTCGGCCTCGGCGACCGAGTTGCAGGCCACCGCCCAGACCATGACCGCCACCGCGACCCAGACCGCCGCGCAATCGACCGCCGTGGCGGCGGCGGCCGAGGAGGCCTCCTCGAATGTCGGCACCGTGGCGGCGGCGGCCGAGAAGCTGGGGGCCTCGGTGCAGGAGATCGGCCGCCAGGTCGACGGCTCGGCCCGCCTCGCCCAGGCCGCGGTCGCCGAAGCCCGCCAGACCGCGGGTCAGGTGCGGGCGCTGACCGAGGCCACCGCCCGGATCGGCGACGTGGTCGGGCTGATCTCGTCGATCGCCGCCCAGACCAACCTCCTGGCGCTCAACGCCACGATCGAGGCGGCGCGGGCGGGTGCCGCGGGCCGGGGCTTCGCGGTCGTCGCGGCGGAAGTCAAGGAACTCGCCGGCCAGACCGCCCGCGCCACCGAGGAGATCACCGGCCAGATCGCGGCGATCCAGGCCTCCACGGGACAAGCCGCCGGCGCCATCGGCCAGATCACCGCGCGGATCGCGCAGATCAGCGAGGTCGCGACCTCGATCGCGGCGGCGGTCGAGGAGCAGGGCGCGGCGACGCAGGAAATCGTCCGCAACGTCTCCCAGGCCGCAGCCGGCACCGGCGAGGTGACCGGCAACATCGCCGGTGTGGCGGGGGCGGCGGAGGAGACGGGCGCCGCGGCGAGCCAGGTGCTGGGGGCGGCCAGCGAGTTGTCGCGCCAGTCCGAGCATCTCTCGGCCGAGGTGGCGCGTTTCCTCGATACGGTGCGGGCGGCGTGACACCGAACTGATCGGCCGCATCGGGAAAATTTCTGACGATCGGAAATCCCACCCATCCACCTCAGAGCCTGTTTGAGCAGGACTTCTACCCAAGACTTGAGGCGGATGGGATCATCCTACCCGCTAACCTCATCCTGAGGTGCGAACGAAGTGAGCCTCGAAGGAGGGCTCCAGGGATCGCAGAGGCTTCTGGAGCCCTCCTTCGAGGTCAGTCGATCTGCGATCGACTAACACCTCAGGATGAGGTGGAAGGGTAGGATATCTCCTGATTTTTCTCAGTTTTTGTCAAATCACGCTGCTCAAACAGGCTCTCAGGATGAGGTTGCGACCGGGATCGGACAGGCGCTCGCGAGGTCGTTTGGCGGCTCAAACAAAGTCCGAGATCCGCACGCGCACCACCCCGACCCCATCACCTCACGGCCAGACCGGCGCGCCCTCCAGCCCCGCATTCTCCGGCAGCCCGCAGATCAGGTTCGCGTTCTGCACCGCATGGCCCGCCGCGCCCTTGCCGAGATTGTCGACCACGCCCAACGCCATCACCAGGTTGCGCGCCGGATCGGCGGCGTAGCTGACGAAGGCGAGGTTCGAGCCGGTCGCCCACTTGGTCTGCGGCGGCGCGTCGGTCACGCGGACGAAGGCCCGCCCGGCATAGAAGCGCCGGGCGGCTTCCAAGCACTGCGCCGTGGTGGCGCGGCCGCGGCCGTAGATGGTGGCGAGGATGCCCCGGGTCATCGGCACCAGATGCGGCGTGAAGACGAGGCCGGCGGCGCTGCCGCCGCTCAGCTGTTCAATCGTCGTCGCCATCTCGGGCATGTGGGTGTGCTTCAGCAGGCCGTAGGGCACCAGGTTCTCGTTGCTCTCGGCATAGCCGAACCGGCTGTCGCCGCCGCCCCGGCCGGCGCCCGAGATGCCGGTCTTGGCGTCGATCACGATGTGGCCGGGCTCGATCAGCCCCTCGGCGAGGAGCGGCGCGAGCGCGGTGAGCGTCGCCGCCGGGAAGCAGCCGGGATTGGCGATCCGGCTCCGGCCCACGATCCGGTCGGGCCAGATATCGGCGAGGCCATAGGTCCAGCCCTCGACGTAGCGGTGGTCGCCGCCGATATCGACGATTTTGACGCTCCCGGGCACCCGCGCCAGCGCCGCCGCCGAGGTGCCGGTGGGCAGCGAGGCGAACAGCACGTCGAGGGGCGGCAGGGAGGCGGGGTCCCACTTCTCGATCACGAGGTCGGCGAGCCGCGCCGGCACGCCGGGGAAGCGCTCGACCAGGCGGCTGCCGGCGCTGCCTTCGCCCGCGGCGTAGACCAGCTCGAAGGCGGGGTGACCGGCGATCAGGCGCAGGGCCTCGCCGCCGCCGAAGCCGCTGATCCCGACGATGCCGACGCGAATGCTCATGGGTGGGGTGTCCTTCTTGGAATGCGGGCAAAAGAAAACCCCCGGAGCCGGGGGCTGCGGGGGCTTGGTTCGGGATTGCGGGCCGGGTGGCCGCCTCCGGTCGAGGATGAGAGGCCTGAGCCCGTCACCCTGCGGAAGGACACCGATCGACGCGCAGCCGGACAGCCGCCGCGGAGAGGCGGCGTCGGCGTCGATCACACAAGGTCCGGTTCCCGATCATGGCGCGGGACAGTGTCGGCACACGCCTGCCTCGTCAAGCGGATTGTCCGCCGGCCGCCTCGGTGGAGCGGTCTGCGATCAGCCCGCCCGGTCGACGGGAGGATTCCAGGCCGACAGGGCGTCCAGCACCGCCGCGACCGTCGCGGGATGGTCCATCAGCCAGGTGTGGTGGGCCGGCACCGTGCACCCGCGCTCGCCGGCTCCGAGCCGGGCGCGCTCCACGCTGACGAGGCCGTCATGCGGCCGCGGGATCCGGCTGCGGAAGAACGGGATGAGCGCCCGCGTGCCCGCCACCACCACCATCGGGCAGGCCGGGATCGGGATCGCCGGACAGGCATCGGTGCGCAGGTCGTGCAGCGCCGGCCCGAACACCCTTCGCCCGAGCCGGAAGCCCGACACGATGTCGGCCGCCTCGCTGCCGCGGTTCGGCGTGCCCAGCATGACGAGGCCGGCGGCGAGGTCCGGATCCGCCGCGGCGAGGCATCGGGCGACGAGGCCGCCCATGGAATGCCCAACGAGGACGACTGGGCCTCCGGCACGCGGGCGGATCGTCGAGAGGGCAGGAAGCAGATGCGCGGCGCAGGCGGCAAGGCCGAGGCGGCGGGAGGGATAACTCAGATTCTCGACGTGGTGACCGGCGGCGGTGAGGCGCGCGGCGAGCCGCGCCATGCTGGCTTTCGTGCGCCCCAAGCCGTGCAGCAGCACCACGGTCATGCGTGCCTCGGGCAGGATAGTCGACCTGAGGCTGCGTTGCAGCCGGTTCGGTCCGTGATCGTCAGGGGAGGGGAGTGGTGGGCGCACTAGGGCTCGAACCTAGGACCCGCTGATTAAGAGTCAGCTGCTCTACCAACTGAGCTATGCGCCCATCGCCGATAAAGGCGAGAGGGGAACGGCCACCAACCGTTCCGAAGGTGCGGGATACCGTGAAGGTACCCGTTTCAAGTCACCGCGAGAGCAACTTGGTTCTTGTGGTGGGCGCACTAGGGCTCGAACCTAGGACCCGCTGATTAAGAGTCAGCTGCTCTACCAACTGAGCTATGCGCCCGCTCTCACAAGAGCGCCTCCGGGGAAGCCACCAAACCGCCCCGGCGGTGAAGGTCGTTTACTGGGCCGGCGGGGGCTGTCCAGCCCCGATCCCGCCGTGCCCTCGATTTTTTGCCGGCTGGCTCGCCGACCGCGCTCACCCGGCCTGGGTTACTCGGCCCGGATTATTCGGCCCGGGTTACTCCGCGGCGGCGTGCTGGGCGTGCAGGCGGCTGGCGCCGGCCATCAGCTTGTTCAGCGCGGCGAGGTAGGCCTTGGCCGAGGCGACCAGGGTGTCCGGGTCGGCGCCGCGGGCGGTGACGATGCGGTCGTCCTGGCGCAGGCGCACCGAGACCTCGGCCTGGGCGTCGGTGCCCTCGGTGACGGCGTGGACGTCGTAGAGCTCCAGGGCGGCCTCGTGCGGCACCAGGGCCTTGATGGCGTTGAACACCGCGTCGACCGGGCCGTTGCCGTCCGTCTCCTCGGTGACGGTGCGGCCCTCGATGTCGAGCCGCAACGTCGCCCGCTGCGGGCCGCGGGTGCCGGCGATCACCGTCAGGGAGACGAGCCGGATGCGGTCGTGCGCGGTGGCCAGGTTCTCGTCGACCAGGGCCTCGATATCCTCGTCGTAGACGTGCTTCTTGCGGTCGGCCAGCGCCTTGAACCGCTCGAAGGCGTCCTGGAACTGGTTGTCGGACAGGCGGTAGCCCATGTCCTCGAGCTTGGAGCGGAAGGCGGCCCGGCCCGAATGCTTGCCCATCACCAGCGAGGTCTTGTGGACGCCGACCGATTCCGGCGTCATGATCTCGTAGGTGGTCTGGTTCTTCAGCATCCCGTCCTGGTGGATGCCGCTCTCGTGGGCAAACGCATTCCGGCCGACGATCGCCTTGTTGTACTGGACCGGGAAGTGGGTGGCGCCCGCCACCAGCTTCGAGGCGCGGACCAGCTGGGTGGTGTCGATGCCGGTGGCATAGGGCAGCACGTCGGCGCGGGTCTTGATCGCCATCACGATCTCCTCCAGCGCGGCGTTGCCGGCCCGCTCGCCGATGCCGTTGATGGTGCACTCGATCTGGCGCGCGCCGCCCTCGATGCCGGCCAGCGAGTTGGCGACCGCCAGGCCGAGATCGTTGTGGCAATGGACCGAGAACACCGCCTTGTCGGAATTCGGCACCCGCTCGCGGACGGAGCGGAACATCTGCCGGTACTCGTCGGGGGTGGCGTAGCCGACCGTGTCGGGCAGGTTGATGGTGGTGGCACCGGCCCGGATCGCCGCCTCGACGCAGCGGCACAGGTAGTCGATCGGCGTGCGGGTCGCGTCCATCGCCGACCACTCGATGTCCTCGACGAGGTCGCGGGCCTGGGCGACGGTCTTCAGGATGATCTCCAGGACCTCGTCCTCGGTCTTGCGCATCTGGTGGGCCAGATGGATCGGCGAGGTCGACACGAAGGTGTGGATGCGCCCACGCTTGGCAAAGCGTACCGCCTCGCCGGCCCGGGCGATGTCGGCGGGAATGGCGCGGGCCAGGCCGGCGATCACCGCGGACTTGGAACGGCGGGCGATCTCCGCCACCGCCTCGAAATCGCCGTTCGACGCGATCGGGAAGCCGGCCTCGATGATGTCGACCCCCATCGTGTCGAGCATCTCGGCCACCGCCAGCTTCTCCTCCAGCGTCATGGTGGCGCCGGGGCATTGCTCGCCGTCGCGCAGGGTGGTGTCGAAGATCAGCACGCGCTCGGGGAGGTCGCGATGCGGGAGGCCTGGTCGGTCATGATGGCAATCCTGGTTCGCCCGGGATCAGGGGTCGCGCGGGCGCGTCACTGGCAAGAAGGTGTCTCGATCCTCAATCCCCCAAGGGCCCAGGCGCACGCCCGGACGGCCCTCAGGGGCTGATAAGGAGAAGAAGGCCGCCGAGAAGGAGCGCGCGCGCCCGCGCCGCCGAGAGGGCGGTCG
Organism: Methylobacterium aquaticum; assembly: GCF_016804325.1. Classification (NCBI taxonomy): domain Bacteria; kingdom Pseudomonadati; phylum Pseudomonadota; class Alphaproteobacteria; order Hyphomicrobiales; family Methylobacteriaceae; genus Methylobacterium; species Methylobacterium aquaticum. The sequence continues at coordinate 4,506,485 of NZ_CP043627.1, forward strand.
TCGGAAGCGTCAGCGGGGAGCCGGCATGAGCCACGGCTCGCGTCTCCTGAAGGGTTACGGAACCCGGGGCGAGGGTGGCTTGTGTACCGGGCCCGCGGAACGATGACAAGGGCATGATGACGCGGGAGCGATGACGAGCCGCGGCCGGCCCTTGCGCCGTACCGCGATTGACCGCCCCGTCCGTGCTTGCGACAAGCTCGGCTTTACGTGTTCAATCCCAAGGTGGAGCCTTCCCGTGTCGTCCTGGAAGCCCGGATTCGCCCTCGCAGCCGTCCTCGCCCTCGCCGCCTGCCAGTCGAAGCCGGCCGTGCCGCCGCCCGCCGCCGGGCTCGGCCCGGTCGCCGCGCTGCCCGCCGGGGCGCTGCCTGCCGGCACCGGCTGCGGTCCCGCCATCGCCCGCACCCAGGCGATCGTCGACAGCGACGTCGCCACCGGCAACCTCAACGCCCCGGTCGGCAAGCGTTTCTCGGCCGATCTCGCCAACGCCTCCGCCGCCTGCGCCGCCGGCCGCGACGGCGAGGCGCTGCACCTGCTGGCCGCGGGCCGGTCGCGCTACGGCTATCCGTAGGCTCGTCGAGCCTGTCGGATCGGGACGACTCGATCGTTCCGACACTCTCCTCGTCATTCCGGGGCCGCGCAGCGGAGCCCGGAATCCAGAACCGCCGATGGTCCAGGATAAATCGGGGATCGTCCCGCCCTCTCCTGAAGCACCTGCGTTTCTGGATTCCGGGCTCCGCTTTCGCGGCCCCGGAATGACTCAGTGGGTATGATAAAGCTTGGGGACAGTTACGCGAGGTTTTCTAGAAAAGCCGCCCGCGCCGCCTGCTCCAGGTCGGCGATCAGGTCGCCGGCCTCTTCCAGCCCGGCATTGAAGCGGAACATCGCGCCCCCCTGTCGCATCGCCGGGTCGCGGCGCGGATGGACCGGCAGCACCAGCGAGACGTGGCCGCCCCAGCTCTCGGCGACGCGAAACAGCAGCAGCGCATCGACGAAGGCCTGAACCCGCTCGACCGGGACCCCCTCGTCGAACACCACCGTGAACAGGCTGTTGCCGGCGCCGAAATACTGCCGGAAGCGGGCATGATACGGGCTCGCCGCCCGGACCGGGCTCAGGATGTCGGCGGTAAAGGGCCTGTCCTCGAACCAGCCCATCAGCTTTGCGGCGGTGGCGGCGTGCCGGTCGAGCCGGTGTTCCGCGCTGTCGACCCGGTGGAGCAGGCGGGTGCAGGTCTGGGGCGAGACCGCGCCGTTGCCGCTGATCCGCAACTGCCGGCGCAGGCGGGCGAGATCGGCCTCGTCGCGGGCGACCACGATGCCGCTCGGCGTGTCGCCGTAGCCGCCCTCGTACTTCGTCGTCGCCTGGACCGCGAGGGCGATCCCGTGGTCGAGGGGCCGGAAGCGGACGTGGCTTCCCCAGGTGTTGTCCATCACCGTGCGGATCCCGGCCGCCCGCGCCGCCGCGACGAGGCCGGCGATGTCCGGGATCTCGAAGGTGCCGCTCGCCGGCGCCTCGAGATAGAGCATCGTCTCGGCGGGCGCGACGCGCGTCCCGGCCTCGCGGATCAGGGCGGCGACCTCCTCGCCGGAGGCGCCGGCCGGGTAGGTCAGGAGTTCGGCGCGCCCCGTCTCGGACAGGTAGCGCCAGGCCGGGAAATAGAGGCCGTCGGGGATCAGCACGGCTCTGGGGGCGAACGCGTCGAGGACGGTCGCGATCGCCGCGAGGCCGGAGGCGCAGACGACCGCGCCGGCGCCGCCATGGAGCCGCGCGAACTTCGCGCAGACCGCCTCGGCCTCCGGCGACAGGACGACGCCGTATTCGGCGCCGCCATAGGGCGCGCGGCCCGCCGCATCGGCCGCCTCGTAGTCGCCGAGGCTGTCGAAGCCGACGCTGCTCTGGCCCACCGAGCCGAGAGCGGACGAGGCGCGGGCCTCCCCGAGGCCGCTCGGGTTGAGGTGGCCGCGCGACGCCGCGAGATCGAGGATCGGGGCGTGGATCGCCCGCGTCTCCGGCCCGCACCCGTCCAGGAACGCCTTACGCCGCTCGATCTTGGAGCCGGCCACGGCGGGGGAGGAGGTGTGGGGGGCACGCAGCACGGCGCAATTCCTTCCAGAGCGATGGTCCGGCGAGGACACAGCCTTCGGGGGGCATGCCGTATAGGCCCAACCCTTGCCGTGGGCCAACAAGTGAGCGCATGCGGTCTAGGGATGGCGTCGGCGTGCCAGATTGCATGTCGGCGAGCGGACGTTCTCGATGGCTTTTATAGCAGAATATCGATATTATTTCGATCTTATGATATTGATCGCCTCCGAAATATCGTCTCTCGGCGGCTCATTGCTGTAATGCCTGTGCAGCGCCTCGCTGAGCGTGGATTCAACGCCCGTGCCGTTCGTTCTGGCCCAGGCAACGATCCTGATCGTTATTTCCCCGGTAGAGCTGAAATCATCAACCATGAAAATAGGACTTTCTGATCGAGCGACTTCCCAATATCGATCCTTGCGTCGATATGATTTGTCACAGATTTCGTACGATACAGAGCCTACATTCTGATCGGCGCCTCTGACGTACAGCACGATGTTGTAATGCCCGTTCGTTACATCGAGGCCGCCGTCTTCCTTGTCGCAGAATTTCGCCATCAATTCGGGCCGCGCATAAAAAATGAGACGGGTCGCGGTCGCGGGCGAGTTCATGTGCAGCTTGATTTGGCTTTCGTCATATCCGGAAACTTTTAGCTCGATTTGGGCCAGCGAGAAAGCGGCGCCCAGAGTGCATGAGTTCGCGAGCGCCGAATAAAATCTCGTAGAAAATCTGATTGCCGCCTGATCCTGTATCTCGCTATCCGCTCCTATGACGGCGTCGATGAATGGCAGTATTGCATCTGACAAATTTGCAGAGTAGCATGCATTGAGAAATACCACTTGCGGACGGCGCGCGATGTTACTGAGAATTTTTGCAAAATCTTTTGCCGTCAGGACGGCAGTTGCTTGATCGTCCCCTGTCAGGGAAATACCAACATCCCCGAATTTCAGTCCGTGGCCTGCAAAATGCAAGATGTCGGGCGGGTCCGTCACAAGAATATCGATACGATCCTTCGCGCGTGTCTCCGGCGAGTGACGGATCAAGAAATTGGAACCCGATCCAACGACCTCCTGGATGTTCCGAACCTCTTCCTGAAGTCGAAGCGGCTCATCCTTTGAGTTCGATGTAACGATCAAGAGTCGCGGCATGATCCTTCTCGCGCTGATTTCGAAGGTTGTCGATATTGCGCTCAGCTCCTGATGCTCAGCCAGCCGACCGCGATATCATCGAAGTCATTCGATCTGTTCAGCCAAGCAGGAACACAGATGCCGCTCACCTCTCCCAACGTCCGACGTGTCGCTCTATTATAGGCATCTGCATACAGGGTCGAGCAGAGGACCGCATCGCTTACCGGGTGGCGGTCGCCGTCATCATGAAAATTTTTGCCTCCAAATGTCACCTCATACCATATTTTCGCAGCCGCCATGATATCGTATGATTCTCTCAGCTTCCTGAGTGCATTGATGCAAAGTTTCCATCTCTCGACATCGCTCGACAGATGCTTTGGTCGGCGAAATCTGAGCCGATAATCACCTTGACAATAATCATAGATGCTCGATATTTTGACCGTTCCGCCCTTGAGATGACTCTCGTAATCGGCTTCGACGACGTTCTCGCCGTCGCCAAGATACATGGCTGCATGAGTCCAGATCGCATCGAGCGGCACATAGCCTCCTTGATGCTGAACGCGATAGATCTTTTCCGAAATACCCGTCGGCACGGTTGCGCTGGATAATAGCAAGTCCCCCGGGAGGAGACCGGATGTATTCAAAACCTTGCCAAATTTTCGAGTTTTGATCGGTAAGGCGTGAGGTATATTGATGCTGTCGCTGGCGGCGTAGCCCGGATCCAGATGCAGAAGGCTCTGTAAGCCGCTTTTGATTTCGGCCTGAAGATTTTCGGCGGCCTCGTCGTCCGCGTCCGGCGGATCCCGATCTGCATGCATGGACGAGTGTTCTTTGCGAAAAAAATCGAAGATGCTTGATGCCCGTGCAACGGCAGGAGCTTGGCGGTCTGAAACCGTGATGATGTGATTGCCGTCCGATTCACGGATGTGAACTTGATCGCCGACCCTGATACCCATCTCACCGAAATTTCTTCCGGCATGCCCCGAAACGTCTGCCGACACGAACGATATCGTTTGTGCGGCGTCTTTTATATATATGTATCCAAAGTCATTATCAGAAATCCTTGAGACTTGGCCGGATGAAATTTGCAGTTTTTCGGTCATTTCAATCTCCATGGCCATCACATCTGCGTCGATGCACAGGTTGCCAGCCGAAATGGCGTTCTATTCCCGCGGTATATTTTGCCATGAAAGCCGGAACAAGATTTACTGTCAAGTCTTGCAAACGCGACGACGCTCGTCTGTTCCGGAGCCGAAAGGCGGTGGAGGAACCTCCGGACGTCAAGGGCTTGAATCGCGATGACGGCATCACGGCCAAGGGGGAACCGCGAGAGCCGGAGGCGATTGGATCGCGCAGAGGCCATGCGCCGGCTGCAAATGCGCCGACGGACCGTACGAAGCACACAGAAGCGCCCGACAGGAGCCCGGCCGACCCGATGCAATCCCCGCCCGACAACCTCGACGCCCACGCCCTCGGCCGCGCCGCCCCCGAGAAGGGCCTCGCCCGCGAGGCCTGCCCCTATGCCGAGGGCACCGAGGCGCGGGAGCTCTGGCTTTCCGGCTACGACGAGGCCGTGGCGGCGGGCGCGGAGCCCGTGACCGGCGGCATCAAGCGCGAACCGGGCCGCTGACGCCCGGCATGGACGCGCGCGACTTGGGTCCCGCAGACCGTCCCGGCCTCGACCGCAAGGCGGTCGGCGCCGTGGTGCTCGGCAACGCCCTCGAATTCTACGACTTCACCGTCTACGCCTTCTTCGCCAAGGCGATCGGCGAGGCGTTCTTTCCGGCCTCCGATGCGAGCCACAGCCTGCTCGCGTCGCTCGCCCTGTTCGGCGTCGGCTACGTCATGCGGCCGATCGGCGGCGTCCTGATCGGGGCCCTGGCGGATCGGTCGGGGCGCAAGCCCGCCATGCTCGTCACCATCGCGCTGATGGCGCTCGGCATGCTGATGCTCGCCGCCTGCCCGGGTTACGCCCAGATCGGCGGATGGGCGCAGGCGATCGTCATCGCCGGCCGGCTGATCCAGGGCCTGGCGCTCGGCGGCGAGGTCGGCCCCTCGACCGCCTACCTGCTGGAAGCCGCGCCGCCCAAGCACCGCGGCTTCGTCACCAGCTGGCAGATCGCCAGCCAGGGTTGCGCGGCACTCTTCGCCGGCCTGCTGGCGACGGCGCTCGCGCTGACGATCGGCGATGCCGCCATGGCGGAATGGGGCTGGCGGGTGATGTTCCTGGTCGGCCTCGCCGTCGTGCCGGTCGGCCTCGTCATCCGCAGCCACCTGCCGGAGACCGGCGGTGTCGCGAAGGACCCGGACGCCGCGTCCTCGACCGGGGCGGTGATCGGCCGGTTGCTTCGCGAGCACGGGCGCCTGCTCGGGCTGACCTTCCTGGTCATCGCCGCCTCGACGGTCTCGAACGCCGTCGGCACCAACATGCCGGTCTATGCCGGCGCGACCCTGGGCCTGTCCGAGACGGTCGCGACCGCGGTGCCGATCGCCCTCGGCCTCGCCTCGGTCGTCTTTCCCCTGCTGGGCGGGTACCTCGCCGACCGCTACGGCCGCCGCCCGGTGATGATCTGGCCCCGCGCCCTGATCCTGCTGCTGGCGGTCCCGGCCTTCGCCTGGCTCCTGCATTTGCCGGGGCCGCTCGCCGTCTACGCCGTGACCTTCCTGCTCTCGGCCCTGTCCTCGATCAACGCGGCGGCGATCATCGTCGGCATCCCGGAATCCCTGCCGCGCGCGGTGCGCAGCTCGGGCCTCGCCATCGTCTACGCGCTCGCGGTCTCGGTGTTCGGGGGCAGCACCAACTACGTCATCAACTGGCTGATCGCCACGACCGGCGACCGGATGGCGCCGGCCTACTACCTCGCCGCCTTCAGCCTCGTGGGAACGGTGGCGGCGTGGATGCTGCCGGAGACGCGAAGAAGGGTTCTGGACGAGGGGGAGGGGCGTCGGCAGGCGGGTTGAGCCATCGACCGAATGGGCATCCGTCCGGCGTGCGAGCGAGGGCCTCGATCGCTCCTTGAAAATTCCGCCGAACCGGCGCCCGCACCACGGGGCGATGCCGGCGGTCGGGCGTTTCATGATCGAGATGAGGACGACGCGGCGCCCGCCTCGAGGCCCGCGAGAGCACGGTGACATGAGCAGCAAGACCGCCTCCACGCAACGCTGGCGCTTCCTCGCCCCCGGACGGCGCCTGCCGGGTTCGCCGCTGGCCTTCCTCCTCCTCGCCGTCGCGGTGGCGGCCGGCGGCTGGAACTATGCCGCGGGCACCCGCAGCCGGGCCGAGGCCGAGCGGCTGGGGCGCGTGATGGCGCTGAGCGAGCACGTCCTGTCGAGCATGAAGGACCTCGAGACCGGCCAGCGCGGCTACGTGCTCACCGGCCGCGAGGATTACCTCCAGCCCTACGAGGCGGCGCTCGCCCGGATCGACGGCGAGCTCGCCGCCATCGACGCCGTCACCCCCGACTGGGGGGTGCGCGAGCGCCGCCGGGGCGTGATCGCGGCCGAGAGGGACTACGCCGCCCGCGTCGTCGCCGCGCGCCGGACCGGCGGCCAGGAGGCCGCCCTCGCCCTGATCCAGACCGGGGAGGGCAAGCGCGTCATGGATGCGGTGCGCGAGACGACGCGGGAGGTCCAGGACCGGGCGGCCACCGAGCTGCGCCGCCTCGCGAAGGCCGAGGCCGTGCGCTCGCCGCTCCTGTCCCTCGTGACGCTCGCCGCCGCGCTCGCCGCCGTCGGTCTCCTGGCGCGGCTCGCCCTGGTGCGCCGCCGCGAGAGCCAGCGCATGGCCGACCTGCTCGAGAGCGTCCTGGAGAACGCGCCGGTCGGCCTCGGCTTCCTCGACCGCGATCTCAACCTCCAGCACATGAACCGGGCGCTCGGCAACATGAGCGAGCGCGGCTTCGGCGCCGATCTCGGCGCGCCGATCTGGGCGCTGCTGCCGTCCCTGCGCGACGAACTCGGGCCGAAGCTGGCGGCCGCCCGCGACAACGGGCTCGTCACCGCCAATGTCGCGGTCGCGGTGCCGGCCCCGAGCGCGCCGGGCGGGATCCGCCATTTCGAGGCGAGCTTCTTCCCCTTGCGCCGCCGCGGCAAGGGCCCCGAGGGCGAGCGGGCCGACGGCGTCGGCATCGTGATGAACGACGTGACCTTGGGCAAACTCGCCGAGCGGCGCCTCGTCGACAGCGAGGAGCGGTTCCGCTCGCTCACCGAAGCCACCTCGGCCATCGTCTGGACCACCACGCCGGACGGCGCCTTCCGCCAGGCCGCTTCGGAATGGACCCGCTTCACCGGCCAGGCGCCGGCCGAGGCCGCCGGCCACGGCTTCCTGGAGGCGATCCACCCCGACGACCGGGAGGCGACCCGGGATGCCTGGGAGCGGGCGGTGGCCTCGCGCACGCTCTACGCCATCGAGCACCGGTTGCGCCGCCATGACGGCGTCTGGCGCCACATGGAGGGCCGCGCCGTCCCGATCCTGGAGGAGGATGGCCGGGTGCGCGAATGGGTCGGGGCGCATGCCGACGTCACCGCCCGCCGGGAGGCCGAGCTGGCGCTGGAGGCGGCCAAGGAGGCCGCCGAGGAGGCCAACCGCGCCAAGAGCCAGTTCCTCGCCAACATGAGCCACGAACTGCGCACCCCGCTCTCCGCGGTGATCGGCTATTCGGAGATGCTGCAGGAGGAGATGGAGGATCTCGGCGAGGAGAGCCTGCTCGCCGACATGCGCAAGATCGAGGCGAATGCCCGCCACCTGCTCGGCCTCATCAACGACGTGCTCGACCTCTCGAAGATCGAGGCCGAGCGGATGGAGGTCTTCGCCGAGGATATCGACGTCGCCGAGACCGTCCGGGAGGTCGCCACCACGGTCGACGCCCTGGTGGTGAAGAAGGGCAACGCGTTGAGCCTCGGTCTCGGCGACGATCTCGGCCGGGCGCATACCGACGCGACGAAGCTGCGGCAGTGCCTGATCAACCTCCTGAGCAACGCCGCCAAGTTCACCGAGGGCGGCACGATCACGCTGCGCGCCGAACGCGAGCATCGCGAGGGCGGCGACCGGCTGCGGTTCACCGTCACCGACACCGGCATCGGCATGAGCGAGGAGCAGCAGGCCCGGCTGTTCCAGCGCTTCACCCAGGCCGATGCCTCGACCACCCGCCGCTTCGGCGGCACCGGGCTCGGGCTCGCCATCACCCGGGCCTTCGCGCAGATGCTCGGCGGCGAGATCTCCGTTCAGAGCCGGCTCGGGGAGGGCACCACCTTCACCCTGGAGCTGCCGGCGCTCTACGAGGAGCGCGCCCCGGCCGAGCCCGCCGGCGCGCTCGCGCCCGAGGCACCGGCAAGCGCGGGCGCACCGCCCGATACCGGCTCCAACCTCGTCCTCGTCGTCGACGACGACCCGGCGACCCGCGACCTTCTCGCCCGCTTCCTGCGCCGGGACGGGTTCACGGTCGCCATCGCCGCCGACGGCCGGGCCGGGCTGGAGCAGGCGCGGCTCCTGCGCCCCCGCGTCGTCCTCCTCGACGTGACGATGCCGCGGATGGATGGCTGGGCGGTGTTGCGGGCGCTGCGCGCCGACCCGGATTTCGGTGCGACGCCGGTCATCATGGTCACGGTGCTCGACGAGCAGAACCTCGCCTTCTCCCTCGGCGCCACCGACTACCTGCACAAGCCGGTCGAGTGGGGGGCGCTCAAGGAGGCGATGGAGCGCTTCCGGCCCGCCATCCACGAAGGCCCGGTCCTGGTGGTCGACGACGACCCCGACGTGCGCGAGCGCATGACCACCATGCTGACCCGCGAGGGCTGGCGGGTAGCAACGGCCGAGAACGGGCTCGCCGGCCTGGAGGCGGTCGGGGTGCGCAAGCCCGGCCTGATCCTCCTCGACCTGATGATGCCGGAACTGGACGGGTTCGGCTTCCTGCGGTCTTTACGCGACCGTCCGGAATGGCGCGACATCCCGGTCGTCGTGCTCACCGCCAAGGACGTCACCGCGGAGGACCGCCGCCGCCTCGCCGGCCAGGCCGACCGCATCCTGCCCAAGGCCGGCCTCGGCATGGCCGATCTCGCGGCGACCCTGCGGGGGCTGATGAGCCCGGGAGTGGCGGGGGACGGGGCGGAGGCGCCGGATCGGGCGGTGGCGCCGTGAGGGCGAAGCCTGCGCGAGCACGACCGTCCATCCGCGCTGGGCGGCGGGCAGTCCAGGCGAAGGACGGGGCGCGTCAGGGCCCTGCCGGGCGGCACCTGCGCGCGGGTGCCGAGGAGCGGGAAGGGAAGCGGGCGAAGGTCGCGCGGTCTCGCCGGCCCCTCGCGGCGCGGCGGCGCGTCGCGAGCCCGGATCGCGCCGGCGCCCTACCTTCCCCGCCATGATCCTGCTTCGCCATGGCCAGAGCCAATTCAACCTTCACTTCCACGCCACCGGCATGGATCCCGGCATCGTCGATGCGCCGCTCACGCCGCTCGGCCACGAGCAGGCGGAGGCCGCCTCCCGCGCCCTGGCGGGAGAGGGGATGCGGCGCATCCTCTGCTCGCCGCTGACCCGCGCGCTCCAGACCGCCGCCCCGGTCGCCTCCCGCCTGGACCTGCCGGTCCTGGTCACGTCGGCGGTGCGGGAGCGCCGGGGCGCGAGCTGCGACATCGGCACCTGCCGCACCGAGCTTGCCCGCGCCTGGCCCCATCTCGACCTGGACCACCTGGACGAGGTCTGGTGGCGGGAGCCCGAGGACGAGGCGGACCACGAGCCGGATCACCTGTTCGAGGCGCGCACCGCCTCCTTCCGGGCCGGGATGGAGAGCGATCCCGACTGGGCCCACACCCTGGTCGTGTGCCACTGGGGGTTCATCATGGCGGTCACCGGATGCAGCCTCGCCAACGGCGAGTGGGTCCGTTGCCGGATGGACGCGGGCGGGCGGCTGGTGGCGTTGGAGCGCTGACCCGTATCGGGGCGGGGAGAGGCGGAAACCCGCGCCTGCGACCGTCACGAAAGCCTGCCCGGGCGGCGTGACGGTTCTTCCGACGCCCGAACGACAGGCCCCGCGGCAGCCGGCGCCTCACCCGTGCCAGGATCAGGCGGCTCGTCGCCCCTCGTCCGAACGGAGATGGGGCGCCGACGCGCCCGGATCGTTCGGCGATCCCGCACGTAATACTGGCGCAACAAACCTCCGCCACTCTGCGAGGTGAACGGCGGACGATCGAGCTTTCCCCCTCCCCGGATGACCCGACCATGCATCGTTCCGATGGGTTCGATGTCTTTCCGTGCTGTATCGGTGGCGTAGACGTGAGGCTTGCCCTGTATCGAGAAGGGTCGATGCGATGACGGTTCCAGCACGGCGCATGGTCGACTTCACGGAGAGCGCGACGGACCGATCCGGGGAGGACATCCGGTGCCATGTCCGGTCCCGGCTGGAACGGCTCGTCGCCACCCTGAAGGCGGGCGGCGTGCGAATCGGCGTCGACGCGGGGTGAGCCTCCGCCCCGGAACGGGCTGGACGGTCCCTTTCGACGGATCCGCCTCGTCCCTCCCGCCCACGATGCCGGGACCCGTTCGCGCGGGATGTCCCCTCGGGTCGCGCGGTGACCGGAATGTCCGGCCCTCCCGCCTAAGAGCCTGTTTGAGCAGAGTGATTTGACAAAAACTGAGAGGAATCAGGAAATATCCTACCCTCTAACCTCATCCTGAGGTGTTAGTCGATCGCAGATCGACTGACCTCGAAGGAGGGCTCCAGAAGCCTCGGCGATCCCTGGAGCCCTCCTTCGAGGCTCACTTCGTTCGCACCTCAGGATGAGGTTAGCGGGTAGGATGATCCCGTCCAACTCAAATATTGGGTAGAAATCCTGCTCAAACAGGCTCTAAGGATGAGGCAAGAGGGCAGGGTATCCCGTGATCCGGTCAGACCGGGAACGGGTCGGCGACGATCGGCCAGAGCGGACGGCTCGCCTTCGGCAGGTGCAGGCGGGCGAAATCGGGATTGGCGCTGCCCGGCACGGCGACGTGGAGGATGCGGTCGGCCCGCGGGGCGAAGCCGGCATTGAAGTGCTGCGCCGACTTCACGAAGACGGTGGCGTAATCGCCCAACGCCACGCCGAACTGCTCGAACACGCTCGGCTGGAAGACCTGGGTGCGCAGGGCATTGAGCACGATGTGCAGGCCCCCGCGCCTCGACCATCACGCAATCGCCCATCGGCTGCTTGCCGTTGCCGTAGGTCTGGACCGCGTCGGGCCGGATGCCGAGCACCCGCACCGTCAGGTCGACGGGATCGCCCGACATCGGCCCGGTTTTGCCGCCGATGCGCAGGGCTAAGCTCGCGCCTTCGCCGGCCTCGCGGCAGAGCCGGACCGCCACCGGATCCCAGAAGCTGCCGATGGCGCAGCGGGTCGCGCCGGCCTCGACGAGGGCGCGCAGCAGGAAGGTCGAATCGCTCGCCGAGCCGGCCCCGGCATTGTCGGAGACGTCGGCCAGCACCGTCACGCCCGCCGGGGGCGAGAGCGCCACCCCCACCGCCTCGTCGAGGGTGAGGAGCCGGTCGGTGGTGGCGTCGCGCTTCTCCCACAGCTCGCGGGCGAGCGCCTCGGCCGTGGACTTGGCGAGATCCCGGTGACCATCCGTCACCGCCACCACCTTGGCGCCGACATCCGGGATGTCGGCCCAGGGAAAGCCGTGGGCGAGCGACAGGGACAGGATGCCGTCCCGCCCCTCGGCCGCGCTCATCCGGTCGACGAAGCCGCGGGTCGGTGGGTTGGGCGTGCGCCACACCGCCAGCATCCGGCAGTCGGCGACCGCGATCACGGGCTTGATCCGGCCGGCCCGCGCCGCCTCGCAGAGGCGGAAGAGGTCGCGCGCCCGGTCGTCGACGTCGACATGCGGGTATTCCTTGTAGGTCAGCAGCACGTCGGAGGCCGCGACGATCCGGTCGGTCAGGTGGCAATGCAGGTCGAGCTCGACGCCGATCGTCACCCTGCTCCCGACGATCTCCCGCGCGGCGGCGACGAGCTCGCCCTCGCAATCGTCCTGGGCGTCGGCGATCATCGCACCGTGGAGGTTGAACAGCACCATGTCGACCGGGCCGGCGGCGCGGAGGTCGCCGAGGACGCGGTCGCGCAAGCCCTCCCAGACGTCCTGGCGCGTCGGCCCGCCCGGCGGCGCGAAGGCGGCCAGGCTCTCGACGATCCCGTAGCCGGCAGCCTCGCCCATCTCGCGCCAGACCCGCAGCGGCCCGGCGAACCAGTGGTCCGAGCGATGCGAGGCGCCGGTCTCGACGTAGAGGTCGTCCAGGAAGGCGGCGCGCCCGGTCGGGATCGGCGAGAAGGTGTTGGTCTCGGTGCCGAGTGCGGCGATGAAGAGCTTCACGGGTGGGTCTCCTGATGATCAGCTGGGACGAGGTGGATTCTGGGGCCGACGTCGGAGCGGCTGCGATGCCTGCTCGCTCAGGACGGTCCATCCTACCCACGACCTCATCCTGAGGTGCGACCAACGGGAGCCTCGAAGGAGGGCTCCAGAAGTCTCTGCGATCCCTGGAGCCCTCCTTCGAGGTTAGTCGATCTTCGATCGACTAACACCTCAGGATGAGGTCGCGGGTGGGAAAAGGCAGGTCTTCGTTCGCTACGTCATGCTGCGCCTCAGCCCTTCGCCGCCACATGCACCCCCGGCCGCCGCCCGTCGTTCCACCTGCCGTCGATCGCCCGCTCCACCTGCGCGGCGAGTTGCAGCAAGAGCCCGTCCCGCCCTTGGGCCGCCTGGGCCTGGATGCCGAGCGGCAGGCCGTGCTCGTTCCAGGCCAGCGGCATCGACAGGGCCGGCAGGCCGCACAGGTTGGCGAGCGGCGTATAGGCGAAGTTGCGCCACAGGTTCTCGAACCAGGCATGGACCGACGGTTCGTCGCTGATCGTCAGGTAATCGGTGGTGCCGACCCTCGGCGTCGGCAGGGCGGTGATCGGGGTGAGGATGATGTCCCACTCCTCGAGGAAGGCGCCGAAGCCCCGCGCCGTAGCGTTGAACGTCGCCTGCATCGCCGTCCGCTCGGTGTAGCTCGCGTGCCGCCCGGCCTCCCAGATCCGGATGTTCATCGGCTCGACCAGATCCTCGGGCGGTCGCTCGAGGCCCTTCAGGGCCAGGAGCCCGTTGATGGTCTGGGCGAAGTTGGTGATGTAGCAGGTGGTCTGGGCCTCGAAGGCGGCGCGGATGTCGACCGCCGGCAGCGCCCACTCGACATGGTGGCCGAGCCCTTCGAGGAAGCGCCCGATCCGCTCCAGCTCGGCGACGTGCTGCGGCACGGCGCGGTAATCGCCCCATTCGTGCGAGAGCGCGATGCGCAAGCGGCCCGGATCGCGCGCGATCAGGGTGGCGTAGGGTTCGGGCGCGGTCCAGTAGGGCATGAACTCGCCGGGCGCACCGCCGCGGCAAAGGTCGACGAAGGTGGCGGTGTCGCGCACGGTCCGTGACTGGCAGCCCTGGATCGACACGATGCTGGTGAGGTCCGACCCGTAGGGCGCGATCGAGAACACGCCGCGGGAGGGCTTGAGCCCGAGATTGCCGTTGACGCCGGCCGGGATGCGGATCGATCCGCCGCCATCGGTGGCGTGCGCCATCGGCACCACGCCCGAGGCCACCGCGGCGGCGGAGCCGGCCGAGGAGCCGCAGGTGGTGTAGTCGAGGTTCCACGGGTTGCGGGTGACGTAGACCGCCGGGTTCTCGGCCGAGCTGCACACGCCGAATTCCGGCGTGGTGGTGCGGCCGATCAGGTTCAGGCCCGCCTGGCGCATCCTGCCCGTGAGATGGCTGTCCGACGAGGCGCGGTGGCCGCGCATCAGGAGCGAGCCCATCTCCTGGAGCCGGCCCTCCAGGGTCGGCCCGAGATCCTTCATCAGGAACGGCACGCCCGCGAAGGCGCCGTCGAGGTTCGTGCCGGCCTTCGCCGGGTCGGCGATCGCGTCATCGAACAGCTCGATCACGGCGCTCGTCTGCGGGTTCGTCAGCGCCACGCCGGCGGCGGCCTGGGCGGCGAGCTCGGCCGCCGTCACCTCCCCGGCGCGCACCCGCGCGGCGAGCGCGCAGGCATCGTGCTGCGCCCATTCCTCCCAGGTCATGGCGAGGGTCATTGGTGTGGTCCTGTTTTTGTTACGCTTGAAGACTTGCTGTCATTTCAAGACGAGGCGCTTCCCCTCCCCCCTGTGGGGAGGGGCAAGGGGTGGGGGTGGTGCAGGAGGCACCGCAAAGCTCTATCCGGCACCACCCCCACCCCAGACCCCTCCCCACAAGGGGGAGGGGAGGTGCTTCATCCTTGTTCGTCTGCATCAGGCCAACGCCGCTTCGGCAAGCTGCTTCCCCCGCCCGAATTCCCGCCCCGGCGCCGCCTCGATCAAGGCCCGGGTATAGGCCGCGTTCGGCCGGGCGAAGACCTCGACCGTGGGTCCCTCCTCGACGATGCGGCCGCGCTGCATCACGATCAGCCGGTCGCAGATCTGCGCCGCCACCCGCAGGTCGTGCGTGATGAACAGGATCGCGAGGTCGAAGCGCCGCTGCACGTCGTCGAGGAGGGCCAGCACCTGGCGCTGGACCGAGACGTCGAGGGCCGAGACCGCCTCGTCGGCGATCAGGATCTCGGGCTCCATGGCGAGCGCCCGGGCGAGTGCGATGCGCTGGCGCTGGCCGCCGGAGAACTGGTGCGGGTAGCGGGCAAGCGCCGCGGGATCGAGGCCGACGAGGCCCATCAGCTCGCGCGCCTTGGCCATCGCCGCATCGGGGCTCATGCCGAAATTCACCGGCCCCTCGACGATCGAGGCGCCCACCGTCCGGCGCGGATTGAGCGAGCGGAACGGATCCTGGAACACCACCTGGATCCTTTGGCGCAACGGCCGCAACCGGCGCTCGGGCAGGCGGGCGATGTCCTTGTCACCGACCATGATCTGCCCGCCGCTCGGGGGGATCAGCCGGGCGATGCAGCGGACGACCGTGGACTTGCCCGAACCCGATTCGCCGACGATGCCGACCGTCTCGCCGCGCCGAATCCGGAGTGCCACGTCGGCGGCGGCATGGACCTCGCGGGTCTTCTTGAACAGGCCGCCGCTGCGATAGGTCTTGGCGAGCCCCGCGGTCTCCAAAGCCAGCGCCCCGGTCGCCGGCAGGCGCCTTGCGGGCGTCATCGTCGGCACGGCGGCGATCAGCATCCTCGTGTAGGGAGCTTGCGGGTTGCCCAGAACCTGCGCCGCCGGCCCCTGCTCGACGATGCGGCCGTGCTGCATCACCACCACCCGGTCGGCGATCTCCGCCACCACGCCGAAATCGTGGGTGATGAAGAGAACGCCGGTGCCGCGGCGCTCCTGCATCTCGCGGATCAGCGTGAGGATCTGCGCCTGCGTGGTGACGTCGAGGGCCGTCGTCGGCTCGTCGGCGATGAGGAGGGCGGGGTCGAGGATGAGGGCGGCGGCGATCATCACCCGCTGGCGCTGGCCGCCGGAGAGCTGGTGGGGATAGGAGGCGTGCATCCGCTCCGGGTCGGGCAGGTGCATGGCGTCGAGCATCGCCAGCACCTTGGCCCGGCGCTCCGACGCGCCGAGACCGGTGTGGATGCGCAACACCTCCTCGATCTGGTCGCCGACGGTGAGCACCGGGTTCAGCGCCGTCATCGGCTCCTGGAAGATCATCGCCATCCGGTCGCCGCGCAACGCCCGCAGGCGCTGGGGGCTCGCCGTCAGCACGTCCTCGCCGTTGAGCCGGATCGCGCCTGCGACGGGTTTCAGGACCTTCGCGAGCAGCCCCATCACCGAGAAGGCGGTGACCGACTTGCCCGAGCCCGATTCGCCGACGACGCAGACGATCTCGCCGGGGGCGACCGTGAACGACACGCCGTCGACGGCGCGGAGCCGGTCGCCGCCGCCGGGCAGCGCGATGGCGAGGTTCTCGACCTCGAGGACGGGGGGCGTGGTCGTGCTCATCGGCGAGGTCATCGGCCGGTCATCTTCGGATCGAGGGTGTCGCGCAGGCCGTCGCCGAGCATGTTCACGGCGAGCACCGTCAGGCCGAGAAAGATCCCCGGATACAGGATGTTGTGGGGATAGACCCGGAACAGGTTGCGGCCCTCCGCAATGATGTTGCCCCAGCTCGGGATCTCCGGCGGGATGCCGATGCCGAGGAAGGAGAGCACCGCCTCGACCAGGATCGCCGAGGCGGCGATGAAGGTGCCCTGCACGATCAGGGGCGCGACGGTGTTGGGCAGGATGTGGCGCGCCATGAGGAGCGGCAGGCGGGTGCCGGCCATGATCGCGGCCTCGACGTAAGGCTCCTCGCGCACCGACAGCACGATCGAGCGCACCAGCCGCACCACCCGGGGGATCTCCGGCACCACGATCGCCGCGATGACCGCGGGCAGCCCGGCCCGGAACAGCGAGACGACCGCGATGGCGAGCAGGATGCCGGGGATCGCCATGAGCCCGTCCATCAGCCGCATGATCGGCCCGTCGAGGGGGCGGACATACCCGGCCACGAGCCCGAGCAGCAGCCCGACCGAGAGCGCGATCGACGCCACCGCGACGGCGATGATCAGCGACACCCGGGCGCCGTAGAGGACACGGCTGTAGACGTCGCGCCCGAGGCTGTCGGTGCCCATCCGGTGGCGGAAAGTCGTGGCCGAGCCGTCCTCGGCCCGGATCGTGCGCTCGAAGCCCGGCGGGCGGTTGCGGGTGGCCGGGTTGATCGCCGTCGGATCGAGCGTGCCGAGGAACGGCGCGAACAGGCCGATCAGCGCCATCAGCAGCAGGAAGCCGGATCCGAGGGCCACGACGGGGTTGCGCAGGAGGCGGGAGGCCAGCGTCCGGGGCGGCGGCAGGGTCGCGATGGCGGGCGCCAGCAGGGTCGGCTCGGCACTCATGGTTCGAACCTCAATGACGGATCCTCGGGTCGAACAGGCTGTAGGTCAGGTCGATCAGCAGGTTGATGAGGACGTAGACGCCCGAGAACATGAGGATCAGCGCCTGGATCGTCGGGTAGTCGCGGGCCAGCACCGCATCGACGGTGAGGCGGCCGAGGCCGGGAATCGCGAACACGCTCTCGGTCACCACCACCCCGCCGATGAGGAGCGCGATGCCGATGCCGACGACCGTGACGATCGGCACCGCGGCGTTCTTCAGCGCGTGGCGGAACAGGATCTTGCGCTCGACCTGGCCCTTGGCCCGGGCGGTGCGGATGTAATCCTCGTTCAGGACTTCCAGCACGCTCGCCCGGGTCATGCGGGCGATGAGCGCGATGTAGACGACCGACAGGGTCAGCGCCGGCAGGACCAGCCGGTGCAGGTAGCCGCCGAGCCCGCCCGAGAGCGGCTGGTAGCCCTGGACCGGGAACCAGCCGAGCGTGATCGAGAAGACGTAGATCATGAGGTAGCCGATCACGAAGACCGGCACCGAGAAGCCGAGCACCGACACGCCCATCACGATCCGGTCGAGCCAGGAGCCGTGCCGGTAGGCCGCCACGACCCCGAGCGGGATGGCGACGCAGACCGCGATCAGC
Organism: Methylobacterium aquaticum; assembly: GCF_016804325.1. Classification (NCBI taxonomy): domain Bacteria; kingdom Pseudomonadati; phylum Pseudomonadota; class Alphaproteobacteria; order Hyphomicrobiales; family Methylobacteriaceae; genus Methylobacterium; species Methylobacterium aquaticum. Next base: position 4,524,175 of record NZ_CP043627.1, read on the forward strand.
ATCGTCGCGGCGGCGAGCGACAGGGTCGGCTCGATCCGCCCGAGGATCAGCTCGCCGATGCTCTTCTTGAAGAAGAACGACTCGCCGAGATTGCCTTGCGCCAGATTGCCGATCCAGATCGCGAACTGCACCGGCAGGGGCTGGTCGAGCCCGAGCTGCTGGCGCACCTGGGCGATCTGCTCGCTCGAGGCGTTGTCCCCGGCGATCACCGCCGCCGGGTCGCCGGGGGTGAGCCGCAGCATCAGGAAGACCAGCACCGCGACGATCGCCAGGACCGGGATGGCGGCGAGCAATCGCCGCAGGACGTAGCCGAGCATCGGCTTATTTCTTCTTCTCGACGTTCCAGAATACCGGCGCCGCGGCGGTCAGGATACCGGTGACGTTTTTCCGCGCGGCGATCGGGATGTAGAACTGGCCGAGATGGACGTAAGGCACGACCTCGCGCCAGCGCGCCTGCACGGTCTCGGCGATCGCCTTCTGCTTGGCCGGGTCGACCTCGCGGGCGAAGTCGTCGCGCAACTTCTCCATCTCGGAATCGCAGGGCCAGCCGAACGGGGCCTTGTCGCAGCTCATGTTCATGAAGCTCGACATCACCGGGTTCAGGATGTCGGCCGAGACCCAGGAGGTGTTCATCAGGTTCCAGCCGCCCTTGTCGGCCGGATCCTTGCGCACCCGGCGCGACACCACGGTCTGCCAGTCGGACGACTGCATATCGACCTTGAAGCCGCCCTTCTCGAGCAGCTGCTTGGCGACCGGGCCGAGATTGGTCAGGGTCGGCAGGTCGGTCGAGTGCAGGAGGACGATCGGCGTGCCGTCATAGCCCGCCTCCTTCAGCAACTGCTTCGACTTGGCGAAATTGGATTCGAGCAGCCCGTCCATGCCCTTGTCGGTGGCGAGCGGCGAGCCGCAGACGAACAGGGCCTTGCAGGTCTTGTAGTAATCGGGATCGCCGACCACCGCCTGGAGGAAGTCGGTCTGGTTGAGGGCGTAGGTCAGGGCCTGGCGCACCTTCGGGTTGTCGAAGGGCTTGATCAGGTGGTTCGGCCGCATCGCGTATTGCAGGCCGAGGGGATTGTAGTCGACGAGCGTGACGCCCGAATCGCCCTTCAGCAGCGGGATCAGGTCGTAGGCCGGCTGCTCGATCAGGTCGATCTCCCCGGCGAGGAGCGCGTTGACCGCCTGCTGCTGGTCCGAGATCGCCAGCCACTCGACCCGGTCGACCTTGACCACCTTGCCGCCGGCCAGCCCCGAGGCCGGCTCGGCCCGCGGCTTGTAGTCCTTGAACTTGGTATAGACGATCTTGTCGCCGGGCTTCCACTCGTCGGTCTTCATCACGAACGGGCCGGAGCCGGTGAAATCCGAGATCTGCTGGTTCGGGTCGGTCTCGGCGACCCGCTTCGGCATCATGAACGGCACGTTCGACGAGGGCTTGGCGAGGCCGAACAGCAGCAGCCCGGTCGGCGACTTGAGCTTGACGGTGAAGCGCTTGGCATCGTCGACGCTCATCGCATCGACGAAGGTCATCAGCTTCTGGCCGAGCGAATCTCGGGCGGACCAGCGCTTGATCGAGGCGACGCAATCCTCCGCCGTCACCGGCTTGCCGTCGTGCCAGGTCAAGCCGTCGCGCAAGGTGAACGTATAGGTGAGATTGTCGGGCGACACCGTGTAGGTATCGACCATCTGGGGCTTGACCTCGCCCTTGCCGTCGAGCGCGAACAGCGTGTCGTAGATCATGTAGCCGTGGTTGCGGACGATGTAGGCGGTGGTCCAGATCGGATCGACGATCTTGACGTCCGAATGCATCACCGCCTTGAGCGTCTGCGCCGGTGCGGCCACGGGGGCGATGAGAACCGCGCTTGCCGCGAGGAGGCCGAGAACGGACCGACGAAACGCCATCAAGTTGTCTCCTCGCCATGTCGCCGTCCGGCGACGCGATCGGGTGCGGGGCAGAAGGTCCGCGGGGCGAGCCATGCAATCGGCAGACCAGCCCGGCCGCAACAGCCGAAGCCGATCGGTTGCGCCGAAGAACTCGGCTCGGTTCAAGTCTCGGAACAGCAGAGGCTGAAGCCGCGCAGGTCTTGCACAGACCAGGCCGCCGCAGACCGTCGCAGGATGCGGGAGAGAGCCTAAGCTGACTACGACGAAATCGGGGGAGGGGTGCACCGCTTTTCGTGGCACCCCGGCCGGTTCAGGCCTGAACCCGGAGCAGGGCGGCCTCCAGCTCCCGGCGCAACCGCTCGGCGGCATAGCTCGGCTGCCGGTCGGCCGGGACGCAGAGGTCGAGGGAGGTCTCGACCGGCATCGTGGCGGGAAAGGGCACCGCCACCATCGTGCCGGCCGCGATCTCCTCGGCCACGGTCACGCGCGGCAGCACCCCGAGGGCGCCGGCCTGCCCGATCAGCGTGCGCTGGAGATCGAGGGAGGCGGCCTCGAAGGTCGGCACGATCCGGCACCCGGCCTCCGCGGCCGCCCGGTCGAGGAAGGTGCGCACGCCGAAGTCCGGGCCCGGCAGCACCCAGCGGTAGGTCTCCAGCCTGGCGCAGGTCGCGCCGCCTTCGTGCGTCACCGGGTGGCCCGGGGGCGCGATGATGAATTGCGGCAGCCGCACCCGTTTGACCACCGCGATCGCGTCGGAGGCAGGGGCGAAGAAGGTGAGGGCGAGGTCGCAGGACGCATCCTCGATCGCCCGCACCGCATCCTTGGCGGTCCCGGTGCGCAGGCGGGCGCGGACATGCGGGTGACGGGTCGCGAAGGCGGCGAGCACCGGCACCAGGATCGCCGAGGCGACGCCCTCCGCCGCATGGACGCCGACGAGGCCGCCGCGCAGGCCCTTCAGGTCGTCGATCAGCCGAACGACGTGGTCGAGCTCGTTGATCGTCCGGTCGAGCTTGGCGGCGAGCAATTCCCCCGCCGCGGTCAGCCGGATGCCGAGCGGCCCGCGCTCGAGCAGCGGCGCGTTCATGTAGTATTCGAGCTGCGAGATGTGCCGCGCCAGCACGTTGGGATGGATGTCGAGCTGGGTGGCGGCGTCGCGCAGCGACGTGCAGCGGGTGACGACCGAGAAATAGTGGAGAGCGACGATCTTCGCCATGCCGGAGGATTTCCGAGCGTCCTGCGGCACGCCGCCAGCCTGGACCGATCCCGGCCGGCGGACCCTGCGCGGCCGCAAGAGCATTTTCCGACGAAGTGGATACCGGTTCGTCGTGAGATTTCCGGGCCCCTGCGGGCGGGGGCCGCCAGCCGGCATCGCCGCGGGCGGGCGCGACGCTAATCCTTGGCCGGCTCGTCCTTGCCCGGGACCTGGGTGATGCCGCCGATCACCCGCACCGGGCGGTTGCCGTCGGGCGGGGTCTTCCAGCCGCCATCCTTCGCCTCCGCCGGCTTCGGGACCGCCTCCGCCGCCTTGGCGGGCGGGGTGGCCGGTTTCAGGGCCGGCTGCGGCGCCAGGGGCGGGACGAGGGCAGAGGGGGCCTCGATCTTCTCGGGCGGCTTCGCGCGGGCGGCGGTCTTGCGCGGCGCCTCGTGCTTCGCGCCCTCGGGGGCGACGGTCTCGCGGCGCGGCGCGGCGCCGGTGCGGGCGGCCGGGCTGTCGGGGTTGAGGCCCATCGGGTTCGGCCCGGCGGCGCGCGGGGAGGGCGCCTCGGCTGGCGGCACGGCCTGGAGATCCTGCGGCGGCAGCGGACGGGCGGCGACGCGCCGCTCCTCCGGCCGGCGCTCGACCGGCGGCAGCGGCTCGGCTCGGGAGAGCGGCACGGGGGCGTAGGTGCCTCGGTCGCGCCAAGAATTGTCACGGGGCGGCGGCTCGCGGAACGCCTCGTCGCGCGGCCAGGGCGGGCGAGCCTCGGCCTCGGTCCAGCCGTAGCCCGGCCGCCGGCCGCCGGGGACCGTGCCGGGGGGAATCAGCGGTGCTTCCAGGCGCTCGCGATCGAGGATGCGGCCGGTGCGGGCATCCACGACCAGCTGCACCCGGTTGCCCCACGGGCTGTCGGCCTGGATCCGGTAGGTCTCGCCGTCGAAGCGCGGATGGGTCATGCCGGTGAAGCCGGCCCGGCCGAGGCGGAAGATCACCGCCCGCGGCGGCAGGATCGCGTCGGTCTCGTCCTCGAGGGTGAAGCCGTAGCCCTGCGCCCGCGCAGGCCCGGTCGTCGCCGCTCCCGCGAGCAGCGTGGCGGCGAGCGCGGCCAGCAAGGCCGCGCCCGTCACGGACCGCGGTCCCGTCTTCGACGGCTTGGCAGTCATCGTCCCGCATTCCCTTGTTTCCGGGGTCGTGCCGGGTGTGAGCCCCGCATTCCCCTCGTGCTCGGACAAGGTCCTGTTAACCGCGGGAATGAGGCGGGATTGCGGGAGCGGGGCCGTCACGGGCATCGCCTTTCGGGTAAAGGACTGACAGGCGAGCGATCGCCCGTCCCGGAGACCCGTACCATGTCGCGCCTGCTGCCCGCCTGCCTCGCCGTCGTCCTCCCCCTCCTCCTGCCCGGCGCCGCCCGCGCCGAGGACCGGCTGCCGACGATCCCGCCGGCCCAGTACAGCCCGGAGCAGAAGCAGGCCGCCGAGGCCTTCGAGGCCGCCCGCAAGACCCCGGTCTTCGGGCCGTTCGAGCCGCTGATGCACTCGCCCGAGGTGATGAGCCTCGCCCGCTCGATGGGCGACTACCTGCGCTACAAGCCGAAGATCGGCACCACGCTCTCGGAGCTCGTCATCCTGGTCAATGCCCGCCACTGGACGCAGGATTACGAGTGGTACGTCCACGCACCGATCGCCAAGAAGGTCGGCATCGCCCCGGAGGCCATCGCGGCGATCCGCGACGGCCGCCGCCCGACCGGCCTGCCGGAGGACCAGGAGACGGCCTACGACTTCACCGCCGAGCTGTTGCAGAACAAGCGGGTCTCGGACGCGACCTTCGCCCGGGCCGAGAAGCTCTTCGGCAAGCCGGGCGTCGTCGATCTCACGGCGGTGAGCGGCTACTACACCTTCCTGGCGATGGAATTGAACGTCGCCCGCTATCCCCTGCCGAAGGACGGCACGCCGCTGCCGCGCCTGCCGGAGTGAGCCGCCCGGCCGGGGATCGATCGTTGCGATTCGATCCCCGGCCCCGGGGGCGGCTACATCCGCGCCGTCAGCGTCGCCAGCACCGAGAACGGTGCCCCGGGATGTTGTTGAACTGGTTGAACGGCGCTTCGATGTAGCGCGCATCGGTGAGGTTCTTCAGGTTCAGCGCGAACCGGGCGTGCTCGTTGAGGTCGTAGAACACGGTCGCGTCGACGCGGGTATAGGCGCCGACCTTGTAGGTGTTGGTGATGTCGCCGAAGCGCGAGCCGACATGGGTCACGCCGGCGCCGATCCCGAGCCCGCGCCAGGGGCCTTCCTGGACCTGATAGGTGGTCCAGACGCTGCCGCTGACCCGGGGTGCGCCGTCGAGCCGGTTGCCGACCGGGACGCTCGTGTCGCGCGTCACCCGGGCATCGGTGTAGCCGACGCCGCCGATGATCTTCCAGCCCGGCAGGATCGTGCCGGAGAGGTCGGCCTCGACCCCCTTCGAGCGCTGCTGCCCGGTGATGATCGAGAAGCCGGTATTGACCGGATCGTTGGCCGCGACGTTGTTGCGGGTGATGTCGAACACCGAAGCGGTCAGGCTCAGGTCGGGCGAGAGATCGAACCGGGTGCCGACCTCGACCTGCTCGCCGGTCTCCGGCGGCGGATTGACGGCGCCGAAGACGTTGGCGGTCTGCGGCTTGAACGAGGTGCTGTAGCTCGCATACAGCGCCAGCGGTTCGGCGACGCGGTAGATCAGGCCGACCCGCGGCGACACGCCGGAGAGTTCCTGCTCCGGCGGGACCGTGCGCGAGGTCGGTGTGCGGCTGAAGTAGAACTGGCTTCCGGTGTCGTAGCGCACACCGAGCAGCAGTTGCAGGCCGTAGCCGAGGTCGATCTGGTCCTGGGCATAAAGGCCGGTCAGCTCGGTCTTCTGCTTCAGGTCGCTTTGCAGCGACAGGGCGCCCGGCAGCGCCAGCCCGGGGACGGGATTGAGGAAGCTCACCGAGGCGAGGGGCCCCTGGGTTGTGATCGCGCGCCGATAGCCGTTGACGTATTCCACGCCGACGAGCGCGGTGTGGCGCAAGCCCAGCCAGTCGAACTTCGCCACCAGTTCGGTCTGGCTGTCGACGGTGGCGTAGGTCGAGGTGGTCGCCGTGGTGCGGCGGGTGACCGTGAGCCCGTTCGCCGAGACGCTGTTGGCCCGCGCTGCGAGCGTGTCGAAGCTGCCGCTCTGGGCGTTGAGCACCTGACGCAGCATCAGGTGCTCGTTGAAGTCGTGCTCGATCTTCAGCGTGCCGAAATTGGCGTTGGCGTTGTAGCGCGAGAACGGCTCGCCGTAATAGCGCGCGAAGTTGTCGAGCGGCACGCGGCCGTTCCGGGCGACCAGGCCCTCGTCGTAGACGCTGTCCTGACGCGTGAACTCGCCGATGAACGAAACCCGGGTGTCCGGGCTCGGATTCCAGGAGAAGGCCGGCGCGATGAAGAAGCGGGAATTGTCGCGGCCGGCGAGATCGCGGAAGGTCGGATCGACCTGGGTCCCGAAGCTGAGCCGGGCGGCGAGCCCGTCGACGCCCGGCACCGGACCGGAGGCCGAGCCCTGCACCCGCCGGAAGCCGAAGCTGCCGCCCTGGATGCTGGCATCGGCGGTCGGCACCAGGCTCGGCTGGCGGGTGACGATGTTGATGACCCCGCCCGGATCGCCGCGGCCGTAGAGCACCGAGGCCGGGCCCTTCAGCACCTCGATCCGCTCGACATCGGCGAGGTCGCGCTGGACCGGATAGAAGGTGTTGGCCTGGTTCATGAACACGCCGTCGATGGCGTAGGTCTGGGTCCGGAAGCCGCGGATGATGAAGGTGTCGCTGCGGCCCTGGATGCTGCCGCCCGGCTGCACGTTGCTGACGTTGAACAGGGCATCGGCGAGCCGCGTCTCGGCGCGGTCGACGATCACCTCGCGCGGCACGACGTTGACGGTCTGCGGCAGGTCGCGGAGCGCGGTGTCGGTCTTGGTCGCGGTGGCGCTGCGGGTCGCGCGGTAGCCCTGGACCGGCCCGGTCGCGGTCTCCCGGAAGACCGGAGCGCCGGCCACCGTGATCGTATCGAGGGCGATGGCCTCACCCGCTTCCTGCGCTCCGGCACGCCCGGCCGCGAGAACCGGCGCCGCACCCGCGAGCAGTGCGAAGAGCAGCGACGACCGGCGCCGGATCGCGGGGCAGGGGGATGAGCGCACGGAGACCTCGGGCGGCAGGAATGGCTTCCTGCGGCGTAATCATCCGATCATCGGCAATCAATCGATTCATTCCGGCAAGATCTGGAACGATTCCAGGGCCGGTCGCAATCATCTTAGGTGTGGCATCGACGCATCTGCCGCAATGTTCATCGGTTGGCGGAATGCGTGGATAACTCTGCCGTCATTACGTGAATTAGAATAGATACAAAAACTGCTGGCCGAGGCGCGGCTTGTCCCTCGACGTTCGATGGATGGGAGGTCGCTCGGCCCGGCATGGCGCCCGAACGACAGCGGGACCCGCCCCGGATGGAGCGGATCCCGCATATCGTCGTTCGAGCTTGTATCGGCGGGGACCTCTGTCTCCGCCGCGGACCCCGCCGTCAGAGCGGCAGGGTCGTCGACCCCATCAGCGCCTCGTCGATCGAGCGGGCGGCCTGCCGGCCCTCGCGGATCGCCCAGACCACCAGGGACTGGCCGCGGCGCATGTCGCCGGCGACCCACACCTTGTCGGTCGAGGTGCGGTACTGGCTGTCGTCGGCCTGGACGTTGCCGCGCTTGTCGCGGGCGACGCCGGACTCTTCCAGCAGGCCCTGGGCGACAGGGCCGGCAAAGCCGATCGCCATGAAGACGAGGTCGGCGGGCAGCAGGAACTCGGAGCCGGGGATGGGCTTGCGGGCCTCGTCGACCCGGGCGCAGACGACGCCCTTCACCTTGCCCTTCTTGCCCTCGATGCGGAGCGTCGCGGCCTGGAACTCGCGCTCGGCGCCCTCCGCCTGGCTCGACGAGGTGCGCATCTTGGTCGCCCAGTAGGGCCACACGGTCAGCTTGTCCTCGCGCTCCGGCGGGCGCGGGCGGATGTCGAGCTGGGTGACCGAGAGGGCGCCCTGGCGGAAGGCGGTGCCGACGCAATCCGATGCGGTGTCGCCGCCGCCGATGACGACGACGTTCTTGCCGGCGGCGACGATCGGCTCCTCGGCGGTCGGCGCCTCGTGACCGACGCGGCGGTTCGACTGCACCAGGTAGGGCATGGCGAAATGCACGCCCTCGAGCTCCTGGCCCGGCAGGCCGGGATCGCGCGGGGCCTCGGCGCCGCCGGCGAACAGCACGGCGTCGAACTCGTTGTGCAGGCTGGCGAAGGAGCGGGTGACCCCGACATTGACGCCGTAATGGAACTGCACGCCCTCGGCCTCCATCTGCCGCACCCGGCGGTCGATGTGGCGCTTCTCCATCTTGAAGTCGGGGATGCCGTAGCGCAGCAGGCCGCCGGCCTTCGGCTCGCGCTCGAAGACGTGGACGTCGTGGCCGACCCGGGCGAGCTGCTGGGCGGCCGCGAGGCCCGCAGGCCCCGAGCCGATCACCGCGACCCGCTTGCCGGTCTTCACCGCGGCGGGCTCAGGCACGACCCAGCCCATGCTCCAGGCCTTGTCGGCGATCGCCTGCTCGATGGTCTTGATCGCGACCGGCTGGTTCTCGAGGTTGAGGGTGCAGGCCTCCTCGCAGGGGGCCGGGCAGATGCGGCCGGTGAACTCCGGAAAATTGTTGGTGGAGTGCAGGTTGCGCGCCGCCTCCTCCCAGTCCGCGTTGAAGACGAGGTCGTTCCAGTCCGGGATCTGGTTGTGGACCGGGCAGCCGGTCGGGCCGTGACAGAACGGGATGCCGCAATCCATGCAGCGCGCCGCCTGCTTCTTCAGGTCGTGCTCGTCGAGCGGCAGGGTGAATTCGAGGAAGTGGCGCACGCGGTCGGCCGCGAGCTGATACTTCTGCTCCTGCCGGTCGAATTCGAGGAAGCCTGTGACCTTGCCCATCGGTGGAGTGCTCAGTTCATGAAGTGATCGGGCCGGCGGTGGGTCTAAGCGACCCCGGCGACGGTGGCGGATGTGGGGAGCGCGTCCCGCAGCGGGTGAGCCAGGCCCGGATCGCGGGCCGGCCCGAGAGATCGAATCCGCCCTCGTCGGCGAATTGCGTATAGGCGAAGAGTGCGACATCCGCGATGCTGACCGCACGCCCGACGAACCAGTCGGCGGCGGTCAAGTGTCGCTCCATGAGGGCGAGGGCGGCCTCGCCCCCGGCCACCTTCTTCGGGTCGCGGGTTTCGGCCGGCTCGCCCTTGTAGCGCATGTGGAAACGGCAGACCGCGATGGTCGGCTCGTGGCTGTACTGCTCCCAGAACAGCCACTCGTCGATCTTGGCTTGCGTCCAGGGATCGTCCGGCAGCAGGGCGGAGCCGCGGGCGAGATGCCGGATGATCGCGTTCGACTGCGCGAGCGTCCGCCCGTCGTCGAACGCGACGCCCGGGACCTGGCCGGCGGGGAAGCGGGCGAGGTAGTCGGGCATGCGGCTCTCGCCCCGCATGATGTCGACCGGGATCCAGTCATAGGCGAGCCCGAGGTGATCGGCGACGTACCGCACCTTCAGGCAGTTGCCCGACATCATGTCGCCGTAGACCTTCACCGCCGGATCTCCTTGCTTCCGCGATCGTCGACGAGGCTCGCCCCCAACCCTCCCCCTCTGCGGGGGAGGGTGGCGAGCGGAGCGAGCCGGGAGAGGGGACGCCGCTTCCGGAAAGGTCGCGACCTTCATGAAGCCAGCCACCTGGAACAGCGTCGCGCTGCCCCTCTCCCGCCCCGCTCCGCGGGGCACCCTCCCCCGCAGAGGGGGGAGGGTTTAGGTCGGCGTTACTCCGCCGCCACCGGCATCCGGGCCCGCTCCATCTCGCGAAGCGCCCGCCGGTACTCGACCGGCATCACCTTCACGAACTTGGTGCGGTAGGTCTCCCAGTTGTCGATGATCGCCTTGGCGCGCACCGAGCCGGTATACTTCAGGTGGTTGTTGATCAGCCCGACCAGGCGCGCCTCGTCGTGGCCCGACATGTCGGCCAGGATGTCGATGCGCCCCTTGGTCTCCAGGTCGCCGTCCTGGTGGAAGCGGCGCATGAACTCGTCCTCCTCCTCGACCGGCTCGAGATCGACCATCGACAGGTTGCAGCGCTTGGCGAACGACCCGTCCTCGTCGAGCACGTAGGCGATGCCGCCCGACATGCCGGCCGCGAAGTTGCGCCCGGTCTCGCCGATGGACACGACGACGCCGCCGGTCATGTACTCGCAGCCATGGTCGCCCATGCCCTCGACCACCGCGATGGCGCCCGAGTTGCGGACCGCGAAGCGCTCGCCGGCGGCACCCCGGATATAGGCCTCGCCGGCGATCGCCCCGTACAGCACCGTGTTGCCGACCATGATGGTGCGGTCCGACGGCGAGCCGAGCGCATCCGAGGGCCGGATGATCAGCTTGCCGCCCGACAGGCCCTTGCCGACATAGTCGTTGGCATGGCCGGTCAGGCTGAGCGTCACGCCCGCGGCGAGCCAGGCGCCGAAGCTCTGGCCGGCGGTGCCGGTGAGCTTCACCGTCAGGGTGTCGTCCGGCAGGCCCTCGTGGCCGTGCGCCTTGGCGACCATGCCCGAGAGCATCGCGCCAGCGGCCCGGTCGGAGTTGCGGATCGTGTCCTCGACGGTCACAGCGACACCGGTCTCGATCGCGTCGCCGACGGCCGCGATGAGGCGACGGTCGAGGACCTGGTCGATCGGGTGCTTCTGGGTCTCGACGTGGCGGAGCGCGACGCTCTCCGGCACGTCCGGCTTGTGGAACAGCCGGGTGAAGTCGAGGCCCTTGGCCTTCCAGTGCGAGATCGCCGCCAGCTTGTCGAGATACTCGGACCGGCCGATCAGGTCGTCGAGCTTGGTGACGCCGAGCGACGCCATCAGCTCGCGCACCTCTTCCGCCACGAAGAAGAAGTAGTTGATGACGTGCTCAGGGGTCCCCTTGAAGCGCTTGCGCAGCACGGGATCCTGGGTCGCGACGCCGACCGGGCAGGTGTTGAGGTGGCACTTGCGCATCATGATGCAGCCGGCCGCGATCAACGGCGCGGTCGAGAAGCCGAACTGGTCGGCGCCGAGCAAGGCCGCGATCAGGACGTCCCGGCCGGTGCGGATGCCGCCATCGGCCTGGAGCGCGACCCGGCCGCGCAGGTGGTTGAGCACCAGGGTCTGCTGGGTCTCGGCGAGCCCGATCTCCCAGGGACCGCCGGCATGCTTGATCGAGGTCAGCGGCGCCGCGCCGGTGCCGCCGTCGAAGCCCGAGATGGTGATGTGGTCGGCGCGCGCCTTGGCGACACCGGCCGCCACCGTGCCGACGCCGACCTCCGCCACCAGCTTGACCGACACGTCGGCCGCCGGGTTGACGTTCTTGAGGTCGAAGATCAGCTGGGCCAGATCCTCGATCGAGTAGATGTCGTGGTGCGGCGGCGGCGAGATCAGGCCGACGCCCGGGGTCGAGTGGCGGACCTTGGCGATCTTGGCATCGACCTTGTGGCCGGGCAGCTGGCCGCCCTCGCCGGGCTTGGCTCCCTGCGCCACCTTGATCTGCATCATGTCGGCGTTGACGAGATAGTCCGTCGTGACGCCGAACCGGCCCGAGGCGACCTGCTTGATCGCCGAGCGCCGCGAGCGGCCGTCCGGCAGCGGCTTGAAGCGCTCGCGCTCCTCGCCGCCCTCGCCCGAGTTCGAGCGGCCGCCGAAGGAGTTGACGGCGATCGCCAGCGTCTCGTGCGCCTCCTTGGAGATCGAGCCGTAGGACATCGCGCCGGTGGCGAAGCGCTTGACGATCTCGACCGCCGGCTCGACCGCGTCGATCTCGACCGAGGTCCGGCCGAGTTCCGCCGCGCTCTTGATCCGGAACAGGCCGCGGATCGTCTTGAGGTGGTTCTCCTGCTCGTTCACCATCTTGGCGAAGGCCCGGTAGCGGTCGGGCAGGTTGAGCCGGACCGCGTGCTGGAGCGTCGCGACGGTGTCGGGCGTCCAGGTATGGGCCTCGCCGCGCAGGCGGTAGGCGTATTCGCCGCCGACATCGAGGGCGGTGCGGTAGACCGGCGCGTCGCCGAAGGCGTCGCGGTGGCGGCGCACCGTCTCCTCGGCGACCTCGGCCATGCCGACGCCCTCGATGGTGGTCGCCGTGCCGAAGAAGTCGCGCTCGACGAAGGCCGAGTTGAGACCGATCGCGTCGAAGATCTGCGCGCCGCAATAGGACTGGTACGTGGAGATGCCCATCTTGGACATCACCTTGAGCAGGCCCTTGTCGATCGACTTGATGTAGCGATAGACGATCTCGTCGTCGGTCAGCTCCGGCGGCAGCTCGTCCTTCATCGCGATCAGCGTCTCGAAGGCGAGATAGGGGTTGATCGCCTCGGCGCCGTAGCCGGCGAGGCACGCGAAGTGATGCACCTCGCGCGGCTCACCCGATTCGAGCACGAGCCCGACCGAGGTGCGAAGCCCCTTGCGGATCAGGTAGTTGTGGACAGCCGCGGTGGCGAGCAGCGCCGGAATCGGGATCCGGTCCGGGCCAACGGCGCGGTCGGACAGCACGATGATGTTGTAGCCGCCGCGCACCGCCGCCTCGGCGCGGTCGCAGAGACGGTCCAGCGCCCCTCCATCGCCTGCGCGCCGGTCTCGGCCGGGTAGGTGATGTCGAGCGTCTTGGTGTCGAACCGGTCCTCGAAATGGCCGATGCAGCGGATCTTCTCCAGGTCCGCATTGGTCAGGATCGGCTGGCGCACCTCGAGGCGCTTCTTGCGCGAGGTGCCCTCCAGGTCGAGGATGTTCGGCCGCGGCCCGATGAACGAGACGAGGCTCATCACGGCCTCCTCGCGGATCGGGTCGATCGGCGGGTTCGTCACCTGCGCGAAGTTCTGCTTGAAGTAGGTGTAGAGGAGTTTCGGCTTGTCGGAGAGCGCCGAGAGCGGCGTGTCCGAGCCCATCGAGCCGACCGCCTCCTGGCCGGTCACGGCCATCGGCTGCATCAGGAGCTTCAGGTCTTCCTGGGTGTAGCCGAAGGCCTGCTGGCGATCGAGCAGCGACACGTCGGTGCGCGACTCGCGCGGCTGCACAGGCCGCAGGTCTTCCAGAACGATCTGGGTGCGCTTCAGCCACTCCTTGTAGGGGTGGGCGGCGGCGAGCTCGTTCTTGATCTCCTCGTTGGAGACGATGCGGCCCTTCTCGAGGTCGATGAGCAGCATCCGGCCCGGCTGCAGGCGCCAGGACGAAACGATCTTCTCGTCCGGGATCGGCAGCACGCCCATCTCGGAGGCGAGCACGACGAGCCCGTCGTCGGTGACGAGGTAGCGGGCGGGGCGCAGGCCGTTGCGGTCGAGGGTGGCGCCGATCTGGCGGCCGTCGGTGAAGCAGAGCGCGGCCGGGCCGTCCCACGGCTCCATCAGGGCGGCGTGGTACTCGTAGAAGGCGCGCTGCTCCTCGCTCATCAGCGGGTTGCCGGCCCAGGCCTCGGGCACCAGCATCATCATCGCGTGGGCGAGCGGGTAGCCGCCCTGGACGAGGAATTCGAGCGCGTTGTCGAAGCAGGCGGTGTCGGACTGGCCCTCGTAGGAGATCGGCCAGAGCTTCGAGATGTCGTTGCCGAACAGCTCCGAATCGACGCTGGCCTGGCGCGCCGCCATCCAGTTCACGTTGCCGCGCAGCGTGTTGATCTCGCCGTTATGGGCGACCATCCGGTAGGGGTGCGACAGGCGCCAGGTCGGGAAGGTATTGGTGGCGAAGCGCTGGTGCACCAGCGCCAGCGCCGAGACGAAGCGCTCGTCCTTCAGGTCGAGGTAGTAGTGGCCGAGCTGGTTCACCAGCACCATGCCCTTGTAGACGATGGTGCGCGAGGACAGGGAGACCGGGTAGAACTCCTTCAGCCGCTCGTCCTTGAGGGTGTAGACGGCGTTCGAGATCACCTTGCGGACGAGGAACAGCCGGCGCTCGAAGGCGTCCTGGTCGGCGCTCGACGCCGGGCGGCCGATGAACACCTGGCGGTGGCGCGGCTCGCTCGCCTTCACGCTCTCGCCGAGGTCGCTCGGGTCGACCGGCACGTCGCGCCAGCCGAGCAGGCTCAGGCCCTCGTCGGCGATCGCCTTCTCGACGAGCTTCTCGACGAGCTGGAAGCCCTCCTCGTCGCGCGGCATGTAGAGCTGGCCGACGCCGTAATGGCCGGCCTCCGGCAGGGCGATGCCGAGGCGCTCGGCCTCCGCCGCGAAAAAGCCGTGCGGGACCTGCACCAGGATGCCGCAGCCGTCGCCCATCTTCGGGTCGGCGCCGACGGCGCCGCGATGGTCGAGGTTCTCCAGGATCTGGAGGCCCTGCTGGACGATGGCGTGGGTCTGGCGGTTGTGCATGTCGGCGATGAAGCCGACGCCGCAGGCATCCTTCTCGTTGCCCGGGTTGTAGAGGCCCTGGCGCGCCGGCAGGGCCGGATCGCGCACGACGAGGGCGGGGACCGCCTGCCCGCGGGAGGGGTGCTGGGACTGGTCCGTGCCGCTCATGGTCTGGTCTCCCAAGGTCCGGTCGTCGTGCCGAGGCGCGCGGGCGCGCTCGATGAGGGTCGAAGAGGGCCGGGTCGCACCGGCCGCGAAAGGGCGGCCTGCCTCCCGGGCAGGCGAACCTGCCTCGGCGGCAGGCTATCCCACCGTCAAAGGTGGGCGAAGTGGCGCGGACGGCCGCAGGGCCTCCGCCGGCAGGCGGGCCGAGGGCACGGCCGCCGCCTTATCGTTCTTCAGCCGCGGGAGGGTCGGTCGCGTCTCGCGAAGGGAGCGCCCGCACCTCGCGAGCGCCCGGCAGGCCTGGTTTCAGGCCGCGTGCGCCCGCACCGCCCGAATGGCGGCGCGTTTGGTATCTCGTTTGGCCGTCGTGCAAGCCACAAGCCAGCGCCCTTGCGACCCGGGGGCACGGAGCCCGGCCGGGAAAATGGGACAGCGGTACTGTCCTAACTCGGGGAACCTGCCAGATTTCAATCGGTCCAGCAAGAGGCCATTCGGTCGGGGCTTGTGCTTTTCTTGCGTATCGCGTCGGAGGGCCGCAACGAAATGCCGAAATCGGCGAGGAGCGCGCATCTTTCCCCCGCGTGGGTGGGCCGTTCCCGGAGCGCGACGGGCGCCGGCTTCTCGTCCTCGCGCCGGTCGCGGGGCCGTTCCGGAAAGATCCTGCCCGAATCCGGCGTTGGATCTCCTCGCCCTGACCTTGCTACTTTGGAAGCGGCCCTGGCGGTGAGGGACCGGCGATCCGGTCGGCGTCGCCCTTCGCCGGGCCTCGGCTCGATGGCCGCGTCGAGGAGGCGATCGGCCAACCCGTCGTAAGAACGTTCCTGTCCCTCGACGGGCGAGTCTGCCGGCCCGCAACGGAAGAAGGGCGGCTTGCTACGGCGTTCCCCGGGCGGCCCGGGGATGCGATCCACAACCGACCGCTTCGCGACGCGGGATGCGGCGTCGCTCGAGCGCCGTGCGCTGAGGATGCCGTCATCGGACGGCGTCGTCCGGACGCGGTGTCAGGCGCTTCGTTTTTTCCAAAGAAAAAGCCCCCGGCACGGGCCGGGGGCTTCGATGATCGCTACGATCCGATTGTTCTACCGGAACAACGACGCCATTCCGCCCTGCATCCGCCCGAGGCCCTGCTTGGCGACCTGGTTGCCCTGGTCGATGGCGATGGCGCGCTGATAGCTCTCAGTCGCCTCCTGGCGGCGGTTGGACTTCTCGTAGGCGAGACCCCGGTAGGCCCAGGAATCCGCATCCTTGTTGTTGACGTTCAGTGCCGCGTTGTAGTCCTCGATCGCCTTGTCGTACTGGTTGGTGGCGATCAGGCTCTGGCCGCGGGCGGCGTAGGGTGCCGCGACGAAGGGGTTGCGGTCGATGGCGGCGTCGAAGTCGCCGATGGCCGAGCGGTGCTGGCCCTGTGCCTGCCGCACCAGGCCGCGGGCGTGGTAGGCCTCGGCCGATTCCGGCGTCAGGCGGATCGCCTGGCTGAGGTCGCTGTAGGCGGCCTCGAAGTTGCCCTGCGCCCGCTGGAGGTTCGCCCGTCCGATATAGGCGGCGGTGTAGTTCGGGTCGGCGTTGATCGCCTTGGTGAAGTCCTGGAGCGCCGCGTCGTTGCGGCCCGACTGGCGGTAGGCCAGCGCCCGGTTGCCGTAGGCCGAGGCCGAGTTCGGGTCGAGCTGGACCGCCTTGGTGAAGTCGGCGATGGCCGAATCGAAGTTGCCCGCGCGGGCGTAAGCCGCGCCGCGGGTGTTGTAGGCCGCCGCGTCGCTCGGGTTGCGCTGGATCACGTCCGTCAGCGAGGCGATGTTGACCTCGGTCGCGCCGGACTTGTCGGCCTCGACCACCGCGAATTGCCGCGTCGCGGTCGCCCGGCTGACGGTGTCGCAGCCGGCGAGCGCCAGCGCGGTCAGCACGGTCGCCCCCAGCATCCGGGCCGCCGGTGTCACGCGGCAAAAGCCGATCACGTTGTTCATCGCCCGCTCCCCCGGGGCGGCGCATCCTCGTCGCGCCGCGCACCTTCGCCATTCGCACGCGCCCCCGCTCTCAGCCGCGGTCCCGACGCCGGACGACCATTCCGGATCGGGGTGAACGCCGGCTTAAAGGCGATGCGCCCCTGACGCTTGTGAGGGCCGATGTGGCGAAGGTGTGGCCTCTCGGCGCCGCAACGGCAGGGGAGGGCGCCGCCAGGAGCCGAGTGTGGCCGGAAAGCCGCACCCGCCGGGGCCTCAGGTCCCGGTGGCGACGCCGGTCGTCACGCGGGTCACGTGACCCATCTTGCGGCCGGGGCGGGCCTCGCCCTTGCCGTAGAGGTGGAGGTGGCGGCCGGGCTCGGCGAGGATCCGGGTCCAGTCGTCGGCCTCGGCGCCGATCAGGTTCAGCATCTCGACCGTCGTGCCGGCGAGCGCGGCGCTGCCGAGGGGCCAGCCGCAGATCGCCCGGACGTGCTGGGCGAATTGCGAGGTCTCGGCCCCCTCGATGGTCCAGTGGCCGGAATTGTGGACCCGCGGCGCGATCTCGTTGACGACCACGCTCGCCCGGCCGTCGGTGCCGCGGACCAGAAACATCTCGACCGCCAGCACGCCGACATAGTCGAGCGCATCCGCGATTCGTCGCGCGATCGCCACCGCCTCCGCGGCGGTCTCCGGCGCCATGCCGGGGGCCGGCACCACGGTGCGGGCGAGGATGTGGTGGCGGTGCTCGTTGGCGCACGGCGCATAGGCCGAGAAGCCCCCCTCCGCATTGCGGGCGGCGACCACCGACACCTCGGCCTCGAACGGGACGAACCCCTCGAGGATGCAGGGCTGGTCGCGCAAGGACGCCATCACGGCGGCGGGATCGGCGACCGCCTCGCGCAGCATCACCTGCCCCTTGCCGTCATAGCCGAAGCGCCGGGTCTTCAGCACCGCCGGCAGGCCGATCTCCCGGATCGCCTCCGCGAGGCCCGCAGCGTCGTCCACCGCCCGGAAAGGCGCCACCGGGATGCCGAGGCCGGCGACGAAGCTCTTCTCCGTCAGCCGGTCCTGGGTGGTGGCGAGCGCCGAGGCACTCGGATGCAGCGGCCGGCGCGCGGCCAGGATCTCGGCGGCGGCGCTCGGAATGTTCTCGAACTCGTAGGTCACCACGTCGACGGATTCGGCGAAGGCCCGGAGCGCCGCCGCGTCGTCGTAAGCGGCGATCGTGCGCCGTCCCGCCACCTCGAAGGCCGGGCTGTCGGGATCGGGGCAGTAAACATGGCATTTCAGCCCGTACTGCGCCGCCGCGACCGCGATCATGCGGCCGAGCTGGCCGCCGCCGATGATCCCGATGGTCGCGCCGGGTGCGATGGGTAAGGGGCTGCTCACGAGGCGCTCGTATCCGGATGCTCGGCCACCGCGGCGCTCTGGCGGGCACGCCAGGCATCGAGCCGGCCGGCGAGGGCGTCGTCGGTCAGGGCGAGGACGGCGGCGGCGAGAAGGGCGGCGTTGACGGCGCCGGCCCGGCCGATCGCCAGGGTGCCGACCGGGATGCCGGCCGGCATCTGCACGATCGACAACAGGCTGTCCTGACCGGACAACGCCTTCGATTCGACCGGCACGCCGAAGACCGGCAGCGGCGTCATCGCGGCGGCCATGCCGGGGAGGTGGGCGGCGCCTCCGGCGCCCGCGATCACCACCCGGACGCCCGCGGCCTTCGCGCCCTTGGCGAAGGCGACCAGGCGATCCGGGGTCCGGTGGGCCGAGACGATGCGGGATTCGTAGGGAATGCCGAGCGCGTCGAGCGTCTCGGCCGCGTGGCGCATGGTGGCCCAGTCGGACTGGCTGCCCATGATCACCGCGACGGGGGGCGATGCCGCCATCGTCAAGCGCATCCTCTAGAAAGCGCTGCTAAGCCGCGAGCGGGCCGCAGCCGGTCCTGCCGCAGTAGCGGCGCATTCGGATTCGTGCAAGCCGCCGCCGGACCCCCTCCTCAGGCGATGATGTCCGGGGTGAGCTGGTCCTCCAGGAACGAGATGCGGTCGCGCAGCGACAGCTTGCGCTTCTTGAGCCGCTGGAGCTGCAGGCGGTCGCCGGCCATGACCCCGGACAGGGCTTCGATCGCGTCGTCGAGGTCGCGATGCTCCTCCCGGAGCCGCGCCAGCTCGGTCTCGAATTCCTCCGTCGATTCCGCACTCAACTCGAACGCCATCGCCGCCCCAGATCCTTCAGATATGCGGCGAAGCATGAACCAGGCCCCGGCCTCCGGCAAGGGCATCGCACGGCCGCCGGCGGGGTTGTGCAGCCCCTCCTTGGCCGGCTTCCTGGGCCGGCTTCCCGGGCCCTGTGCTGCGCTGCACATGACGCAAGTGCAATACGGAATGCCTTAGACATCGGCCGCGGGCTGTGGCAGGCTGCGTGTGTCACCTACATGACAGGAGGCAATGGCTGATGTCGCTGAACACGCATCTCTCCGAGCTTGAGCGTAAGCACGAAGCGTTGGAGCGCGAGATCCAGGACGCATGCAACCACCTCTCCACCGATGATTTGCGAGTTGTCGAACTCAAGCGGCGAAAGCTTCACCTGAAGGATGAGATCAGTCGTCTGCGGACGACGTCCACTCGCGTGATGCACTAGCCCGGAAAATTCCCGTAGTGCCGCCGCGCCGGCGTTCGACGCGGCGGCCCCTGACCGGAGAGCCTCCGTCCGGCCCGGCGCCTTCCAGGCCGCCCGATCGGGGCGACGGAAATCGCTGTCTTCCTTCCCTTGCACCATCGGTTCGAGAGCCTGTTTGAGTAGGCCGACCGACTTGACGCCCTCGATGTCATCCCGGGGCCGCGTAGCGGAGCCCGGGATCCATAACCGCTGACGATGCAGGATGGAGTGGCCCGCGTTCCGCTTCATCACGAACCGCTAGCGGTTATGGATCCCGGGTTCTCGTCTTCGACGAGCCCCAGGATGACGTCCAGATCGCAAGGACCGTGGAGCAGGTCAAACAGGCTCTGGTTCGAAGTCCGGCGCCGCACGATCTCATGGCAAATCCCTGACCGTGCTCGGCGGGCGATCGTGCCAGCGGCTCCAGGCGCGGCGAAGCTGGCGCGGCGACGCGAAGCCGGCCCGCTCGGCCACACCCTCCATGTCGAGGCGGGTCCGGGCGAGCAGGTCGCGGGCCAGCGCTACCCGCAAGCCGTTGATATAGCTCGGAAGACTCATGCCGGCATGGCGGTTGAACAGCCGCGACAGGTGGCGCGGGCTGGTGGCGGCAAGGTCGGCCAGGGCCTCCAGGCTCCAGGCCCGGGCCGGGTCGGCGCTCACCGCATCCTGCACCCGGTGGATCGCCGGGTGGAGATGGTTGCGCCCCTCCAGCCAGGGCGAGAGCTGCGGATCGTGGCCGGCCCGGCGCAGATACACAACGAGGTAGCGCGCCACCGCCGCCGCGCAGGCCGGATCGACGAGGCGCGCCACCAGATGGAGCATCAGGTCGATCCCGGCGGTGATGCCGGCGCTGGTCAGGCGCTCGCGATCCTCGACGAACAGCCGGTCCTCCAGCACCCGGGCGGCAGGCGCCAGCGCCGCCAGTTCCGCGCAGGCCGCGTGATGGGTGGTGCAGGCATGCCCGTCGAGGAGCCCGGCCCGGGCCGCCAGCAGGGCGCCGGAGCAGATCGAGACCAGGCGGTGCCCCGGCTTCACCTCCGCCCGCAACCAGGCGACGATCGCGGTCTCGGCCGCCCGCTCGGCCTCGCCCGGGGCTAAGGGATTCCCCAGGACCAGCTCCGCCGTGCCGGCGAGGACCACGATCGCCCCCTCCGGCAGCGGGACCGGCAGGGGGGCGAGCCCCGAGAGGCCGAGCCCGATCGAGCTCGTGACCTCCGGGCACGGCCCGACATGGCGGACGCCAAACCGCACCCTGTCCTGGATCAGGTTGGCCTTGCGCAACACCTCGACGGGCCCGGCCACGTCGAGGAGCAGGGTGCGCGGCGGGCAGACCACCACGACCGGGATGTCGGCGGGCCCGCTCACGCGGCGAGGCGGGGAGTTGGGCCGGCGAGCGCCTCCTCGACCGTGGCGATGCGGGCGAAGCGCCCGGCCAGGACCAGTTCGGTGCGGGCCCGGATCTCCTCGGCGCTCCAGCGCCGCCCGGCGGCATCGGTCATGGCGAAGGTCAGGGTCGCCTCGGCCACGTAATCGACGCCGTAGCCGAGATCGGAGGCGTGGCGGGTGGTGGTCTCGCAGCATTGCTCGGTGCGGATGCCGCTGACGATCACCCGGCGGATGCCGGTCCGGGTCAGCCAGACGTCGAGCCCGCTGCCGACGAGCGCCGAGTGGCGGCGTTTGTGGAACACCGCGTCCGGGGTGATCCGCAGGGGTTCCAGGGTGCGGACATGACCGGAGGCGAGGGAGAACGGACCCTGATCCTCGACGTGGAAGACCTGCACGACGGGGACGTTTCGCGCCATGGCCCCGTCGACCAGGGCTTGCTGGCGATCGAGGAATCGGGACAGGTCCGCCTCGTCCCAGTAGGGGCGGTGGCGGAAGGATTCCTGCACGTCGATCACGAGGAGGGCGGTATCGGGCATGGCCTCTGGTCCTTATCGGGTGGGACGGCGCCAGGATAGGCGCCGCGCCGAGACCCGAAAGGCCGCGTCCGGACCGGAAGCGGACGAAAAAGGACAGGCGGTCAGTGCGGCCGGAACACCCGCAGCCGGTGGCCGTCCGGATCGAGGGCGACGAAGGTGCGGCCGAAATCCATGTCGGTCGGCGGTTGCAGGATCGGCACGCCGTTTTCCACCCAGGCCGCGTGGGTCGCCTCCAGGGCGGCGTCGTCCGCCACCGTGACGGCGACCTCGGTCCCGCCGCCGGTAGCGGACGCGGCCGGCTCGACAGTGTGGCGCGACCACAGGCCGAGCCTCACGCCGCTCTCGAAGACGAACAGCACGAAGGTCGGCTGTGCCTCGACCGGGGCGCGGCCGAGCAGGGCGGCATAGAAGCGGCCGCTCGCCTCGGGGTTGTCGACGTAGAGGAGGGTGTAGGTCGGCTGGAGCATCGTCTGCGGTCCCGTCTGGTGCGACGCCCCTCGTGTAGAAGGCCCCGCTGACAGATTCCGGCAGCAGCGATCACGCGGCGGGCGCGATGCCCTGGAGCACCCGCCACTCCCGCAGCAGGGCGTGGCGGGGGCGGGCATAGCGCTCCCCGGTGAGGGTCAGGGCCTCGATCCGGTCGGTGCGGAAATGGCGGAAATCGTCTCGTGCCTCGCACCAGGCGACGACGACCCGCACCCGCTCGAAGAAGCCGAGGGCGAAGGGCCAGATCATCCGCTCCGATCCCGCGCCGCCCGCGTCGCGGTAGCGGATCGCCACCTTGTGCTGCGCCCGGATGGCGCCGCGCAGGGCCGCGAGGTCGATGCGCTCCGGGACTGTTTCAGCCGGGCCGACCATTAGGGTCGAGGCATCGAGCCGTTCGCGCAACGCGGGCGGCAGCACCGCGGCGATCTTCGCCAGCGCATCGCCCGCCGCCGACGCCAGGGGACCGTCGGTCCGCGTCGCCACCCAGCGCATGCCGAGGACCAGCGCCTCGATCTCCTCCTCGCGGAACATCAGCGGCGGCAGGGTGAAGCCGGGGCGCAGGACGTAGCCGAGGCCCGGCTCGCCCTCGATCGCCGCGCCCTGCGCCTGGAGGCTGGCGATGTCGCGGTAGAGGGTGCGCAGGCTGACGCCCATCGTCTGCGCGAGATGCCGGCCGCTGACCGGGCCGCGATGGCGGCGCAGGACCTGGACGAGGTCGAGCAGGCGTTCGGCACGGGACATCGGGGCGGGCTCGCGACGGATCGGGCCTGCGTCGTCGCAGAGACAGGCCTGGAGCGGAAGACGCCGCGTGTCAGCGCGCTGCGACCACCGCGACCCCGGCCCCGACCATGACGCCGCCGGCGACGCGGTTCGCCCGCCGGACCGCCGCGCGGGTGCGCAGGGCCTGCCTCAGGCGGCCGGCGAGGAGCATGTGACCGGCGATCACTGCGGCCTCGACGGCGAGGATGACGGCTGCCAGGATCCCGACCTGCGCCGGGGCGAGGGAGGCGCCGACGACGTTCGGCAGCAGGGCGAGGTAGAAGAGCGGCATCTTCGGGTTGCCGAGATTGAGGGCGATGCCGGTGAGGACGCTCGCGACCAGACCGGGACGCCTGCCGCCCGCGCGCTCCGCCGGCAGCACCGGCTCGGTGGTCCAGAGCCGGATCCCGGTCCAGACCAAGTAGGCGGCGCCGGCATAGCGCAAAACCGTCATCAGCGCCCCCATCTCCTGCGCGACCACCGCGAGCCCGGTCGCGGCGAGGACAAGGACGGCCAGGATGCCCACCACCATGCCGAACCCGTAGGCAAAGCCCGCGGCCGGCCCGTGCGACAGGGTGCGGGCGACGATGGTCATGTTGTCGGGCCCGGGGCTCGCGGCGAAGACCAGGAAGGCGGCCGCGAAGGAGAGCAGCGTGACGGGATCCATGGGGCTTCCCCTGCGTCGAGAGACGCAGGGGTCTTCGCAAGTTCCACGCCGCCGCGATCAATGCTCCCCGACTTCCCCCAGATGCGTCAGCAGCGCCTCCGCCACCGCGTCCGGTGCCTCGCGGGTCGGGAAGTGGCCGATGCCCTCCAACTCCACCCGCCGGTACGGGCCGGTGAAATGCTGCTCCTGACCGGCGAACGAGGCCGGCAGCACGCAGGTGTCGGCCGCGCCGTTGATGACCAGGGCCGGCACCGCGATGCCGGCGGCGGCTTCCGCGTCACGGGTCAGGTCGGCGAAGCGCGGATCGGCGGCGTCGGCGCCCCAGCGCGAGCGGTAGAAATTGAGGGTCACCGCGGCCCAGTCCGGGTTCTGGAGCGACGGGGCGGTCTTGGAAAAAATCTCGTCGGTGAACCAGGGGCCGGGCGGGCTCCAGGCCACCCATTGCTCGCGGGCGAAGGCGAGGGGATTCTCGCGCACGAAGGCGGCGCCCGGCGCGGTGTTCATGAACCACTGGTACCAGAACGCCCGCACCTGCGGCAGCGGCGGCACGCCGATGCGGCCGGGGGCCCAGGGCACCGAGAGCGCGGCGATCGAGGCGACCCGCTGCGGCCGGGCGGCAGCGAGCAGGTAGGCGACGCGCCCGCCCCAATCGTGCCCGACCACCGGCAGGCGCGAGAAGCCGAGGGCGTCCATGAAGGCCAGGATGTCGGTGGCGAGCGCCGCCGTCTCGCCGGTTCTCGGGCTTTCCGGGTTCAGGAACTTCGTCGGGCCGCAGCCGCGCCAGTAGGGAACGATGGTGCGCCAGCCGGCGGCGTTCAGCTTCGGCACCACCGCGTCGAAGGTCCGCGGATCGTCCGGCCAGCCGTGCAGCAGCAGGACCGGCTGGCCCATATCCGGTCCCGAGGCCTCGTAGGTGATCTCGACCTCGCCGGCCGTGACGCTGTTGACGTCCATGGGCACTACTCCCCCATTCCAAAACGCTAAGGGGCGGGACCCGCGAAGGCCCCGCCCCATGCACCCCTGAAGCGTCAGATGGGTCAGCCGATGATCTTGTCGATGGTGATCGGCAGCTCGCGCACCCGCTTGCCGGTGGCGTGGAACACCGCGTTCGCCACCGCCGCCGCGGCTCCGACGATGCCGATCTCGCCGAGACCCTTGACGCCGAGCGGGCTGACCTTGTCGTCGTGCTCGTCGACGAAGATCACCTCGATGTCGTGGATGTCGGCGTTCACCGGCACGTGATACTCGCCGAGATTGTGGTTCATGATCCGGCCGAGGTTGTGGTCGAGCATCGACTCCTCTTCGAGCGCCGCGCCGATCCCCATCACCACCCCGCCGAGGATCTGGCTGCGGGCGGTCTTGAGGTTGAGGATCTTGCCGGCGGCGATGGCGCTGACGATGCGGGTCACCCGCACCACGCCGAGTTCCTCGTCGATCTTCACCTCGGCGAAGACCGCCGAGTGGGTGTAGGCCGAGAAGCGCATGTTGGTGAGCATGCTCGGCTTGACCGTCTCGGTCGCCTCGACCCGCTCGACGCCGCCGGCCCGCATCGCCTCGGCGATGGACACCTTTCGCGAGGCGTCGCCCTGGAGCCGGATCTCGCCGCCCGCGAAGGTGACATGGGCGAAATCCGCGTTGGCGAGGGGCGAGTCGGCCATGCCGCGGGCATAGCCGAACAGTTTCTCCGCCACCGTCCGGCAGGCCGCCTGCACCGCCGCCCCGGAAGAGGCCGCGGTCCAGGAACCGCCGGCGAGCGGCGCCTCGGGCAGGGCCGTGTCGCCGAGCCGGGTGGTGACGTGGTCGAGGTCGAGGCCGAGGGCGTCGGCGCCGATCTGGGCCAGGATCGTGTAGGTGCCGGTGCCGAGATCGGCGGTGGAGCAGGCAAGCTCCAGCTTGCCGTCGGGCGTGAGCGTGGCGCTCGCGCTCGACTGCATCATCATGGCTTCCCACACCCCGGTGGCCATGCCCCAGCCGACGAGCTCGCGCCCGTCGCGCATCGAGCGCGGCTCCGCCTTGCGCTTCGACCACCCGAACTTCTGCGCGCCCTGCTCGTAGGCGGCGCGCAGCGCCTTCGAGGTGAAGTCCTTGCCCTCGCCCTCGTCGCGCTCGGCATAGTTGCGCAGGCGCAAGTCTAGGGGGTCGACGCCGGTGGCGTAGGCGAGTTCGTCCATCGCCGATTCGAGCGCGAAGATGCCGGTGACGGCGCCCGGCGCCCGCATGTCGGAGGGCGTGTAGGTGTCGATCTTGGCGAGCTTGTAGTCGAGCGTGACGTTCGGGCAATGGTAGAGCAGGCCCGACCAGTTGACGACCGCCTCCTGGTAATCCTCGAAGGTCGAGGTGCCGGCCACCGCGTCGTGCGTGAGCGCCTGGAGCCGTCCATCGTTATCGGCGCCGAGCGCGACGGTCTGGTAGGTCTCGGGCCGGTAGCCGAAGGTGAACATCTGGTCGCGGGTCAGCACCACGCGGACCGAGCGCTTGAGGTCGAGGGCGGCCGAGACCGCGAGATAGAGCTGGTATTGCGGCCGCAAGCCCGAGCCGAACCCGCCGCCGACGTAAGGCGTGATGACCCGCACGTCGTCGGGCTTCAGGCTGAACACGCTGCAGACGTAGCCCTGCGTGTTGTTCACGCCCTGGATCTTGTCGTGGATGGTGAGCTTGCCCTCGCCCTCGTAGACCACCGTCGAGGCGTGCGGCTCCATCGGGTTGTGATGCTCGATCGCCTGCTTGTATTCCTGGCGAAGCTGGATCGGTGCCGCGTCGTAGGCTTGCGCCGCATCGCCGCGCGGATCCGGCGGCGGCTTGATGCCGGAGCGCTTCTTCGGTGGCACGTAGGCCGCGTCGCGGTTCTTCTCGAGGTCGGTGTTCGGGGCCTCTTCCGAATAGGTCACCTTGACGAGGCTGGCGCCGTGGCGGGCGAGCTCGAAGCTCTCAGCGACGACGAGGGCCACCGGCTGGCCGCCATAGACGATGTCGGGGCCGTTCAGCGCCCGGAACGGCGAGCCGGGCGGCGCGACCTGGTCACGGTAATTGTAGTCGAGCCAGGCGGTGCGCGGCTTGTTCTCGTGGGTGAACACCTTGATCACGCCGGGCACCGCCTCGGCGGCGGCGGTGTCGATCGCCGTGATGCGGCCCTTGGCGATGGCGCTCGACACGACCACGCCGTGGGCGAGGTCGGGCGCGGTGAACTCGGCGGCGTACTTGGCGGCGCCCGTCACCTTGGCGGGGCCGTCGAGCCGGCTCCGGGCGGTGCCGACATAGTGCGAGGGGGTGGCCATGGCGGTCCTCTAGGCGATGCGCTTGTCGGTCTGGGATTGCGGCGTGCCGGCGGCGGCCTGGGACAGGCCCCGCACGATGGCGCGCCGCGCCAGCTCGATCTTGAACGCGTTGTGGGAATAGGGCCGGGCCTCGGCCAGGATCACGTCCGCGGCCTCGCGGAACGTCGCCGGGGTCGCGGGCTTGCCGGCCAGGCGGGCTTCGGCTTCGGCGTTGCGCCAGGGCTTGTGGGCGACGCCGCCGAGCGCGAGGCGCGCGGTCTTGATCGTGTCGCCGTCCATCTCGAGCGCGGCGGCGACCGAGACCAGCGCGAAGGCATAGGACAGACGGTCGCGCAGCTTCAGGTAGGTGTAGTGCCTGGAAAAGTCCTCGTCCGGCAGGTCGACCGAGAGCACGATCTCGCCGTGGCGAAGCGTGGTGTCGCGCTGCGGCTCGTCACCGGGCAGGCGGTGGAACTCGGCGAAGGGGATGCCGCGGCGGCCGTCCGGTCCCTCGACCTGCACGGTCGCGTTGAGCGCCGCGAGCGCCACGCACATGTCGGACGGGTGAGTGGCGATACACTTATCCGACGCGCCGAGGATGGCGTGGATGCGGTTGACGCCGGTCATCGCCGGGCAGCCGCTGCCGGGCTCGCGCTTGTTGCAGGGCGTGCCCTCGTCGTAGAAATAATAGCAGCGGGTGCGCTGGAGCAGGTTGCCGCCGGTGGTGGCGGCGTTGCGCAGTTGCGGCGAGGCGCCGGCGAGCAGCGCGCTCGCCAGCAGCGGATAGCGCTCGTTGACCAGCGGGTCGTAGGCGACGGTGGCGTTCGGCACCAGGGCGCCGAGGCGCAATCCGCCGTCGTGCTGGACGATCTCGTCGAGGGGCAGGCGGGTGATGTCGACGAGCCGGCCGGGCCGCTCGACATTGTACTTCATCAGGTCGACGAGGTTGGTGCCCCCGGCGATGAAGCGCGCCGCCGGATCGGCGGCCAGCGCCTGCACGGCCTCCTGCACGGTGCCGGCGCGGGTATACTCGAACCGGTTCATTCCGCGGCCTCCCGGAACGACGACGTCTTGCTCTTCAGGACGTCCTCGACGGCGTCGACGATGTTGGAATAGGCGCCGCAGCGGCAGATGTTGCCGCTCATGTGCTCGCGGATTTCCTCCCGCGAGCGGGCCCGGCCCTCCTCGATCAGCGCCACCGCGGACATGATCTGGCCCGGGGTGCAGTAGCCGCACTGGAACGCGTCGTGCTCGACGAACGCCGCCTGGACCGGATGGAGGTTGCCCGACGACAGGCCCTCGATGGTGGTGACCGTGGAGCCATCCTTCTGCACCGCGAGCGCGAGGCAGGAATTGATGCGCTTGCCGTCGACGATGACGGTGCAGGCGCCGCACTGGCCGTGGTCGCAGCCCTTCTTGGTGCCGGTGAGGTCGAGTTCCTCGCGCAGGAGGTCGAGGAGCGTGGTCCAGGGCGCGACCTGGAGCTGCCGCTCCTGCCCGTTGACCGTCAGGGTGACCGGGATCGTGCCCGGTGGGGCGGAGGAGCCGCTTTCGCTCAGCATGGGCGTGGCCGTTTCTCGAAACTCGGGGAGCCCGGCGACGGCGCACGCCGAGACGGCGCGCAACTCTGCCCGGGCTGGCGTACCCGATAACCGTTCCAGGGTGCAGGCGTTCCCCAAGGTCGAACGCCGGGGGTTAGGTCGCGGAGATGACGCCCGTGACGGGCTTCCTCCTCCGCGGGACCGCGCATGAGCGTGGCCTGGCCCATGCGCCGGGAGCCGCGCCTTGCGGCTTCTGGCTGCCGGCCGGCTGGGCTAGTGATGACGCCGTGACGATCGGGCCCCCGGGGGCCCTCATGCAGACCGGAGACACCGCATGGCCGCGCTTGACCGGATCCTCGACGATATCGACCGCGACCTCGACAATTCCCTGGAGCGGCTGTTCGCCTTCCTGCGCATCCCATCGATCTCGACCGATCCGGCCTATGCCGCGGCGTGCCGGAAGGCGGCCGAATGGCTCGAAGGCGATCTCGCCGCCATGGGCTTCGAGGCGTCCTTGCGCGAGACCGGCGGCCACCCGGTGGTGCTTGCCCATTACGCCAAGCCCGGTGCCCCGCACGTGCTGTTCTACGGCCATTACGACGTGCAGCCGGTCGATCCCCTGGAGGAGTGGGAGACCCCGCCCTTCGAGCCGCGCATGGCGACGCTGCCGGACGGTCGCAAGGCCATCAGCGCCCGGGGCGCCTGCGACGACAAGGGCCAGGTGATGACCTTCGTCGAGGCCTGCCGCGCCTTCAAGGCGATCGACGGCGAGCTGCCGGTCGGCGTCACCCTGCTGATCGAGGGGGCGGAGGAGAACGGCTCGGAGTTTCTGCCCGAATGGGTCGCGGCGAACCGCGACGCGCTGAAGGCCGACGTGGCGCTGGTCTGCGACACCGGCATGTGGGACCGCGACACCCCGGCCATCACCTCGTCGCTGCGGGGGCTGGCCTATTTCGAGGTCACCGTGACGTGCGCCGACCGGGACCTGCATTCGGGCCTGTTCGGGGGGCGGCCGCCAACCCGATCCGGGTGCTCTCGCGCATCATCGCCGACCTGCACGACGACCAGGGCCGGGTGACCGTGCCGGGGTTCTACGACGGCGTCCACGAGACGCCCGAGGCGGTGCTGGAGCAGTGGCGGGGCCTGAACCTGACGCCCGAGAGCTTCCTCGGCACCGTCGGCCTGAATCGGCCGGCGGGCGAGCGCGACCGGATGCTGATCGAGCAGATCCAGTCCCGTCCGACCTGCGATGCCAACGGGATCATCGGCGGCTACACGGGTGAGGGCACCAAGACGGTGATCGCCGCGAAGGCCAGCGCCAAGATCTCGTTCCGTCTCGTCGGCGACCAGGACCCGGAGGCGCTCGACCGCAACTTCCGCGCCTTCGTCCAGGAGCGCATCCCGGCCGATTGCTCGGTCGACATCGTCACCCACAAGGGCTCGCGGGCGCTGGCCCTGCCCCACGGCATGCCGGCGTTGGAGGCCGCCAAGGGGGCGCTCGCCGAGGAATGGGGCCGGGCCCCGGTGACGATCGGCTCGGGCGGCTCGATCCCGATCGTCGGCGACTTCAAGCGCACGCTCGGCCTCGACACGCTGCTGGTCGGCTTCGGCCTCGACGACGACCGGGTCCATTCCCCGAACGAGAAGTACGACCTCCAGAGCTTCCACAAGGGCACGCGCTCCTGGGCGCGGATCCTGGCGGCTCTCGCCCGGTAGGACGGCGCGTGCCTGCCGCCGCGCGACCGGCGGCAGGCACGCGGCATGCATTGCCGATTGGAAAGGGGCCTCACGATGCAGCAGAAGGTCATCGGCCTGATCGGCGGGATGAGCTGGGAAAGTTCGGCCGAATACTATCGCCTCATCAACGAGACCGTGCGCGCCCGCCTCGGGGGGCTACGCTCGGCGCGCTGCCTCATGTGGTCGTTCGATTTCGGCGAGATCGAAGCCTTGCAGCAGGCCGGCCGCTGGGACGAGGCGACGGCTGCGCTGATCGATGCCGCCCGGCGGCTGGAGCGGGGTGGGGCCGATGTCGTGGTGATCTGCACCAACACCATGCACCGCATGGCCGACGAGGTGCAGGCGGCGATCGGCTTGCCCCTGTTGCACATCGCCGACCCGACGGCGGAACGGATCCGCGCCGCGGGCCTGTCCCGGGTGGGCCTGCTCGGCACCGCCTTCACCATGGAGCAGGACTTCTACAAGGGCCGGCTGGCCACGCGCTACGGCCTCGACGTGCTGGTGCCCGAGGCCGACGATCGGGCCGAGGTGCACCGGGTGATCTACGAGGAACTGGTCCAGGGCCGGGCGCTGCCGGCCTCGCGCGAGGCCTACCGGGCGGTCATCGCCCGGCTGGTCGCGCGGGGCGCGCAAGCCGTCATCCTCGGCTGCACCGAGATCATGCTGCTGGTGCGGCCGGAGGATAGCGCCGTGCCGCTCTTCGATACGACGACGCTCCATGCCGAGGCGGCGGTGGATTGGGCGCTTGAGCGGCCGGTTCGAACGGGCCGATCCGCCGACACCTGAAAACGAGCATGATCGATCATGCCCTCCTGCACCATCCTGAGGTGTGGCGATCGCAGATCGACCGACTTCGAAGGATGGCTCCGGCAGCGTCCGTGGTCACAGGATCTCCCCGACGAGGCTCGCATCGTCCACGCCCCGGGACGAGGTGAACGAGTACGGGGAATGTATCCGTCGAACGTCTTGGTGAGAAAAATCTCCGGTCGCCCGTCATCAGAATCGTGAGCCGGTCCCACGGCCCGGCCGTCGGGATATCGAGATCTCGCGACCTGGTCGGTACTCCTCCAGCTTGTGATCGGCAATCCGAGCCTTGCGCCGGGCCGGCGAGCATCGACCCCTCGCTGCGGCCTGACGATTTATTAACCATAAAGCGATAGAAGATTTACAATCGGTCAGATCCTGGCCCGCGGACGTGGCCCACGAAAAAGCCGGGGTGCGAACCCCGGCCAGCCGTCGTCGATCGCTTCTGGATGTTGGCTCAGCCGAGATTCAGCCGATCCACCTTGGTGCCCGCCCCGCGCAACGATTCCGGGATCGCCGAGAAATCGGCGTAGCCCGCCTCGCGGGCCATCGCGTCGAGGGCCTGCTGCTCGTTCGCGGCGCCGCCGGTCCAGAGAATGGCGCCGGTCGCGGTCTGCCTGACCTGGAAGATGGCCATGAACACTGTCCTCCTGCTGAAGACGAAGATCGTGACCCTCAACGCGCGCCGACCGGCGGAGGTTGCACGGGATCGAACGTTGCAGGAACACCCGAATCGGGTGTAGAGAATGAACGTTCATTCTCAGGGCCTCCCGCGTGCCGTCCCAGACCCATTCCGCTCCGGCGGGTCCCGCCCGCCTCGATTCGGCCGAGGAACGCCGCACCCGCATCCTCGATGCGGCGGAGGCCTGCTTCGTCCGTGACGGCTTCCATCGCGCCACGATGAACGACGTGGCGGCGGAAGCCGGCATGAGCCCCGGCAACCTCTACCGCTACTTCCCGTCGAAGGATGCGATCGTGGCCGGCCTCGCCGAGCGCGACCGCGCCGCGGTGGCCGAGGATTTCGGTGGCATCGAGGCCGCCCCCGACCTGATGCAGGCCTTCGCGGGCCTGGCGCGGCGTCACTTGGCGGAGGCCCCGGCCGAGAAGGCGGTGCTGTGCCTGGAGATGTGGGCCGAGGCGACCCGCAACCCGGCCATGGCGGCGATCTGCCGGGACTTCGAGCACGAGATCTCCGCGCGCCTCTCCGGCCTGTACCGCCGGGCGCAAGAGCGCCGCGACCGAGAGTGCCTCGAACCGTCGCCCCCCGGCGCCAACCCGGAGGCGCTGGCCCGCCTCGCCATGGTGATGGCCGACGGGATCATGGTCCGCCGCGCCCTCTCGCCCGATTTCGCCCCCGGCCCCGTCATCGACGCCATGCTGACCCTGATCGGCGCGGCGCTCGACGGCCGCTTCGACCCGACCGGCACCGCCTCGCCGGCGCCGCCCCATCCGGAACCCGCCCGATGATCCGCCCCCGTCGCCTCGCCGGCGTTCCGGCCGCCCTCCTGGTCGCCCTGGCCGTCGCGCCCGCTGGCGCCGCCGAGACCATGCCTTCCGCCGGCCCCGTCGTCACCGCCGCGCCCGCGCCCGCCGTCACCGTGGCGGTGGCCACCGAGCGCGAGATCGTCGAGCGCGCCGTCGTCACCGGCACCCTGGTGCCGCGCGACGAGATCCTGGTCTCGCCGGAGATCGAGGGCAGCCGCGTCACCGAGCTGCTGGCGGAGGAGGGCGACCGGGTCGCCAAGGGTGCGGTCCTGGCGCGGCTCTCGCGCGAGATGATCGACACCCAGCTCGCCCAGAACGCCGCCGCCATCGCCCGGGCGGAGGGCGCGGTCGCCCAGGCGCGCAGCTCCATCGTGCAGGCCGAGGCCGCGCAGGTCGAGGCGAGCCTGTCGCTGGAGCGCGCGCAGTCGCTGGCGAAGACCGGCAACGCCACCGCGGCGGTGCTGGAGCAGCGCGAATCCGCCGCCAAGGGCGCGGAGGGCCGGCTGTCGGCCGCCCGCAATGGGCTCGCCATCGCCCAGGCCGACCTCGCCCAGGCGAAGGCGCAGCGCAGCGAACTCGACCTGAAGCTCGCCCGCACCGAGATCCGGGCGCCGGAGGGCGGCATCGTCAGCCGCCGTACCGCCCGGGTCGGCGCCACGGCGAGCGCCTCCGCCGAGCCGCTGTTCCGGCTGATCGCCCGCGGCGAGATCGAGCTGGAAGGCGAGGTGCCGGAGACCGGCCTCGCGCGCCTGCGCGCCGGGGCCCCGGCGAGCCTCGACCTCGACACCACGGACGGGCCGGTCGCGGTCCTGGGCCGGGTCCGCGTGGTCTATCCGGAGGTCGACCGGGCGACGCGCCTCGGCAAGGTCCGCATCAAGCTCGACGCCGATCCGCGCCTGCGCATCGGGGCCTTCGCCCGCGGCGCGGTCGAGGCGGCGCGGCGCACCGGCGTCGCGGTGCCGCTCGCCTCGGTAGTCTACGGCGCCTCGGGCCCGACCGTCCTGGTGGTCTCCGGCGAGCGGGTGGACCAGCGCCCGATCCGCACCGGCCTCTCGGCCGGCGGCTTCATCGAGATCCGCGACGGGGTCAAGGCCGGACAGGCCGTGGTGGCCCGGGCCGGCAGCTTCCTGCGCGACGGCGACCGGGTGCGGCCGATCTATCCGGCCCTGCCGGCGACCGCCGAGGCGGGGCGTCCCTGACGCCCCCACCCCGATTCTCGGCGTCCCCGACGCCTCCGCCATTTTTCTCCTGAACGGGTCCGCGCGATGCGCCTGAACGTTTCCGCCTGG
Organism: Methylobacterium aquaticum; assembly: GCF_016804325.1. NCBI lineage: Bacteria > Pseudomonadati > Pseudomonadota > Alphaproteobacteria > Hyphomicrobiales > Methylobacteriaceae > Methylobacterium > Methylobacterium aquaticum. The sequence goes on from NZ_CP043627.1 coordinate 4,557,338, forward strand.
GCGATCCGCAAGCCGATCCCCTCCATCGTGCTCTTCCTGGTGCTCGGGCTGCTCGGCCTCGTGAGCTTCCGCAGCCTGCCGATCACCCGCTTCCCCAACATCGACATCCCGATCGTCTCGGTGACGGTGACCCAGGCCGGCGCCGCGCCGAGCGAGTTGCAGACCCAGGTCACCAAGTGGGTCGAGGACGCGGTGGCGGGGGTGAAGGGCGTCAAGCACATCACCTCGGCGATCACCGAGGGCACCTCGGCCACCAGCATCGAGTTCCGGCTGGAGGTGAACACCGATCGCGCCGTCAACGACGTCAAGGACGCGATCGCCAAGATCCGGATGAACCTGCCCCGGACGATCGACGAGCCGATCATCTCCCGGGTCGAGATCGCCGGCCTGCCGATCATGGTCTACGGCGCCTCGGCCCCCGCGATGACGCCCGAGGACCTGTCCTGGTTCGTCGACGACGTGGTGGCGCGCCAGATCCAGGGCCTGCGCGGCGTCGGCGGCGTCGAGCGCCTGGGGGGCGTCGCCCGCGAGGTCCGGGTGACCCTGAAACCCGACCGGTTGCTGGCGCTCGGCATCACCGCGGCCGACGTGAACCGGCAGTTGCGCCTGACGTCGGCCGACATGGCCGGCGGCCGGGCCGAGGTCGGCGGCCAGGAGCAGTCGATCCGGACGCTCGCCGCCTCCTCGAGCCTCGACACCCTGGCGGCGACCTCGATCGTGCTGCCGGGCGGGCGCAAGGTCCGCCTCGACGACCTCGCCACCTTGAGCGACGGGGCCGAGGAGCCGCGCACCTTCGCGCGCCTCAACGGCGAGCCGGTCGTCGCCTTCGCGATCTCGCGGGCGAGCGGCGCCAGCGACGCCTCGGTCGGCGAGGTGGTGGCCAAGAAGATGGAGGAATTCGCCAGGACCTATCCCGACGTCCGCTTCGACCGGATCGATTCCTCGGTCACCAACACCATCGGCAACTACGAATCCGCCATGCACAGCCTGATGGAGGGCGCAGGCCTGGCGGTGCTGGTGGTGTTCCTGTTCCTGCGCGACTGGCGCGCGACGCTGATCGCCGCGGTGGCCCTGCCGCTCTCGGTCTTCCCGACCTTCTGGGCGATGAGCGCGATGGGCTTCTCGCTCAACGCGGTCAGCCTGCTTGCCATCACGCTGGTCACCGGCATCCTGGTCGACGACGCGATCGTGGAGATCGAGAACATCGTCCGCCACATGCGGCTCGGCAAGTCGCCCTACCGCGCGGCGATCGAGGGCGCCGACGAGATCGGGCTCGCCGTCATCGCCATCACCGCCACCCTGATCGCGATCTTCGCCCCCGTCTCCTTCATGGGCGGCATCGCCGGACAGTATTTCAAGCAGTTCGGCCTCACCATCGCGGCGGCCGTGTTCATGTCGCTGCTGGTGGCCCGGCTCATCACCCCGATGATGGCGGCCTATTTCCTGCGCGACCACGGCCACCACGAGGAGCGGGACGGCCCGGTGATGCGGGTCTACAACCGCGTCGTGGTGTGGTCGGTGCGGCACAAATACGTGACCCTGGTGGTCGGCCTCGCGCTGTTTGCCGCCTCCATCCTCTCCACCAGCCTCCTGCCCGCCGGCTTCCTGCCGAAGGAGGACGCCGCCCGCACCCTGATGGTGGTCGAGCTGCCCCCAGGCGCCCGGCTCGACGACACGATCGCCGTCACCGACCGGATCGCCCAGCGCATCCGCACCCTGCCGGAGGTCCGCTCGGTCTTCGTCGATGGCGGCCGCCAGCTGCCGGGCAAGAAGGAGGTGCGGCTCGCCACCTTCACCATCAACCTGACGCCGAAGAATGCCCGCGCCCGCAAGCAGGCCGACGTGGAAGCGGCGATCATGGACCTGATGCGCGACGAGGCGGACGTGCGCTACTGGTCCTTGCGCGAGGGCGGCCAGCGCGACTTCACGCTCATCGTCGCCGGCGGCGACACCGCCCAGGTGACCGAGGTGGCGGAGCGGATGCAGCGCGAGGTCGCGGCGCTGCCGAACCTCGTCAACGTGATGTCGACCGCGCCCCTCGACCGGACCGAGGTCCGCATTCGCCCCAAACCCGGCGTGGCCGCCGATCTCGGCGTCTCGACCGACACCATCGCCGAGACGGTGCGCGTCGGCACGATCGGCGACATCGGCCCGAACCTCGCCAAGTTCAACGCCACCGACCGGCAGATCCCGATCCGGGTGCAGTTGCCGACGACCCTGCGCGGCGACCTCCCGGCGCTCGAGAGCCTGAAGGTGCCGGCGAAGAACGGGGCCTCGGTGCCCCTGTCGGCGGTAGCCGATATCAGCCTCGGCCGCGGGCCCACCGCCATCGATCGCTACGACCGGGCGGTGCGCGTGGCGCTCGAGGCCAACATGCAGGGCTCGGACGCGCTCGGCGAGCAGATCAAGCTCGCGATGAACACCCCCACCGCCCGCAACCTGCCGCCCGGCATCACGCTCCGCCAGACCGGCGACGCCGAGGTGATGGGCGAGGTGTTCGAGGGCTTCGCGATGGCGATGGGCGCCGGCCTGATGATGGTGCTCGGCGTGCTGATCCTGCTGTTCGGCTCGTTCTTCCAGCCGCTCACCATCCTGTTCTCGCTGCCGCTCTCGATCGGCGGGGCGATTCTCGGCCTCCTGATCTTCAACCGGCCGATCTCGATGCCGGTGGTGATCGGCATCCTGATGCTGATGGGCGTGGTGACCAAGAACGCCATCATGCTGGTCGATTTCGCCGTCGAGGAGATGGCCCGCGGCGTCGACCGGGTCACGGCGATCACCCAGGCCGGCGCCAAGCGCGCCCGGCCGATCGTGATGACGACCATCGCCATGGCGGCCGGCATGGTGCCGAGCGCGATGGCCTTCGGCATCGGCGGCGAGTTCCGCTCGCCGATGGCGATCGCGGTGATCTCGGGCCTGATCGTCTCGACCCTGCTCTCCCTCGTCTTCGTGCCGGCGATCTTCCTGTTGATGGACGACCTGTCCCGCCTGACCGGCCGCCTGTTCGGGCGCTTCGTCGGCGCCGTGGACGAACCGCCGGGGCACGAGGCGGCCCGGAGGCCGGCACCGGCGGAGTAGGAGAGGGCGCTCCCGCCCGGCATCGTTCCGCGAGACGATGCCGGGCGTGAAAGATTACGAATAAGTCATCTTCGTCATTATGGCGCGATGCACAATTATACAGAGTGTTAGTGTCTTTCTCACCCTGCCGTTCGATCGATGCGCCGCAGCGAAAACGGAGTGTGGGCTGCGGAACCTGTCGGAATTGCTGCGAGTTGAACGGTCTCTCACCCAGAGGAAGAGGCCATGTCCAAGTCCGTGATCTCCGCCGCTCTGTGCGCGGCCTGCCTGCTGACCGTGACGCCGGTGCTCGCCGCCGGGAACACCATCCCGCAGGGCAAGCGGGACGAGATGTCTCAGAAATACACCGAGAGCCAGATCAAGCAGCAGCACAAGGAGACCAAGGAAGCCAATCACAACGTCGATCGGCTGATCTCCAACCGGAAATAGGCTCGCGGTCGGGGCGTCCGGCGCTTTGTCCGGATGTCGGGCCGGTGAGCGCGAGGGGAGGGCACGGGAAAGCCGGGCCTCTCCCGGATGCTCTTCCGTTCATCCGCCGGGCGGGTCCGAACCGGGCCCGCTCGCGACCTCAAGACGGTGTTATACCAATGGCCCAAGATGCTGACGCATCGGGCCATTGAGTCATCTCGAATTTTCTATGCCAAGCCAGAGGCTTGACGAAAATTCGAGAACGGAACCAAAGGTCGTTTCCAACGACCGTTGGTATTATCCCGAAGGATCGGCTTCCGCGGCGGCGCGCAGGCCCGACAGCGTCACCGAGCCCTCGCCGAGCCCGACCCGCTCCCGCCCGCTTCCCAGCATCAGGGCCAGCGCGTCCTTGAGCGACGCATCCCCAGGCAGGCGCGGTGCGTCGCCGGCGGCCTCGCGCTCGGCATGGTCGCGGGCGGGCAGCAGGGCGAGGCGGCGCAGCAGCCGGTCGCCGCCGACGAACTCCGCCGCGAAGGCATCGGCCGGGGCGGCGAGCAGGGTCGCGGGGGCTGCGACCTGGACGAGGCGCCCCTCGCGCATCAGCGCGACCGTGTCGCCCATCCGCACCGCCTCGTCGATGTCGTGGGTGACCATCAGCACGGTCTTCTTCAGCGTCCTCAGAATTCCCCGGACCTCGTCCTGGAGGCGCGTGCGGGCCACCGGGTCGACGGCGCCGAACGGCTCGTCCATCAGCAGCACCGGCGGGTCGGCGGCGAGCGCCCGGGCGACGCCGACGCGCTGGCGCTGACCGCCCGAGAGCGCGTCCGGCCGCCGGTCGCGGACCTCGCCGGGGTCGAGGCCGACGAGGTCGAGCATCGCGTCGACCCGTTCCCGGATCCGCGCCCGGTCCCAGCCGAGGAGACCCGGCACGGTCGCGACGTTCTGGGCGACCGTGCGATGCGGAAACAGCCCGACGCCCTGGAGCACGTAGCCGATGCGGCGGCGCAAGGCGATCGGATCGAGCCCGGCGACGTCGCGCCCCTCGAGCGACACCCGGCCCGTGCTCGGCGCGACCAGGCGGTTCACCATCTGCAGGGCCGTCGACTTGCCGCAGCCCGATGGGCCGATCAGCGCGCAGGTCGTGCCGGCCTCGACCGTCAGGTCGAAGGCGTCGAGCGCGGGTCTGGCTTGGCCCGGATAGGTCTTGCCCACGCCCTCGAAGCGGATCATCGCCGCGCCTCCCGCATCGGATGCCCGGCCGGGCTCAGCAGCCGTGGCAGATCGACCCGAGGGTGCGCTTCATCCGCACGTCCCAGGCCTTGTCGCGGGCCGCGGTCGCGGCCTGGGCCTTGCGGAGGGCCTCCCCCGTATCGGGCTTGGCGGCGACCGGCTTGGCTGCCCCTGGCGCGGCGGCGTCGATCCGGCGCGGCTGGCGCCGTCCGGCGACGGGCGCCGCCTCCGGCGCGGTGGCGGGCGCGGCGCCGAGCGGGGCGGGAGTCTCGGTCTGAGCCCCGGCGGTGCCGGCGGCCAAGGCCAGGAGAGGCGCGGCGAGAAGGGTGCTGGCGAGGAGGAGGCGCATGGCGGGGTCCCGGGCGCCGCCCGCTCGGGTCGCGGGACGGCGGAAAAGGAGCAGTCTCTCGTCCTTATGCATTGTTTCGCCGACGGGGACACCGGCGCCGATCGGCGCATCCGGGGCGGTGGCTGGCGCGCCTCGGCCTCGTCTCCTGTTCGCGCCGTCCAGCCCGGGGGTGACAGGATCGCCCTGCTCCGGCAGGGTCGTCCTCCCGCCCGCGAAGGACGCCGATGACCCGACGCCCCGATCCCGCGCTCCCCACCCGCCGCGAGGCGGTGGAGGCGGCGCTCGCCCGCCTCGCCCCGAGGGCGCCGGATTTCGAGGCGGAGGCGATCGTCGACCGGGCGCTGGCGAGCACGGGCCTGCGCGGCGCCGCACCCGAGACCGCCGCCTGGCTCGGCATGGTGTCGTATGCCCGCCACGTCTTCACCGAGTACGATTCCCTCCTGGAGGAGGGCTACGACCAGGACAGTGCCCGCCACTTCGTCCTCGACGACCTCAACGCGGTTCTCGCCGAGTGGGGCGTGCGGCGGCGGATCGGCGAGGACGAGGAGGAGTCCAGCGGCGAGACGGCGTGACCGTTCCTATATGAGCGGATGATGCCGCCCGACAGCACAGCCCGATGACCGCCCCGATCGCCGACGTCCTGATCCCGCTCGCCCTCGACCAGGCCTACAGCTACGCCGTGCCGCCCGAACTGACGTTGGCGGAAGGCGACGTGGTGCAGGTGCCGCTCGGGCCCCGCGAGATCGTCGGCGTGGTCTGGAGTCTTCGCGACGGCGCCGGCTCGAACCTGCGGCGGGTCACCGGCCGGCTCGGCGTCGAGCCCCTGAGCCCGGCTTTGCGCCGCCTCGTCGAGTGGATCGCCCGCTACACCCTGGCGCCGAAGGGCTCGGCCCTCGCCATGGCGCTCCGCCTGCCGGAGGAGAGCCGCACCGAGACCGCCAAGGTCGGCGTGCGGGCGACCGGGATGCCGCCGAGCCGGATGACCCCGGCGCGGGGCAAGGTGGTGGCGGTGGCGGCCGACAAGGCGGTGCGGGGCAAGCGGGCGCTCGCCCTCGAGGCCGGGGTCAGCGCCGGCGTGATCGACGGGCTGATCGACGACGGCGTGCTCGAGACCGTGGCGCTGGCGCCCGAGCGGGTCGCCGAGCCGCCCGATCCCGAGCATCCGCACGATCCCCTCTCCGAACCCCAGGCCGAGGCGGCCCGCGCGCTCATCGCCACCCTGACCGCGCCGCCTGCCGATGGGGCTGCGGCGGGGGAGGGCGGCGTGACGCTCCTCGAAGGCGTGACCGGCTCAGGAAAAACCGAGGTCTATTTCGAGGTGGTGGCGGAGGCGCTGCGCCGGGGCGTGCAATCCCTCGTGCTGATGCCCGAGATCGCGCTCACGGCGCAGTTCCTCGACCGCTTTGCCCAGCGCTTCGGGGTCAGGCCCGCCGCCTGGCATTCCGGAATCGGCGGGCGCCGTCGCGAGAAGATCCGCGCCGGCGTGGCGTCGGGCGAGGTGCAGGTGGTGGTGGGCGCCCGCTCGGCCCTGTTCCTGCCGTTCCGCCAGCTCGGCCTGATCGTGGTCGATGAGGAGCACGAAGGCGCCTACAAGCAGGATGACGGCGTCTGCTACCACGCCCGCGACATGGCGGTGGTGCGCGGCAAGCTTGAGAACGCCGCCGTGGTCCTGGCCTCGGCGACGCCCGCGATCGAGACCCGGGTCAATGCCGAGCGCGGCCGCTACCGCCGGGTGGTGATGCCGGAGCGCTTCGGCGGACGGCGCCTCCCCGAGATCCGCGCCATCGACATGCGATCCGAGAAGGTGCCGCGCGGGCGCTACCTGTCGCCGAGCCTCGTCTCGGCCATCGCCGAGACCAACGCGCGGGGCGAGCAGGCGCTGCTCTTCCTCAACCGCCGCGGCTATGCCCCTCTCACCCTGTGCCGGGCCTGCGGCCACCGCTACCAATGCCCGAACTGCTCGACCTGGCTCGTCGAGCACCGCTTCCGCCGGGCGCTGGTCTGCCACCATTGCGGGCACGCCGAGCGGCGCCCGGAGGCCTGCACCGAATGCGGCACCTTCGACAACCTGACCGCCTGCGGTCCGGGCGTCGAGCGCATCGCCGAGGAGGTCTCGGCCACCTTCCCGGACAAGCGGGTGATCGTGCTGTCGAGCGACTTTCCCGGCGGCGCCGAGCGGCTGCGGGCCGAACTCCAGACCGTGGCCGAGGGCGGCTGCGACATCGTGGTGGGCACCCAACTCGTCGCCAAGGGCCACAACTTCCCGCACCTGACCCTCGTCGGCGTGCTCGATGCCGATATCGGGCTGACCTCCGGCGATCCCCGCGCCGCCGAGCGCACCTTCCAGCTGCTCCAGCAGGTCACGGGCCGGGCCGGGCGCGGCGAGAAGCCGGGCCGGGCGCTGGTCCAGAGCTACCAGCCCGAGCATCCGGTGCTCTCGGCGCTCATCTCGGGCGATGCCGAGCGCTTCTATGCCGAGGAGACGGCGGCGCGCGAGGTCGCCGGCCTGCCACCCTTCGGGCGCCTGGCGGCTCTGGTCATCTCCTGCACCGACCGGGAGGCGGCGGAGGCCCATGGCCGGGCGCTGGCCCGCGTCGCCGAGCCGCCGCCCGGCGTGATGGTGCTCGGCCCGGCGGAAGCGCCGCTCGCCCTGGTGCGCGGCCGCTACCGCTTCCGCCTCCTGGTCAAGACCGAACGCGAGATCGACCTTCAGAGCTATCTGCGCGATTGGCTCGCCCGGGGGCCGAAGGTGCGGGGGAATCTGAGGGTCGGGATCGATGTCGACCCGCAGAGCTTTCTGTAGGTGGGCGCCTCATGATGCCAATCGAAGTCTTCAAAGCATGATCAAAAATTTTGTATTATTGTCTAATATATACCATGTTTATTTTGACAAAAAATCACAAGGAACCATGGAATATCCTATCCTTCCACCTCATCCTGAGGTGTCGGTCCATCGGAGATGGACTGACCTCGAAGGAGGATTCCAGAAGCCTCTGCGATCCCTGGAGCCCTCCTTCGAGGTCAGCCGATTTTCAATCGGCTGACACCTCAGGATGAGGTCAGAGGATGGAATGATCCTGCCTCACGCTAATCGTTTTTATAAATTATTGCTCAAACAGGCTCTTGGGATCGTCGACATCCAATGAAGACCCGCAAGCCCCCGACATCCCTCACGTCACCGTAAGCCCCACCTCCTCGACCTGCGAGAACCCGTTATCCCCCGTCCAGGCGAAGCGCAGGGTGCCGGTCTTCGTCGCCACGGTGGTGAAGGTGAGGTACGGGTTGGCGGCGCTCGCCGACGACAACTCGGCGCGAAACACCTCCTCGCCGTCATACGTGCAGACGAACTCCGTGATGATGTTGCGCGGGATCAGGCGGCCGTCGGGGCCGGGGCGGTAGCCGGTCTCCATCGGGTGCGAGATCAGGGTCTTGATCTCGATCACCGCGCCGGCCTTGGCGGTCTTGGGCAGGTTGATGAGGGCGCGGGCCATCGTCACGATCCTTCCACGCAGGCCGCGAGCGTCACGATCGCGTCGGCGGTCGCGGACCAGAAGGTGCCGTCCCGCATCTCGGCGATGGCGGTGATGGTCTGGGAATCGGCGAGGCGGATCCGGGTGTTGACCGCGGCGCGGCCGGCCCGGGGGCCGAGATGCAGGGTCACCACGTGGGGCTGCGGGTTCTTGTCGTTGAACACCGCGATGCGGCGGACGAAATCCGCCGCGCTCATCGGGCTCTCGACGGTGATGGACAGCGGCACGGTGTTGCCGTTCTCGACCAGCGGCGGCATGTCGAGGTGGATCCGGCCGCCCTGGACCGGAGCGCCGCCGGTGAAGCGGCGGATCGCCTCCACGGTCGCCTCGCGGGTCGGGCGGAGGATCGCCGCCCGCCCCGGCCGCACCAGCGCGATCGTGAGCAGGCCGGCGCCCCCGGCGAGGATCGTGCGGCGGTGGAAAGCCGTCATGGCGTCCTCGAGGCCCCCTTCAGCGTGACGAGATAGGCGATCACGTCCTCGATCTCGCCCGCCTCCAGAACCGGCCGGTCGCGCCAGGCGCCGGCGACCCGGATGCCCCCGGTCCGGTAATAGGAGGGCATCAGGGTCGCGGGGTTCAAGACGCGTCCATCGACGAGGCGCAGCCGCAACTGCCCCTCGGAGAGCCGCGCGCCCACCTCCGAGAGGTCGGGCCCGAGATCGCCGGCCGGGCCTGCGCCGCCGAGGCCGGTATGGCAGAGCGGGCACAGGCCCTTGCGGGTGTCGGTGGCGATGGACCGTCCCCGGGCCGCATCGCCGGTCCGGCCGTCGAGGGGCAACGGGATTGCGTCGCCGACGATCGCGACTGGCGCGAGCGCGGTCTGGGTGAGGGCGACGAGCATGGCCGCCCGCCTCACCCGAACACCGCCTGGGTGATGGTGCGATACCAGTCCTCGGCATAGGCCGCCTCCTGCCGGCGGACAGATTCGGGCGCATCGACCGGGCTGGTGCCGCCGGCGCCCTCGACATCGGCGAGCACGCCCTTGTCCGGGTGGTACACCCCGGCGACCGAGATGCCGTAGCCCGGCGCGACCAGGCTGTAGCAGGTGTTGACGAGCTTCGGCGGCTCGGGCACCCGCCCGGCCAGGAGGTCGATCACGGCCTCGGCGCAGACCTTGGCTTGCGCGTTGGCCGCGAAGGCGGATTTCGGCATCGCGCCCGCGATGGCCGCGTCGCCGATCACGTGGATGTCCGGCACCAGGCGCGATTCGAAGGTGACCGGATCGATCGGGCACCAGCCCGACCGGTCGGCGACGCCGGCCGCAGCGGCGATCGGTGCCGCCCGCTGGGGCGGGATGATGCAGGCGACGTCGGCCTGGTAGGTCTCGAAGTCGGTGGCGACGGTCATCGTCTTGGCATCGACCGACGTGACCTGGCCGCCGGAGGCGAGCGGCACGTAATCCAGGATGCCCGGATAGAGCGCCGCCCAGGCCTGCTGAAACAGCTTCTGCTTGGAAAAGGTATCCTTGGCGTCGAGCACGATCAGCTTGGCGCGGGGCTTGCGGGTCTTGAGGAAGTGGGCGATCAGGCTCGCCCGCTCGTAGGGGCCGGGCGGGCAGCGATAGGGATTGGCCGGCACCGACAGCACCACCGTCCCGCCCTCCGGCATCGCGGCGAGCTGGCGGGTCAGCAGCTCGGTCTGCGCCCCGGCTTTCCAGGCATGGGGCATCCTCTCGGCGGCGGCCGCGTCGTAGCCCGGCAGGGCGTCGAAGCGGAGCGCGATCCCGGGCGAGAGGATCAGCCGGTCGTAATCGAGGGTGGACCCGTCGGCGAGGCGCACCTGCCGCGCGGCGCCGTCGATCGCTTCGGCGCTGCTCCTCACCACCGTGACGCCGCTCGCCCGCAGGCCGTCATAGCCGAAGGCCTGCGCCGAGAGCGGGCGCAGGCCCGCGATCACCTCGTTGCTGAACGGGCAGGCGAAGTACGTCTCCGCCGGCTCGACCAGGGTGAGGCTGAGGCCCGCCCGGTGCAGGACCCGCGCGGCGGTGGCGCCGCCGAAGCCGCCGCCGACCACGACGACGCGCCCGCGCGCGGCTTGCGCCAAAGCGGGGCGAGAGAGGCTGGCGGCGAGCCCCGCCAGGACCGCCCGCCGATCGAGTCCCGTCATGGGCCGCCCCCGCGATCCAGGCGGCGATCGCCCGGCTCTCCTCGTCCGAGAACCCCTTGGCGATGCGGTTCATCACCGTGGCCGGCCGTGATCCCGACCGGAAGGCGGCGAGCGAGGCCGCGATGTCCGCGGCCGAGCGGCCGGCGAGGCTCGGCACCGCGCCCCCCGGCGCCCCGTGGCAGCCGGAGCAGGACGAGGCGCCCGGCGGCGAGGCCGCCGCCGGGCCCGCGAGGAGGAGCAGCAGCAGAGCGGACCTCACGCGCGCTTCAGGTCCGTGCGGCTCGCCGGGATCTGGCGCACCCGCTTGCCCGTGGCGGCGAAGACCGCGTTGAGGACGGCGGGCGCCGCCACGGCGATCGTCGGCTCGCCGACGCCGCCGATGAAGCCGCCCGACGGCATCAGGATCGCCTCGACCTTCGGCATCTCGTCGAGGCGCAGGACCGGGTAGGTGTCGAAGTTGGTCTGCTCGATCCGTCCGTCCTTCACCGTGCATTCGCCGTAGAGGGCCGCCGACAGCCCGTAGACGAAGGAGCCGGCGACCTGCGCCTCGATCTGCTGCGGGTTGATCGCGATGCCCGGATCGGTGGCGGCGACGATGCGGTGGACCTTGATCCGGCCGTCCTCGCCGACCGACACCTCTGCGGCGGCCGCCACGTAGCTGCCGAACCCCATGATCTGGGCGAGACCCCGATGCATGCCGGACGGGGGCTTCGAGTCCCAGCCGATCCGCTCGGCCACCGCGTTCAGCACGGCGAGGTGCTTGGGGTGCTTCTCCATCAGCTTGCGCCGGAAGGCGAGGGGATCCTGGCCCGCCGCATGCGCCACCTCGTCGAGGAAGCATTCGAGGTAGATCGCGTTCGGGTTGGTGTTCACCCCGCGCCAGAAGCCCGGGATGATCGGCGGGTTGCGCATCGCATGGTCGATGAGGAGGTTCGGGATCGTGTAGCCGATCGCCGCTTCCGCCCCGCCGGGATTGAGGCCCTGGAACACCACCGGATCCTTGCCGTCCGCCCCCAGCCGTCCCGGGAGGATGCCGGCCAGGATCGACTGGCCGGAGATCCGCATGTGCAGGCCGGTCAGGTTGCCGGATTCGTCCAGCGCCGCCCGCATCCGGCACTGCGTGACCGGATGGTAGCGGCCATGGGTCATGTCCTCCTCGCGGGTCCAGATCAGCTTGACCGGGGTGCCGGGGAGTTCCTTCGCGATCAGCACCGCCTGGCGCACCCAGTCGTGGGTGGCGCCGCGCCGGCCGAAGCCGCCGCCGAGATGGATCTTGTGCACGTCGCATTGCCGCGGCGACAGCCCGGCGGCCTCGGCCGTCGCGGCGAGCGCCGCCTCGCCGTTCTGGGTCGGCGTCCAGACCTCGCAGCGTTCCGGCGTCCAGCGCGCCGTGGCGTTCATCGGCTCCATCGTGGCATGGTTCTGGAACGGATAGGCGTAGGTCGCCTCGACCACCTTGGCGGCGCCCTTGAGCGCGCCTGCGGCGTCGCCCGCCTTGTTGCCGATGAAGGCCTCGGGCGCGTCCAGGCCCTCCTTCAGCATCGCGGCGATGGTCTCGCTCGACACGCTCGCGTTCGGCCCCTCGTCCCAGACGATCGTGAGCGCGTCCACGGCCGTCTTGGCGCGCCAGAACGTGTCGGCCACCACCGCCACGGCGCTGTCGCCGACCCGCACCACCTTGCGCACGCCGGGCATCTTTTCGACGGCCGCGGCATCGACGCTCTTCACCGTGCCGCCGACCACCGGGCAATCGCGGATCGCGGCATTGAGCAGGCCGGGGAGCTTCAGGTCGATGCCGTAGACCTGCGAGCCGTCGGTCTTCTCCACCGTGTCGAGGCGCTTCACCGGCTGGCCGGCGATGATCCAGTCCTTCGGATCCTTCAGCACCACGTCCTTCGGCACCTCCATCCGGCCGGCAGCAGCGGCGACCTTGCCGAAGGTGGTGGAGCGGCCGGACGCCGGATGGCTGATCGTGCCCCGCTCGACCCGGCACTCGCCGGGCGGCACGTTCCACTCTGCCGCTGCCGCCGCGACCAGCATCGTGCGGGCGGCGGCCCGCCCTGGCGCACCGCGACGTAGGATTCGCGGATGCCGCGGCTGCCGCCGGTGGAGAAATCGCCCCAGGCACGGCCCCGGGCGAGGTTCTGGCCCGGGGTCGGATACTCGGTCGTGACCCTGTTCCAGTCGCAGCCCAGTTCCTCGGCGACGAGCTGGGCGAGGCCGGTGAGCGTGCCCTGGCCCATCTCGGAGCGGGCGATGCGGATCACCACGGTCTCGTCCGGGCGCACCACCACCCAGGCATTGACCTCGGGCGCGGTCGCGCCGGGGGCGGCCTGCGCGACAGGCAGATCGAAGCCCAGCGCCAGGCCGCCCGCCGCGGCGGCGGAGCCGGCGAGGAAGAAACGGCGCGACAGGATGGGGGAGACGGTGTCGGTCATGGCGTGTCCCCTCAACCGCGGCCGGTCTCGCCGCCCTCGGCGGCGAGGGTGATGCCGGCGAGCACCCGGTTGTAGGTGCCGCAGCGGCAGATGTTGGTGATCTCCTGGCGGATCTCGGCCTCGCTGGGCTTGGGCTTCTGCGCCAGCAGGGCGGCGGCGGCCATGATCATGCCGGATTGGCAGAAGCCGCATTGCGGCACGTCGAGCGCCGCCCAGGCCTTCTGCACCGGGTGGGAACGGTCGGGGCTCAGGCCCTCGATCGTGACGATCCTCTGGTTCGGCTCGATGCTCGACACCGGCATCGAGCAGGAGCGCACCGCCTGCCCGTCGATATGGACCGTGCAGGCGCCGCACTGGGCGATGCCGCAGCCGTACTTGGTGCCGGTGAGGCCGACCTGCTCGCGGATCACCCAGAGCAGCGGCGTGTCGGGCTCGGCCTCGACCTCGCGCACGGAGCCGTTCACGTTCAGGCGTATCATGGGCGCTTCCGTTCGGGTTGGGCCGGCGCTCGGGCGGCGCCGTGGGGGAGGAGCGGCCGCGTGGGGTGCCGCCGGTGGGCCGTTGGTTCGCACCTTTTAGCGCTGACAGCTTCGCGGCGGCCGGCTGCGTCTGTCAATTGACGGATGCGCGAGCGACGAGCGGGCAACCGTCGATGGCGTGTCCCGGCGCGGTGGGTCGGCGACGCGATACGGGGCCGCCGGTAACCACTCCTTGACGCTCCCGGGCATCCCCCCGCTCTTCATCCCCCGGCAAGCATCTTTGCCAACCGGAACGACAGGTTTCCCGGCGGATTATCGCTCTGCTCAAAAGGTCACGCTCGAGGACCGCAGGGATGCACAAGCAGAGTGGATGGACCGCGGCGGCGATCGTCGCGGCAACGATGGCGGCCGGTCCGGCCGCGGCGCGGGAACTGGTCGCCTTCGACGCGGCGGCGGAAGCCGGCACGGTGGTGGTGCGCACCGCCGAGCGGCGGCTGTACTTCGTCAACGGCGACGGGACGGCGATCCGCTATCCGGTGGCGGTCGGCAAGGCCGGCAAGCAATGGACCGGCTATGCCCGCATCGACGGCAAATATCTCCGGCCGGCCTGGTCGCCGCCGGACGAGGTGAAGCGGGACAATCCGCGCCTGCCGGAGGTGATCGCCGGCGGCTCGCCGAGCAACCCGATGGGCGTGGCGGCGCTCACCCTCGACCGGGGCGAATACGCGATCCACGGCACCAACCGGCCGGGCTCGATCGGCACCTTCGCGTCCTATGGCTGCATCCGGATGTACAACCAGGACGTGGCCGATCTCTACGGCCGCGTCCAGGTCGGGACGACGGTGGTGGTGACGCGGTGATACGTCAGGGTGTTTGATGGGGAGCGACGACTGCCGGAGCGTGACCCTCCCCCCCTCTGCGGGGGAGGGTGCCCGGCGGAGCCGGGCGGGAGAGGGGAACCACGCTTCCGGATAAGGCGGAAACGTACTGAAGGGCGCCAAGCCCCGAAGCGTCGTGCTGCCCCTCTCCCGGCCTGGCACGAGTGCTGCGCACTCGCCGCAGGCCACCCTCCCCCGCAGAGGGGGGAGGGTTCACGCACGGCTTTCGTCACGCCCGCACTCGCACTCGCGCAGCCTCCCGTGTCGCGGACCGCGCGTGCCCCCCCTCCTCAGCCCTCGCGCGCATGCCTCACGCGGGCGGCGACGTCGCCTCGACGGCGGTGAAGGTCTCGAGGATGCGGTAGGTGTGCTCGGCGCCCGCCGGCACCAGCCAGGAATCGCCCGGCTCCAGCCGCACGGTCTGGCCCTCGACCACCAATTCGGCCCGGCCGGCGATCACGTAGCCGACGGTCTCGTAGTCGCGGGCGGCGCTCGGCTTGTCGTCGGTCGGCGGCTCGTCGACCCACAGCCGCATCGCGACCTGCTTGCCGGAGGCGAGGTAGCGCTGGCCGTCCGGCCCCTGCGGCGATTGCCCGCCGGACACCTTCTTGATCGTCGTGTCACCCATGGTCATCGCTCCTGTCGCGGGTTTCGCGACCCCAACGGAAGCGGAAGGGCGGGCGTTCCAGACGTCAGGTCACCGCAAGGTCGCGGCGATCGCCCGCTGGATGCCGCGGATGTCGGCCCCGCGCTTCAAGGTGCGGCTGATCGGGTCGGGCCGGCCCGAGACCCAGATCGTCAGCTCCGAATCCATGTCGAAGCTGCCGGCATTCTCGATCGAGAACGAGGTGATCGCCCGGTAGGGCACCGTGAGATACGAGACCTTGCGGCCGGTCACGCCCTGCTTGTCGACCAGGATCATCCGCCGGTCGGTGAAGACCATCAGGTCGCGGATCACCCGGAACGCCACCTGCACGGTCTCGCCGGGCACCAGCATCCCGTCGAGTTCCTGCGCCACCGCCTCCGGCGCTATGTCGCTGCCATGGCCGAGCAGCCCGTCGAGCAAGCCCATCGGTCTCTCCTCAGAAGTCGGTCGCCAGGCCCTTCACTTCCCAATCGTCGTAGCGCACCGGCTCCAGGCCGCCGCGCCCGTTGATCTCGCGCTCGCGGCGGATCTCGTCCGCCCGGGCGTCGATCTCGGCCCGCCGCGCCTCGGCCTCGGCCAGCGCCCGCTGCGCCGCCGGCGACAGGGTCTTGGACGGAGTCTCGCTCTCGCTCATCGATCGGGTCTCGCTCGGTCTCTGCGTCGCGGCGCTTGCATCTCGGGCGGCCGGATGCCACCCCGGGAGATCAGGCCGCCGGTTCCCTCCGAGGTGGAGG
Source organism: Methylobacterium aquaticum (assembly GCF_016804325.1). Classification (NCBI taxonomy): domain Bacteria; kingdom Pseudomonadati; phylum Pseudomonadota; class Alphaproteobacteria; order Hyphomicrobiales; family Methylobacteriaceae; genus Methylobacterium; species Methylobacterium aquaticum. The sequence continues at coordinate 4,573,214 of NZ_CP043627.1, forward strand.
GCGCGGGCGGCAGCGTCAAGATCAGGCCCGCGGACGGGCGAGGCGCGCGCGGGCCGTTCCAGGCCCGGGGGCGTGGTGGAGTGAGGATGGACGGACAACACAACGCCGGTGCGGGCCCCGAGGCCGCCGGCCTGCCGGCGCGGCGCCTCGCCTGGGGGATCGTGGCGGACCTGCTCGGCAAGAACCGCGGCACGGCGCTCGAGGACGCGATGGAGCCGGTCGTCCACCGGGCCGCGCTGCCGCCGCAGGATGCGGGCCTCGCCCGCGCCATCGCCTCCACGACGTTCCGGCATCTCGGGGTGATCTTCAACGCCCTCGACCAGAGCCTGGCGAAGGGCCTGCCGGAGGACCAGCCGGGCCTCGTGGCGCTGCTCGCCACCGGGGCGGCGCAGATCCTCTACCTCAACGTCCAGGACCACGCCGCCGTCGACCTGGCGGTGCGCCTCGCCAAGGCCGAGCCGGGGATGCAGCATCTCGGCGGCCTCACCAACGCCGTCCTGCGCCGGATCGCCCGCGAGCGCGACGCGATCCGCCAGGAGGGCGATGCCGAGCCCCTGCGCCTCAACACGCCGGGCTGGCTCGCGCAGCGCTGGATCAAGGCCTATGGCGAGGAGACCGCCCGGGCCATCGCGGCGGCCCATGCGCGGGGGGCGGGGCTCGACCTCACCTTACGCCCGGGCGCCGCGCTGCCCGACGGCCTCGACGGGCGGCGCCTGCCGAGCGGCCTGAGCCTGCGCCTCGACGATGCCCGCACGCCGGTGCCGGAGCTGCCCGGCTTCCAGGACGGCGCCTGGTGGGTGCAGGACGCCGCCGCGGCCCTGCCGGCCCATCTCCTCGGGGTGCAGGCCGGCGAGCGGGTCGCCGATCTCTGCGCGGCGCCCGGCGGCAAGACCGCCCAGCTCGCGGCAAGCGGCGCCACGGTGCTGGCCGTCGACCGCTCGGCCCCGCGCCTGCGCCGGCTGGAAGCGAACCTCGCCCGTCTCGGCCTCTCGGCCGAGGTCAAGGCCATGGACGCGCTGGCGCTGCCGGAGGACCGGCCCTTCGACGCGGTGCTGCTCGATGCGCCGTGCAGCGCCACCGGCACGGTGCGGCGCCACCCGGACGTCGCCTGGGCCAAGCGCGAGAGCGACCTGCCCCGCCTCACCGCGCTCCAGGCCCGGCTCCTCGACAAGGCGGCGCGGCTCACCCGCCCGGGCGGGCGCCTCGTCTACTGCACCTGCTCGCTCGAGCCGGCGGAGGGCGAGGTGCAGGCCGAGACCTTCCTCAAGCGCCAGCCGGACTTCGTCCGCCGCCCGATCACGCCCGAGGAGGTCGGCGATCCCGCCCTCGTCACGCCGTCGGGGGACCTGCGCACCCTGCCGTCGCACTGGCCGGACGAAGGCCGCGGCGGGCTCGACGGCTTCTTCGCCGTGCGGCTGGAGCGGCGCGGCGCGTGAGGAACCTGTTCACGGGGCGATCCGGCGGTTTGACCCCGTGACGATCCTTGACCATTCCTTGAGCGTGGCCGCACGGCGCCGGTCCACGGGCAGGAGGTGGCGTGGGTTGGGGGCCTGACCGCTGGCGATTCTACCGGCTCGTCGGGCACGAGGCGGGGCGCGTCCTGCGGGCCGCCGCCGTTCGCGCGACCTCGCGCCCCTCGGCGCTCGCCCGCCTGCGCCCGACCGGCCTCGTCATCGCGCCGCAGGACCTGCGCACCAGCGACCCGACCATCGCGGCCGACATCTATGCCGGCCTGTTCGTGTTCGCCGGCCGGGCGCTCGCCACCGGCGGGCGCTCGCCCTTCGACT